>JAOTWJ010000058.1 GCA_029862925.1 Gemmatimonadota bacterium
ACACGTGTGGTCTCCGACGTATGG
This sequence comes from Gemmatimonadota bacterium, assembly GCA_029862925.1. GTDB lineage: Bacteria > Gemmatimonadota > Gemmatimonadetes > Gemmatimonadales > GWC2-71-9 > JAOTWJ01. Next base: position 25 of record JAOTWJ010000058.1, read on the forward strand.
TCGAGCATCAGTAATTCCCGGACGTAAGATAACGGCCCGAAGCATCGCCAGCGGTCTGCTCCTCCGTTCTTGTCCTTCATCTCCTCCTTCATCTCCGCTCGGCCTGCGGCGGTGCTCGTTCTCCTGCGGATGGAATCCCGCCGTGCTGCCCGCCTCGCGGTCATCTGGGGGCGCAAAGGCCGGCAGGGCGGGACCAGACCCGGAGGAGGACTTCACCGGGCGTTGCGAAAAGGGGAGTAGGTTGATAGTAATTAGCTGGTGCTGCCTCAACCTCCACGGTGGCTGCGCCTCGTGCCCCCGCTGTCCATGCGTCCCGTGTTGTCTTTCGACCGGAGGAAACCGCAGTGCTTCGCTATCCCAGCATCCTCATCGCAACGGTGCTCACCGCCACGGTCGCGTCGGTCGCGGTCGCGCAGCAGAAGGTCGACGCGATGGGCGGCATGGCCGCCGTCTCGGCAGGCAGCATCCAGTTTGCGGACATCGACGTGCCGGGCTTCGACCCCGGCATGAAGATCGCCGCGATCGACGGCAACCCCGACGAGGCCGGGCCCTATACGCTCCGGCTCAGTTTCCCGGCGAACTACCGGTTTCCCGCGCACTTCCATCCGATGGCGGAGAATCTGACGGTTCTCTCGGGGACGCTCCTCCTCGCGATGGGTGACGGGGCGGACGAGTCCAAGCTCCAGGCCTACGGGGCGGGGGACTACCTGCACCTCCCCGCGAACAAGCCGCACTACGGCGGGGCGCGTGGTGCGACCGTGATTCAGCTGCACGGGCAGGGGCCCTTCAAGATCATGCTCGTGCAGACCGCCGCATCGCGGTAGGTACCGCTGCGACGGGGACCTGCGCCGAGGCAGCACGAATGGCCCGCGGTCCGGGGGTGCCGGCCGCGGGCCATCGTGCCTTACTTGAAGGTCACTTCCGCACGGCCTTGAGCCGCGTCGATCGACTGGCGTCGAGCCGATTCCTCCCTGCCGCCCCGCTCACTCATAGATCTTCTCGCCCACGGCGCTCGACTCGAGGGCGTCGAGCTCGAGATCGCGGGTGGCGTTGAGGCGCCGGGCGTCCGCGTGCTCCTTGTACCACTCGCTGCCGACGATGGCCGTGAGGACCTCGTTGGTGCCGGTCCAGATCGACGCCAGGCGCAGGTCGCGATGGATGCGCTCGATCGGGAAGACGTTGGTGTAGCCGATGCCGCCCATGACCTGCATGGCATTGTGGACCACCTGCTGGCACGACTCGGTCACGAACTTCTTGGTCTCCGACACCAGCCGGCGGACGCGCGGTGTGGCCCCTTCGTGCTGCACGGCGAGACACGTGCTGTAGACGAATGCCCGCGAGGCGTCGAGCAGCATCGCGGCGTCCGCGATCTGGAAGCTCACGCCCTGGAAACGGTTGATCACCTGCCCGAATGCCTTGCGCTTGCTGGTGTAGGTAGTCGCGACCTCGAGCGCCGGCCGTGCGGCGCCGATCGTCATCGCCGCCGTGCCGAGCCGCTCCGGAATCATCATGGTGTTGAACACGGCGAGCCCCCCGTGCAGCTCGCCCAGCAGATTCTCCTTAGGGACCTTCACGTCGGCGAACACGACGCGACTCGCGCCCCCTCCCCGACAACCCATCAGGCCGTAGAGGTAGTCGGCGGAGATGCCGGGACCGCGATCGACCAGCAGGCACGAAATGCCCCGGTGCGGCTCGGCCTCGGGATCGGTGCGCGCGTACACCAGGAAGTAGTCGGCTGCCGTCCCGCCCACGATGAAGCGCTTCTGCCCGCGCAGCAGGAAGTGATCCCCGCGATCCTCCGCTACGGTTGTCGTGCCGAAGAAATCGGACCCGCTGCGCGGCTCGGTGAGACACTCGGCGGCGAAGATCTCGCCCCGCAGCAGGGGGACCACATACTTCTCCTTCTGCGCGTCCGTCCCGTGCAGGACAATGGCGTCGCACACGAGCTCGGCGCCGACGCCGAACGTGCAGGCGAAGATGTAGCCCAGCACGCCCACCTCCTCCATCACCATCGCGGTCGTCACCCAGTCGAGCCCGCGGCCCCCCCAGCGCTGGGGATACCGACACCCCAGCAGATTCCGCCGGCCTGCCTCGCGCAGGAATTCGCGTGGGAAGTCGATCGTGTCGGCATCCATGTCGAGGATCAGCTGGCGTGGCACCGACTTGACGAAGTCTCGGACTTCGTCGCGCAGGGCGCGCTGGGTTTCGGTGAGCGTGAAATCGAACATCGCGGCCTCCGGCGTCGAGGGTGCTCCCTCCCAACGATCCACCGGGCCGGCCCCATTGTCCATGTCCCATGCCTCCCCCATGTTTCGTGACCACCGGAGGCTCGAAGCCCGAGTGCCACCACAACCCGCTCCGCGATCCGCTGCTGCGGCGTGCCGACCGAGCCTCGACCAGGAAGGCCGACCTCACGAGTCCGACCGAGAGGTGGGGCATGGGAGAAGGAGGCATCCACTGAGCGACCAGACGCTTCCGACCGTCGCGAGGGCCGGCTGGAACGAGATGGCCGACGCGGCCCCCGGCATCATCGGCAAGACCATCGCGCACATCGTCGTGAAGAAACGCCTCGACCGGCCGGTGGGGCAGGTGTTCCTGGTGTTCACCGACGGGACCTACTACGAGTTCTACAGCACTGGCGACGACATCACCGGCACGAGCGCCATCGACGTGGGCGGTCTCGACGAGGTGCGGCGCTACGGTGGGGAAGCCTCCATCGTGATGCAGGCGTCGGCACCGGTGACGCCCGGCGGCGGCAAGCCGCGCGTGCGCGACCTCCGGCACGACGCCGGGTGAGGGGAGCAGGCTCGGCGATCCCGTTGCCCGCATCGCCGGGGTGTGAGGCGCGGCGAGAGAACGCCCGCTAGACCAGGATGCCTCTCCGCGGCTGCCGCGACGAAGGCGACGCGGCTATCCCGTCGCCGGCAGCAGCGGCGTGCCCAGGCGCTCCGCGTAGAGCGCCAGGATCCGGTCCAGGTCGGCGCTGAGGTCCCCGCTCGGGGTCACGATCGGTCCCACGTGGATCTCCTTGCGCGCCTTGTCGAACGTGACGATCACGATCGGCACGCGCGCCCCGTGGGCAATGTGGTAGAAGCCGGTCTTCCACCGCGCCACCGTCTTCCGGGTGCCTTCCGGGGCGAGGGCCAGCAGGAATTGCGAGCGGCTCTCGAATTCGGCCACCATCTGCTGCACGAACCCGTGTGACGCCCGGCGGTCCACGGGGACCCCGCCCAGCCAGCGAAACAGCCAGTGCGCCGGCGGCCGGAAGAGCACGTGCTTCCCCACCCAGGAAAAGCCCAGCCGCAGCGAGAACGCCGCGGCCAGCCCGATCACGAAGTCCCAGTTCGACGTGTGCGGGGCGCCGATCACCACCATCTTGGGCTCGTTGGGGAAGGCACCGGTGACGCGCCATCCCAGCAGCGCCAGCGCGCCACGGCCGAGGGCGCGCGTGAGCCACGTGCCGCGCCGGGGGATCGCGTCGCCGAGCGGCGCGATGGGACCATCTGCCGCCGCAGGCTGACCGGTCAGGTGCCGCCGCTCCCGCCGTCTGGGTCCACCTCAGCGCCTCCCATCATGACGGCTCGTGGAGCTGCTTGCCCCCGGCGGTCAACACGCGTTCCGTGAAATCCTGGCGCTCCTCGAGCTCCTGCACGCGCTGCTCGACGTCCTCCAGCCGCTCGACCCGGTCCCGCAGCTCCGCCAGCGCGCCCGGCGGCGCGCCCCCCGACTGTGCCAGATCCCGCTCGTGCTTCTGGTTCAGCGCACGCGTGGCGATGCGAAAGCCGTTATACAGTACCCACACGCCCATGCCCATCCCGAGCAACGGCAGCACGACTTCATAGAACACGGTTCCCTCCCTCCATGGTCCAGCCAGCAATGCCGCGACGCTCCTTCTCGGACCGCCCGAGCGATCTCGGCTATCGACGGTCTCAAGGGCAAACTGTGCGACGTCCCCGGGTGACGCCAGGGCGTTGGGAGCGCCGATCGCGCCGCGGCTCGCTGGCGCGCAGCACCAGGCCCACGTCCCTACGGCGGGAGCGGCAGCGACACGTGCAGGTGATCGGCGGTCCCCACGTGGCGCAGCGTGCGGAACCCGAGCAGGCGGAACGAGGCGGCCGTGACCCAGTTGCGCACGCGGCCGCGGCCGATCGTCCGCAGATCCATCGCGTGCACCCAGCCGTCCGCCTGGCGGAAGTGGAGCGACGACTCGTACACCGGGAGCCGCATCCGGTCGTAGTCCGCCGCGGTGCGGTGGATGTCGGTCACCACCTGCCCGTCATCCACGATCACGAACGTGCTCACCGCCAGGCGCAGGGCGGGGTGCAGCGCGCGGTAGTACGTGCGGACGTCGTCGGTCTTGGCGTTGACGCGCGCCAGGAACAGCAGGCCGTGGACACAGTGGGCCACCACCAGCGGCGCCGCGATCCAGGTGGCGACGAAGCGCAGCCGGGCGCGGCCCGTGAGTTTCCGCGACAGCAGGGCCGCGTAGCCCGCCACCAGGGCGGCGGCGACGGCGGCCGCGCCGGCCAGCGCCGCCCACGTGGGCCAGCCGGCATGCAGGTAGAGGGCGGTGGAGCCCCGCAGCAGGGTCACGACCGGCAGGCCGAGCAGCACGAGCCCCAGCGGCACCACCAGCAGCCGGCGCCACCGGAAGACGCGCGGGCGGGCCGGCGCGGGCGGGGGCGGGGGAGCGGGTGCGGGGCGAGCACGGCGCTCCCTGGCGACCTCGCGGCGCAGCTCCTCCAGACGGTCCATACTCCTGACTACGAGACGGGCGCGCGTCGGGTTCCGAATCCACGCGAGCCATGAGGACGCTCGCCTCCGGCTGCGCCGCATCACTCGATCACTCGTCCCTTGCGTCCCTCCCCCGCAGCCCATAACGTAGAGCCGTCGTCGCTCGCCACAGCGGCTGGAGTGACCCGCCGCCGCCGTGTGCAGCGGTTCCTTGACGGCAACCCGCGAACGCCTGTGCCCCTCTCCCGCCGCGCCTTTCTCGAGACCGCCGCGAGCGCCCTGGCGCTGCCCGCCGTCTGGCACTGCGGTCGCGCGTTCACCGAGCCCGGGATCGGCGATCCACGCCTCTCGGCCCGGCCGGGCTTGCCGACCGTTTCGCCGACCATCGGGCTCACCGAGCTCGGCCTGGGCAGCGCCCGGGACGGATGGCTCTGGGTACCAACCGGCTATGTCGCCGATACGCCCGCGCCGCTGGTGCTCGTGCTGCATGGCGCCGGCCAGTCGGCGGACCTCTGGACCTCCTATCGCACCCGGGCCGACACCCGCGGCTTCGTGCTGCTCGCCCCCGACTCGCGAGGCGGTACCTGGGACGTCCTGAGCAGTGGCTTCGGGCCGGACGTCGCGTTCCTCGACGACGCGCTGGCATTCACGTTCGCCCGCTGCCGCATCGATCCCGGCCGCATCGCCCTCGCGGGCTTTTCCGACGGCGCGTCCTACGCGCTGTCACTCGGCGTCTCGAACGGGGACCTCTTCACCCACCTGATCGCCTATTCCCCGGGGTTCCTGCGCCCCACCGAGCCGCTCGTCGGCAAGCCCCCGGTGTTCGTCTCCCACGGCACGGCCGATCCGATCCTCGCGTACGGCAACACCCGGAACGACATCGTGCCCCGCCTGCGGGACGAGGGCTATACGGTCACCTTCGAGTCGTTCGACGGCGGCCACACCGTTCCGGCGGAGATTTCGGAGCAGGCGCTGGACTGGTTCGCGTCGTAGCGGAGGATCCCCTCACGTTTCCACGTTCCTCGGTCACCACCCGGACGCCCCAAGCGATCCCTCGATCCGTCGAGTCTCCGACTGGCACATCACGTGGCCGAGTCCCAAGTTCGAAGAGAAGGGGCGACGGATCTCCGCCGCCCCGAATGAGGGGGCACCATGAAGGCGATCGGGCAGGACCGGTACGGCTCGCCCGACGTCCTTGCGCTCGAGGACGTGGAGCAGCCCGAGGTCGGGGACGACGATGTGCTCGTCCGCGTGCACGCGGCCGGCGTCGATCAAGGCGTCTGGCATGTCATGACCGGTCTCCCGTACTTGATCCGCATCATGGGGAACGGGCTCCGCCGGCCCAAGACGCGGGTGCGCGGCTCGGATCTGGCCGGTCGGGTGGAGGCGGTCGGCACCAACGTGAGACAGTTCGCGGCGGGCGACGAGGTGTTCGGCATGGCCGACGGGTCGTTCGCGGAGTACGTGCGGGCTGCCCCCAAGAACCTGGCGCCCAAACCATCCAGTCTCAGCTTCGTGCAGGCGGCCGCCGTCCCCGTGTCCGCCCTGACCGCGCTCCAGGGCCTGCGTGATCACGGCAAGGTGCAGCGGGGACAGCGGGTCCTGATCACCGGGGCCGGGGGCGGCGTGGGGACGTTCGCCGTACAGCTCGCCAAGGCGTTCGGCGCCCACGTGACGGGCGTATGCAGCACCGCGAAACTGAACCTGGTCCGCGCCATCGGCGCCGACCACGCGATCGACTACACGCGCGAGGACTTCGCGGCGACGGGCGAGCGCTGGGACCTCATCTTCGATATCGCGGGAAACCGTTCCCTCTCTCCTCTCCGGCGCGCCCTCACTCCGCGGGGGACGCTCGTGATCGTCGGTGGGGAAGGGGGCGACCGATGGATCGGAGGCACGGACCGACAGCTCCGCGCCATGCTCGTGTCGCCGTTCTTGCGCCACAACCTCCGGACGTTCGTCGCGCAGGGGCGGCAGGCGGACCTGCGGGCCCTCACGGAGTTGATCGAGGCCGGGAAGGTGACACCCGCGATCGACCGGACGTACGCGCTCGGCGACGCCCCGGCGGCCATCCGGCATCTCGCGGAGGGGCGCGCGCGGGGCAAACTCGTCATCACCGTGCGGGATGCAGGGGGTGCCGCCCGCTAGGATCAGGCGGCTCGAGTCGAGCGGGGGTCGCCCTGGCCCTGGCGTCCACTCGCGTCGGTCAATCGACCAATCGATTCTTCGATCGATCGCTCATTGACGGACGGAGACGGAATCCGAAGTCGCAGGGTCGCAAAAAAGGTTGTCGTGTTCGCCCCCATGGGACATGTTCGGATATCCGATGCTCCGTCGGTGGCCGCTCGGCCTCCGCCGCCCGACAGACGTCGCCGCCCGACGCCCGCCCGACGACGAGGTCCACCGCCATCGATGGCCGCGAGACACCCGTGCCCCACGCTGGGGAGCGTTCCGCATGAGACATCGACACCTGTCACGCCGGGACTTCGTGAAGACGAGTGCCGGCGTGGTGCTGGGCACCGCCGCCGGCGGCCTGACGCCGGACCGGATTGGGCACCCGTCTGCGGCGGAGAAGCCGGTCGTGAGCGTCGTCCGGATCCGGAACGACCGGGTCGATCGTGCGGTCGAAGCCGCCATCGACCTCCTCGGCGGTATCGAGACGGTGGCGAAGGACAAGGATCGGATCATGCTCAAGCCCAACCTCGTGGCCGAGGGTCCGGGCTTCACGACCAAGCCGGGCGTAGTGAAGACGCTCGCCCGCCTCATGCAGCGCGCGGGCAAGGACGTGCTGATCGGGGAAGGGTCGGCCGCGGGAACGGGGTTCAACGTCCGGGGCGCCGTCACCTACCGGACCCGGAACCGCGAGATCCTGGACGGCATGCAGCGCTACGTGTTCGACACGCTGGGCTACAGCGATCTGGCCGACGCCCTGCGGATTCCGCTCATCAACCTCCACTCGGGTGACATGGCGGAGGTCGCGGTGCCGCACGGATTCGTGTTCGACAAGATCACGCTGCACCAGTCGCTGACCGACATCGACCTGCTGTGCTCCGTGCCGATGATGAAAACCCACGTGCTGGCGACCGTGACGCTGGGGATGAAGAACCTGATCGGCCTCTATCCGGGCACGGTCTACTACTCGGTCCGGTCGTGGCTCCACGACCAGGCGGCCATCGCCGAATCCCCGGGCATCGCCTTCGAGACGATCGACATGGTCCGCGCCACCAAGCTCGGCCTCACGGTCATCGACGGGTCCATGGCGATGGAAGGCGACGGCCCCACGGGTGGGAGCCTGGTGCCGATGAACGTGATCATCGCGGGCACGAATCCGCTGGCCACGGACATCGTTGCGGCGGAAATCATGGGAATCGGGGCGCACGAAGTGCCCACGTTCACCTGGGCCTACCGCGCGGGGCTGGGGCCGGCGAGCGTGAAGGACGTGGAAGTGCGGGGAGAGACCCTGGCGACCGTCCGGCGGCCGTTCGCGAGACCGAACGTGATTCCCTGGGAGCGCATCAACAAGGCGTGGGGCGTGCAGGAGATGTAGCCGCCGCCGGCCGCCCCCGCGCGTCGATACGTCGATCCCTCGACCACCCGATCCGTTGTGCCTAGCGTCCCTCCCCGGCGCCTGGACGCGTCGCTGGTGGGCCTGCTCCGGAGGTTCCCCCGCCGACCACCCAGCTTGACGCCTCACGTACTGGGGCGTAAGATCGCCCAGCTTTCCCCAGCCGTTTTCTTTCACATTGAGGTGTCGGATGCGTTCGTTCCCCAACGGCGTGTTCATGGCCGGCGCGCTGCTCGCGCTCGCCGGCGGCCCGCTAGCCGCCCAGCAGTTGCCCCGGTCACAGGCCAGACTGCTGCAGATCTTCCGCGAGCAGATCAAGACCGGCCACGAGGCGGCCCACGTCACCACCGAGCGGGCGTGGCCTGCCGCGTTCGCCCGCGCCAAGTCGCCGGATTACTACCTGGCGATGGAATCCCTGACCGGGCGGCCCGAGGTGTGGTATGTCGCCCCGTGGGATTCGTACACGGCGTGGGGCACGGCCATGGCCCGCGACCGCGCCAACCCCACGCTGTCGGCCGACCTCGAGAAAGCCGCGGCCGCCGATGCGGCGCACGTCGAGAGCCTGGACATCGTCGAGGCGATGGGGATGCCCGAGCTCAGCCACGGTGACTTCCCGGATCTCAACAGGATGCGGTTCTGGGAGATCTCGGTTTGGCGCCTACGGCCCGGCCACGATCGGCAGTTTGCCGAAGTGACCGCCGCGTACAAGAAGGTCGCGAGCCGCGCCGCGCCCAACGCCCGCTGGCGCACGTACGCGGTACAGGCGGGGATGCCCGGCCCGACCTACATCATCTTCTCGTCGGTCGAGGCGTTCGAGCAGTTCGACGCCATGCTGGCGCAAGGCGCGTCGGCCATGCAGGCCATGACCCCGGAAGAAACGGCTCTGTTCGAGAAGTTCTTCCGGGAGAGCGTCATCAGCATGGTGACGAACAAGTATCGGCTCAACCCCGCCATGAGCTACGTGTCGGCGGAGACCAAGGCCACCGACCCAGCCTTCTGGAAGTAGTACCGCGGCTTGCCACCGGTCCCCCGGGTCCGGGGGGCCGGCGCGCGAGCCCCTACCGGAGGTTCCCATGCGCGTGAGTCTCCACCTCGCCACCGCCGCCCTGCTCGTGTCGCTCGCGCCGGCCTCCGCCGCCGCCCAGGGCAATCCCGCCGACGCCGACACCCGTGAGGTGCTGGCCTATCGGCTCACGATGCCCAAACTCCTGCAGTTGAACGCCCTCCATGCCGACCTTCAGCGGCAGGAACAGGCCGATCCCGAGTATCAGCGGCTGCTCAAACTGAAGCGGGAGCTGGCGCTGCTGGAGCAGAAGGAGGAACTCACCGCGGCCGACGAAGCGCGCATGGCGGAGCTGGACGCGGCGATCGCGGAGTTGGAAGCTGCCGAGGACGAGGACGATGACCTGGATCTGTCGCTCAGTGGGCTGGTCGCGCGGATGGAGGCGGACCCGCGCATCGCGGGCGCGCTGAAACGCGCGAATCTGGGTGCCCGTGAGGCGACCGTAATGCAGCTCGCCTTCTTCCAGGCCGCGCTCGCGGCCCACCTGCTCGAGGAGGGCAGCGTCACGACCGTCCCCCCGGGCGTCAATGCCGAGAACGTGAAGTTCTATCAGACCCACAAGGCGGAGATCGGGTTGCTGACGGCGCTCGCGGAACAGGAGCGGCAATAGCCACCCACCCGGGCGGTTGCCCCCGGGCGCGCCCATCGCGGCACACTCCACACGTGTCGGAGGACCTATGCGGCTCCGTTCCTTCGTTTCCCCCCTCGCGGTCGCCCTGCTGCTGTCGGCGTGTGCGGACGGCCCGGATCCGTTGCTCACGGGCCCGGTAGCCGGCGTCCCGGCACCCAGCTTCATCGTCAACGGCGTGCCGGACGGTGCCGGTCACCCTAATGTCGGCGCCATCCTCTACGACTTCAGCGCCAACGGCGCGATCGAGGCAGAGGAGACCTTTTGCTCCGGCTCGCTCATCGCGCCCACGGTCTTCCTGACTGCCGCGCACTGCCTGTACGGGTGGCCGGCGGGCTCGCAGCTCTACGTGACGTTCGACGCCGACCTGCGCGACGGGGCCAGCCCACTGATCCCGGCGGTGAGCGCCATCTACGACCCGCGGTTCGGTCATGACCGGGCGCATCTCTACGACCTGGGCGTCGTGATCCTCCCGACGGGCAGCACCGCGGGCATCACGCCGGCCGCCCTGCCGCCTGCCGGCTACCTGGACCAGCGTGCCGCTCGGGGCGGGCTGCGCGACCAGCTGTTCGAGAACGTGGGCTACGGGCTCGAGGCGTTCTTCCGCCCGGCGCCGCCGCGCTACCGCGATCCGCGCCAGCGCCTCGTCTCGGAGTCGCCCTTCATGGCGCTCCAGCCGACGTGGCTCGGTCTGCTGATGAACGCCAACGCGACCGGCAAGGGCGGCGACTGCTACGGCGACTCCGGCTCGCCGAAGTTTGTGGCCGGCACCAACATGATCGTGGCCACCGTCACCACTGGCGACCGCATCTGCCGCGCGACGACGTGGGACTGGCGGCTGGACACCGAGGCGGCGCGGAGTTTCCTGCGGGGGTACGTGACGCTGCCCTGAGGTTGCTGCACGACGGGTCCAGGGATCGACGGAGTGGTCGCCCACCACGATCCTCGATCACTCGATCCCGCGACGTTTCCCGAGCAGTTCACCCCCCAAAACCGCCGCTCGGGGCTTCACGCGGAATTCACGGCCGGTTCACCCGGTGGCGAGGGCGTGGATGACGCTGTCGCTCGCAGTCCTCTCATCTCACGGAGGGCATATGCGTAGATCGGTCGTCTTCGCCGCTGCGGTCCTCGTCCTCCTCGCCCCCCGACGCTCGCGCAGACCACCCACGAAGACCCGCTCGGACGCCTCGCCATGGACCTGCCGCCCGGCTGAAAGCTGGTGAGCCAGCAGCTCGACATGGTGTACCAGTTTCGAACGCGGGGGCGCCAAGATCATCGTGTACGTGATGGATGGGCTGGCCGACCGCGCCAAGGCGTTTCGCGATGCCGTGGGCATGTTCACGGGTGTCGTGGGCCAAAGCCATGGCCAACGTCGCGTTCGCGCTCTCGATCGTCGATCTGGCCCGGTCGTTCATGCAGTTCGAGCTCCAGAAGGAGATTGCCCGGGTCGAGGGCCTGCTGGAGCGCCAGCTCATCTTCCGGAGGCCCTGCTGTCGGGGAACGCGGCGGCGGAAGTGGGCGACCGGGTCTACCGGCCGCACCTGCAGCTCATCGGCGGTCGCCAGTTCACGAGCGTCGTGATTGCCGACCTCCCCACCGGCGAGCAGCGCACGACCGTGGTGTCGGCCAACTACCACGACCACGGGCTGTGGAGCGTGCTCGATCCGGACCGCCGGCTGCTGTACCACGTGGGCATCGGGCTCGACACGGCGGCGTACACCTGGAGCGAGCCCCGCTCCGCCTGGCCGCGCCGCAAGGTGCGCACGATCGACCCGTACCTGCTCGCGGCGCCGGTACAACTGCCCGTAGTCCGGACATACGGACCTCACGTTCTCACGTCTTCACGTCCTCACGTCTGTCCCCCCGACGGTCCTCCCCACGCCATATGTTGCCTCGAACATGGCACGGGTTCGGCTCGTCTTCCTCCTGCTTGGCAGCCCTGGTGCCGCTCCCCGGATCTCGTGCCGTTCTTCAGCCGGCGCATCGGCCTGTTCCAGGAGACGGAGATCCCGGTCTGGGTGGGCGGGAAGCTCAACGGTCGGGTCGGCGCCACCAACGTAGGTGCCCTGCTGACGCGTACCGGTCGCGCTGATACCCTTCAAGACGCTGGTCTATCAGTCCATCGTGGACTGACGACGTCGCGCCCTGCGCGGTCGTGCCCGGTGGACGCCCGAGACGCGCACGAATCGCGATACTCGGCCCGAGCAGGGCATCACCGCGCCCGACCCGCCCGCTTAGCGGTTCAGCCAGTACGAGACCTTGACGAGGAAGGTGTTGTTCCACGGTAGGCGGAACAGGTCATCCAGGTCGCCGAGGAAGTCCGTGGTGCCCTCCTCGCCGATGACGCCCTCGCGACCCTGCGTCCAGACCACGAACAGGATTGAGCCGGGCAGGTACTCCCAGCGGAACACCACGTTCGAGCGGAATTGCTTGTAGTTGAACCCGCCGGGGTTGGCCGCCACCGCCGCGTCGTAGTACGGCTGATACCGATCGTCATACGCCGCCGCCCGCGGTGTCGCCGACAGCTCGCGCAGCTCGCTGTAGGTCCCCTTGGAGACGAAGGGTTGGGCATACACCTGGAGCGTCATGACTGGCGAGATGGTGTAGTTGACCCGCGCGGTGATCCCCGTCGTGGTGCGGCGCAGGCGGGCGAACCCGTAATGGGTCACGCCCGCCGAGTCGGTGACGTTACCCCACCACTGGTACCCGTTGTCGCTCTTCGACCAGTCGAGCGACAGCGACCCCGTGAGCCGGCTCGACAGCCTGACATCCAACTCGGGTTCGATGCCTACGGACCGGCTGTGCCCGGCTCCGCCCCGGAAGAAGTTGACAAACAGCTCCGGCACCAGCCGCGCCCGGTCGTCACCCACGATGCCAGCCCACGACGACAGGTACCGGTCCTGGCGCACCGCGGGCCCGCCACGCGCCAGGCGGTCGTCATAGGTGCTTCCCAGCTGACCGAGCGTCCCGCCCGCGTGCACGCTCCAGTTGTTCTTCAGGGTGACGTGCAGGTTCGTGTTGGCGGCCCGTTCCAGCGGCAGCCCTTCCGTGGTCCAGATCTGCCACCAGTTCCAGTTCCACTGGAAGTCCCGGTAGAACCGCCGGGGGGTGCGGTCGAAGAACCCGACCCAGGTGTTCCAGTTGTGACTGCCCGCGCGCTGCAGGTAGCCCAGATCGTTGACCTCGAACCCCGGCGAGCGGCGTTGCCACGCGGTCTCGAACATCACCGTCCGGCCAGCCACCTTGCCGAGCTTCAGTTCCTCGGCGTCACCCCCCAACACCGTACGTGTCGGGTCGTACGGCAGGCCGGCGTCCGGTCGCTGGTAGGAGTGCACCGGGCTCCGCTGGATGGCGTCGATCACCGACGGCTCGCCCGACACGCGACTCCCGGCGACCAGGCCGGAGAGCTCGTAGGTTCGGTTGAGGAACCGTTGGCGGAACGTCACCGCGCCCGCGTACGAGCTGTGCGGCAGGTACGGCTCGCTCCACGTATCGAGGTGCCGGTTGACCGCGGTGACCATGGCCCCGACGGCCCCATCACCCCGATGATAGTCCTTGTCGAGGCGGACCACGCCGTAGTTGGTCAGCGGCTCGATGGTCTGACCGTCCACACCGGCCGTCTTGGCGGTGACGACCTCGAGTACGCCGATGCGAAGCCCGCCCGCCAGCCGCCCGGTGAGCTTGCCGGCGCCGAGGATCGTCGTGAACGCAGGAGAGGTGGTGTCGCCGTACGCCCCCGCGAGTGTCGGTGCGCGCCCGATGCGGCGGCTGTAGAACAGCCCCTCGCTCGAACAGTTCACGCTATTACAGTTGACGCTCACCTGGAACAGGCCGCGACCGGCCACGAAGAAGGGGCGCTTCTCCGGAAAGAACGTCTCATAGGCGGTCAGGTTCAGCACGCCGGGGTCTGCCTCCACCTGCCCGAAGTCGGGATTGATCGTGGCGTCGAGCGTGAGGTTGGAGGCGACGCGGTACTTGAGATCCGCGCCCAGGGAGAACTCCTGCGTGCGCCCGAGGGCGTCCTCCGTGATACGCGAGATGTTCTTGGTGACGACGTACGGCGCGGCCTCCAGCCGGCGCGGGGCCTCCAGGTCGTTGAACCCAGTAATCTCGGTGAACTGGGAGACCAAGCCCGCGGCCGACCTTCGGAGGAGCGGCCAACTAATCCGCTCGCTGTAACGGTGGAGGTCGCGATTGATGGCGAAGCCGAAAGTGTGCTCCCGCTGCGGCCCGTACCGCAGCTGTGACAGCGGGATCCGAAACTCCGCCGTCCAGCCCAGCGAGTCGATCCTGGTGGCCACGTCCCACACGGCATCCCACGCCTCGTCTTCGTTGCCGTCGTTGTAAATCGCCGCGTCGTAGCGGCCGCCCGCGGCTGTCACGCCGAATTCGTAGCCGGTGCGCCGGTCGAGGTAGGAGTCGATCAGCACGATGACCCGGTCCGACTCCGGGAAGTCGTCGCGCCGTCCGATCAACCGCGTGAGGCTGTCGGGGGCCGGGTCGAAGCAGCGGACGAACACGTACAGGTTGGCGCGATCGTAGGCGACGTGCGCCTCGGTGGGAAACCGCGGCGCCTTGCCCTCCGTCGGCGACCATTCCTGGAAATCGGTGATCGCCTGGGTGCGCCGCCAGATCGCGTCGTGGTTGTGTCCGTCAATGACCGGGGCCTCGGCGGCCAGGACGGCCCGGGTCGTCGGCGAGGGCGGTGTGCTGTCACGCCCGTGCGCGGCCGGCAGACCCTGCTGGCTCACCACCAGGGCGAGGATTGCGAGCATCCCGTTCATTCACGCCTCCGCAGCTGGTGCGCGTGTCCCGCCGACGCTTACCAGTACCTACGGGCGAAGCACGGGCTGGGTGTCAGTGGTGCCGTGCGCGGGCCGCGGTCGGTCTGGGCCCCACCTCGTCGGGTCAAAGCCGACCCCCAGGGTCTACGTCATCCTCGACACGGCAGGGAACCGTTCGCTCTCCCATCTCCGGCGCGCGCTCACCCTTCGGGGAACGCTCGCCATCGTGGGTGGGGAAGAGGGGGACCGGTGGATCGGGGGCACGGATCGACAGCTCCGCGCGATGCTCCTGTCCCCATTCGTGCGGCATCACGTGCGGACGTTCGTGGCGCGGGTCCGCCAGGAGGACCTGCGCTTCCTGGGCGAGCTCATTGACCCAGGCAAGGTGACACCCGTGATCAACCGCACGTATCCGCTCGCCGAGGCGCCGGCGGCCATTCGCCGCCTCGCAGAGGGCCGCGTGCGGGGCAAGGTCGTGATCACCATGTGAAGGCGGCCGGTCCGCCACCCGCGCCGCCAGCGGCCGCCTACCGGATCGGCTCGTTCCGCTCGAAGTCGAACAGCGTCACCCGCCGCAGATCGTAGTACGCCCGCCAGTAGCCGCGCAGCGCTTCCACGTACTGCGCGCGCGCCTGGTCCTTCTCGTTCTGCGCGATGTAGAGGTTGTCGATGCTGATCCGGCCGATCACGTAGCGGTTGTAGGCGACCTCGAACCGTTTGTTGCCCACCGTGTCGGCCTTGGCGGACAGCAACAGGTTCCGACGCGCCTGCGCCAGCCGGAGCGCCGCGAAGTGCGCTTCTTGCGCTTTCTGCTCCAGCGCCAGCGCGGAGAGGCTCGCCGTCTGGTCGCGCTCGGCCTCCGCGGCCTGCACACCCTCCGTGCGCGCGCCCCACTGCCACACCGGGACCTCCACTTGCACCGTGAGCTGGCGAGCCTCGAGCAGGTCTTGATACGCCAGCTTCATCTCGGGTGCCGACGCGTTGTACCCGAAGGTGGCCTGCACCGTGGCCCCGATCCCGTTGTCGAGCTTGGCCTCGGTCACGCGGCGATCTGCCTCGACCGCCTCCAGATCGGCCCCGCTCACCTCGGGGGCGTACCGCAGCGCCTCGGCCACGCTCTGGGCCGTATCCACCGGAAACTCGGGGATCGCGGTCGGCGCGACGATCGTCACCGCCGTGCCGGACGGGATCCGGAGCGCGAGACGCAGTGCAGCCAGCGCCCGGGCCCGGTCCAACCGAGCTTCGTCCACGGCCGTCTGCGCCCGGAGGAGGGCCAGCTCGCTCTGTAGCAGGTCGTTCTCGCCGATCCGCCCCACGTCGAATCGCCCTCGGTTCAACAGATAGAGCGTGTCGTTCGTGGTGGCGTTGGCGATCGCATTGGCCAAGGCGACCTCGGCGGCGTAGACCGCGAAGAACAGGTCGGCGGTCTGTAGCGCGATGGCTTCCCGGTCCTGCCGGTACTGGCGCTCCGCCAACTCCCACCCGGTCTGCTGGACGCGCCGATCCCAGCCCACACGGTTGGGGCGGAGAATCTCCTGCCGCAGGCCGATGGCGAACGGGGTTGACGACCACGTCTGCGCATCCTCCACTCCGCTTACGGAGAGCCGCCGCAGCGACGACGTCATGAACAGCTCGCCGCCCGTGAAGGGGATCTCCTGGGAGAGCTGCATCGCGAGCGACGCGCTCGTCTGCTGCTGCGTCCGGAACAGTGTACTGCCGTCCGGCTGCACCACTGGAACGATGGACCGGTTGTAGGATGGCAGGGTGCTGCTGAGCGAGAGCTGGGGCAGGAGCCCCGACCGAAACGCACGGTACCGGTAGCGCGCGGCATCCCGGGCGGCGAGCGCTGCCTCGGCGCTGTAACCGCGCTGCTGGGCCAGAATAACGGCCTGCGGCAGCGTCAGGGGTGCCTGGGCCGCCAGTGGGGTGGCCACTCCCAGAGCGAGGTACACCAGGGGGTTCGCGAGAGCGCGGCGCGGTTGCGGAAGAGACATGGGGGTCACTCGTAGCGAAGGCAGATCACCGGATCGCGGCGGGCGGCGCGGTACGCGGGCACGATGCCGAACACCAGCCCGACGCTGCACGAGACGCCAAAGGCCACGGCAATGGACATGGGTGAGATGATCGTCTGAATGCCGGCGAAGCGCTCGATGGCGGTGCTGAGACCGCCGCCCACGAGGATCCCGGCAATCCCGCCGACGACGCTGATGAGCACGGCCTCGCTGAGGAACTGCGACAGGACGTCTCGTTGTGTGGCCCCGACCGCGCGGCGCACGCCGATTTCCCGCGTCCGCTCGAGCACCGAGGCGAGCATGATGTTCATGATCCCGATCCCGCCCACGATCAGCGAGATGGAGGCGATCGCTCCGAGAACGATGTTGAAGATCGTCTTGGTGCGCCGTTCCTGCCGGAGCAGCAGCTCGGGGACCGTCACCTCGAAGTCCACCACCGTGTTGTGCCGGCGCGCCAGCAGACGCTGCGCGATCTCCGCCACGGTCGGCACCCACCGGGACTCCGTGACACGCACGATGATCCGGTCCAGCTGGTGGAGGTTGGTTTGCTCCGCGCGTTGCTCCTCGGTCGGCTCCTCGCCTTCCTGGGTGTCGTTCCGAGCGTCGCGGGCTTGCGCCTCCATGTCGCGCTTCGTGACGAGCGCCCGGTTGCGGAACCGGAGGAGCATCGTGTGCACCGGCACGTAGACGTCCATGTTCGCGTCCCGGATCCCGAGCCGGGCGAAGACCTGTTCGTCGAACCGGCGGTCCTGCAACACGCCGACCACGGTGACCCAGGTGCTGCCCACCTTGAGCTGCTTCCCGAGCGGGTCTTCCGTGGTGAAGAACCGCGACCGCACGCCATAGCCGATGATCGTCACCGGCCGCCCCTGCTCGACCTCCATCGGCGTGAACCACCGACCGCTCCCGAGCTCGAGGTTGGTCAGGCGGAAATACGTCGTGTCTACGCCCACGACCTTGCCGGATCGGCGCCACCCCTCGCGAGTGAGGCTGGTGTTCAGCACGATCTCCGCGCTGCTGCCCTCCACTACGGGGATCGCGCGGGCCAGGGACTGGGCGTCCGCGTACGTCAGACCGGGCGAGAACTTCTTGACCTCCCGTGTGAGCCGGTCCTCAACGTTGCCTTCCGTCTGCTCGATCAGCGGCGTGATCACCACGTTGTTCGAGCCCAGCACACGCATCTGCTCGAGGATCTCCTGCTCGGCCCCTTTGCCGATGGCCAGCATGGTGATCACGGAGGCCACCCCGAACAGAATGCCCAGCGATG
>JAOTWJ010000247.1 GCA_029862925.1 Gemmatimonadota bacterium
GGTTCGACGCTGATGTGAATCGGCATTCGCTCACGCGAGCGCCTACGGGAAGACCTTCCTTTCTCTGCTGCGGAGCGAGGCCAGCACGGTGGCGGTGAACGGATTCTGCCCCGCTCTGAGTGATGCAACCCAGGCGAGACGTTCCGACCGTTCCTGCTCGCTCATGGCCCAGGCGGCAACCGCAGACAGATCGTTCATCGCTCCCCGCGTATCGCCGGTCAAGGCTCTGGCGATGCCGCGCGCCTCCCTGGCCCACGCCTGCCTGGGAGCAATGGCGACTACCTGGTCGCAGGTCCACAGCACCTCGGCCGCTTGCTCCCAGAGGGTTCCGTACCAGCACAGCGGCAGCCAGAAGGACGCCGCGCGCGCAGGCCGGGGGTCGAGCGCTTGTGCGATTCGGTATGCCGACATCGCCTCGGCGATGTGACCGGCGCGTGCCAGACGCTCGGCTTGCATCACCTGACTGACGGCCGCGGCACTGTCCGCGACGGTCACGGCCTCGTCGTCCCGAAGCTCGAATCTCACCGGCACCTGAACGAGGATCGAGGCGGGCCGGCCTCCAACGCGACCAGGTTCGAACCGGGATTCCCGCAGCAGGACCACGGCGGGAGGCTCGAACGCCTTGTCCGACGAGCCGATCACACGGATCGTGCTCGAGACGACGTTGCCGGCGGTATCCACCAGCGCCTCGAGCAGCACGGAGCCCTCGATGCGCGCCGCGACCATGGCCGGTGGATAGGCGAGCGGCGGGCTCCACACGTGTCGGGGTAAGGTGGCGTTCGATGGAACGATCGATCCGGGCCGAGCACACGAGGCAAGCACGAGTGGAGCGACGATCGCAATGGGGGTCCGTCGGATCAGCGCGTACATCGAGCGACGCTGGCGCTGCATGGCGCGATCGGAATACTGGAGTCGACGGGAAGACATGGTGTCACCGCCGGTGAAGAGCTCTGCGAGCAGTCTCCCTGTCAGAAACTACCCTGGCCGAAGCGGGCGGTTCCGCGGTTAGGCGGTTAGGCGGTTGAGCGGTTAGGCGGTTAGGCGGTTAGCGGGCGAGTTGACTCCGCAGTGCGGTGAACCAGTGGTCAACCCACACGAGCTGTGGCCCCAATTGGGCCTGCCCTACGAAGCGTGGACTGTTGAAGATGAAATGCCGGCCGTCGGCGGTGACGGCGTACGATTGGTGAAAGCCGTCGAACGTGAGCGCGGATGCATCGAACAGCGAACGCAGCTCGCTGACGAAGAAGTTGCCATCGGCACTCACCTGTGCCGCCATCAGCTGGCCGGTCGGCGCGACGTAGAAGATCTCGCGCCCGGTGGCGGACCACACGGGCTCCGCCCCGCCCCCATTCGATACTTGCCAGCGCCCCGCGCTCGTGTTGGGGAACGGGCGGACGTAGACCTCCAGAATACCCGACTCGTTCGACGAATACGCGAGCCAGCGTCCGTCGGGTGAGAGCGCCGGGTGCAGCTCGGAAAACGCGCTGGCGACCAGTGGAACCGGGGTCGAGTCGCCGGTCGTGCGGACACCCACGAGGTCGCCGGCACCCACGGCACCGTTGTCGGTGCGGAGCAGCAGCCACCGGCCATCCGCCGACCAGAAGACCTCTTGGATCTGACGGTCGAGCGACGCCATGAAGCGGTCGGGCCCGCTCCCGTCCACGGGCCGGGCGTACACGGCGCTGGTCCCCACGGTGTCCCGGATGAACGCGACGGACCGTCCGTCCGGCGACCACACGGGACGCCGATCCGCGTTGCCGAACGAGAGTCGAGTGAACGGTCCGCGATCGAGCTGCTTGATCCAGATGTTGAGTCCGGTGCCGACACCCGAGCCCACCGCCAGGCGCCGCCCGTCCGGCGACAGGGCCAGCGAGTTGAAGGCGCCCAGCCAGGCGGTGTCGATGGGCACGGCAACGCCGTCCCGTGTCACACGCACGATCACGTTGCCGATCGCCGGGCCGCGACGGTGGACGTAGACCAGGGCTCCCGAGACCGACCACGCCAGCGGCGCAAATCCCTGCTGGGGCTGCGCGTCCACCTCTTCGAGAACCGGCACCGCCTCACCCGTGATCTCGAGCGCGTCGAGGTCGAAGGGCGCCGCCAGGACCACGCCATCCCGCCGTGCATACATGAGGTGCCCGCTCGGCACGTACCACGCCTGGACCACGTCTTCGAGCAGCAACTTCTGCCGGCCGGTACGCAGGTCCAGCACGTGGATGCGCATCGTCACACACGACGACCCGCAGTACTGGAACAGGACCCCGCGGGCACCTGGCAGGGCCACGGGATAGCCCATCCCGCCGCCCACGAGCGACGTGTCGCGCAACGCGACCGTGCTCTGGCCACCCGATGCGCTCACTTGGCGGAGCTCATTCAGCGCCGGCACGACGTAGACCAGCGTGCCGTCGTCGAGCCAGGTCGCGCCGCCGTACACTCCCGCCACCGTATCGGCCAGCGTGACGGCCGCCCCTCCAGCCGCGCGCACCTTCCTGAGCCGTCCGTCCGCGACGAATGCCACCCACTCGCCATCGGGCGAGAACACGGGGATGGTCGCCCGCTCGGTTCCGGGAATCGCCGCGGGACGGAGTTGCCCCCGCTGCTTGACCCAGAGCAGACCGTTGACGGCGTTGTCCTTGAAGACCAGCGTGTTCCCGTCCGGCGACAGCGCCAGGGCGGGAAAGAGCATGCTCAGCCGTACGCTGTCGCCCAGCGAGATGTACTGCCACGTCACCGGTTGGCGGGACGCGCTGCGGGCGGTGAGCCACCCCCAGAGCGCCACCGCCCCCAAAACCGCAAAGGCGGCGACGGCGGCGGCCCGCCCCACCCGCTGCCGCGCGGACCTCGTCACGGCGGGTGGCGCGGTGCGGGTTCCGGAGGTGTCCACCATGCCCGGACGCGCCAGCGCCTCGGCGAAGCTCGCGGCGGTCGGGAACCGGTCTGCCGGCAGCTTGGCGAGCGCCTTGGCAATGGCCGCACTCACGTGCTCGGGCACCGTATCCCGGAGCGCGGTGACGGGCGGCGCCTTTTCGGTGATCACCTTGGCGACGATCGCCTGTGCCGTACTGCCGGTATACGGCGGGTCGCCCACCAGCATCTCGTAGAGCACGGCGCCCAAGGAGTAGACGTCACTCCGCGCATCCGTCTCGCGGTCGCCCATCGCCTGCTCGGGACTCATGTAATGCGGCGTGCCGATCGACAGGCCGGTCTCGGTCAGCCGATTGCCACCCGCGTGGGCGAGCGCCAGCGCGATCCCGAAGTCGGCGATCAACGGGTCATTGTCACGCAGCAGGATGTTCTCGGGCTTGATGTCGCGATGGATCACGCCCTGCTTGTGCGCGTGCTCCAGCG
>JAOTWJ010000059.1 GCA_029862925.1 Gemmatimonadota bacterium
CGCAAGACCTCGCGACGCTGGCGCCCCCGGGCCCCCCTTGTATCATGCACGCATGGCGACCGACGGCGGCGCACAGCTCGTCGCAGCGGTCATGCCCCAATCCATGATTCCGGTCATCGTTCTGCTTGTTGGGTCCATCCTCCTCCAGGTCGCCGCGGCGGTGCTGGCCTGGCGCCTGGTGCGTGTGACGGGCCGGTCTCCGTGGCTCCTGCTGAGTGCGGCGTTCCTGCTCATGGCCGGCCGGCGGACGATCACCCTGTGGAACACGGCTCGCGGAGCGAGCCGACCGGACGTCGACGCCGAGATCGTGGCGCTGGGAATCTCCACGCTGCTCGTGGTGGGTGTGGCGCTCATCGGTCCGGTGCTGCAACGGGCACTCCAGGCCGCCCGTCTCGTGGAACGGACCGAACGGCGGTCCACCGCGTTGCTGCAAACAGTGCTCGACGTCGTGCTGCGGCTGGACGGGCAGGGGGTCGTGCAGTACGCCAGCCCGTCGGTGCACGGCGTGCTCGGGTTCACCCCGGAGGCGCTCGTGGGGCGCCGCCTCTGGGACATCGTGGAGCCGGACGACGCCGACCGGATCGCCCAGTTCTTTGTCGGTCGGGTCCCCATCCACGGGCCGGCCCCGCCGGTGCTGGCGCGCGTGCGGCATGCCGATGGGACCTGGCGGATCGTCGAGGCGGTAGGCAACAACCAGCTTGCCGATCCAGCGGTGGCCGCCATCGTGGTCGCGGTGCGAGACATCACCGAACGGGAGCTCGCGCGCGAGGTACTCGTGGAGCGCGAGGAGCGGCTGCGCGTGATGTTCGATGGCGCGTCGGACGGCATCTTCGTGATCGACCCGCGCGGGTACTACCTGGATGCCAACCCGGCCACGTGTCAGCAACTGGGCTACACGCGCGACGAACTCATTGGCCGGCACCTCTCCGAGACTATCGCTCCGGAAGACCTCGAACAGCGGCCGTTGCGGCTCGAGCGGCTCGAGGAGGGGGCCACGCTGGTGGTGCAGCGGCAGATGATCCATCGGGACGGGCACCGCGTGCACCTTGAGGTGAACGCCCGCATGTTGACCGACGGCCGGTTCCTCTGGATTGCGCGGGACCTCGGCGAGCGCGAGCGCGCGACGGCGGCGGTCGAGGCCAGCGAGCGGCGCTTCCGCCGGTTGGTGGAGCGAGGCTGGGACGTGATCCAGCTGATGAATGCGGAGGGGGTGATCCGCTACATCACGCCGTCCGTCGAGCGGGTGCTCGGGCGCACGGTCGAGGAGCATCTCCAGCGGTCGGGGTTCGAGTTCCTCCACCCCGACGACCATGCAAAGGCGGCCGCCGCCCTGGCCGAGCTGACGCAGGCCCCGGACCGGGTGATGACGCTCGAGTTGCGGCTCAGGCACGCGGATGGCAGTTGGCGATGGGTCGAGATCGTGGGGTCCAACCAGCTGCATGAGCCGGCCATCGAGGCCGTCGTCGGGGTCTATCACGACATCACCGAACGCAAACGGGCGGAGCTCGCGCGGGCGGCGCGGGAGCGGCGCCAGGGCGCCCTCGCGGAGCTGGGGCGGTACGCGCTGGAAGCAAGCGACGCGCGCCGGGTCGCCCAGCGTGCGACCAGCGTGTTGGTGGAAGTCCTTGGGGTAGAGCGCGCGTCGGTGCTGGAACTGGGAGCGGGGGGCGGGGGACTGCGTCTGGTGGCCGGTGCGGGATGGCCGGCGGGTCTGGTGGGGTCGGTGTCCCTCGCCGTCGCACCGGGCTCCCATGCGGACGCCGCCCTGCAACGCCGCGCCCCGGTGGTGGTGGAGGACTACGAGGCGGAACCCGGCTCTGAGACCTCCGCCTTGTTCCACGAGCACGGCGTGCGAGGCAGCCTCCTCGTGCCGGTGGTCGCGCAGGATCGGCCCTACGGACTCCTTGGCGTGCATGCGGACGCGCCGCGGCCGTTCTCGTCGGGCGAAGTGAGCTTCGTGCAGGCGATGGCGAACATCATCGCGGCCGTGCACGAGCGCTCCGGTATGGAACGGCAGTTACGCACGTCGGAAACGAACTACCGCGAGTTGGTCCAGCACGTCACCTACGGGCTGTACCGATCTACCCCCAGCGGCCGGCTGCTGATGGCAAACCCGGCGTTCGCCGAGGTCATGGGGTTCGACTCGGTGGAGGAGTTGCTGGCGGCGGACGTCACGTCGTTCTACGCGCGGCCCGCCGATCGGGAGCGGCTGATCCAGCTGTACGCTCACGCCGACCGCATCGACCGAGAGGAAGTGGACTGGATCCGGCGCGACGGACGCAGCATCCGCGTGCAGCTCAGTGGCCGCCCGGTGCGCAACACCGCGGGCCTGGTCGAAGCCTTCGAGATGGTGGTGCAGGACGTGACGGAGATCCGCGCCCTCGAGCGGCAGCTGCGTCAGGCGCAGAAGATGGAAGCCGTGGGCCAGCTGACCGGCGGCATCGCGCACGACTTCAACAACATCCTCACCACCGTCCTGGCCAACGCGGATATCATCGGGTCGTCGCTGCCGGCGACCCTGCAGGACCTCCGGCGGGATGTGGCGGACATCAAGACGGCGGCTACCCGCGGGGCCGAGCTGATCCGCAAACTCATGGCGTTCAGCCGACGCGAGCTGCTGGATGTCGAGTTGCTGGATGTGAACGACGTCGTGGGGGACGCCAGAGACGTGCTGCGACGGCTACTACCTGAGACCATCGAGCTTCGTGTGGCGGCCACGCCCACCAGCGATCGGGTGCGGGCCGATCGCAGTGCGGTCTTCCAGATTCTTCTCAATCTCGCCACCAATGCACGCGACGCGATGCCCAACGGGGGGGTCCTGAACATCCGGACCGCCACCGTGACGGTCGACGATGCACTTGCCCGTCGCTGGGGGTTCGGGCGAGCCGGACAGTATGTGTGCGTCGAGGTGGAAGATACCGGGGTGGGAATGGACGACGCGGTACGCACCCGGCTGTTCGAGCCGTTCTTCACCACCAAGCCGGTCGGGAAGGGTACGGGCCTCGGCCTCTCCATGGTCTACGGGCTCACGAAGCAGCACGACGGATTCGTCATCGTGGAGAGCGAGCCGGATCGCGGTGCGCGCTTCCAGGTCCTCCTCCCCGTCGCGTCGCCGACGAGAAAATCGGCGGCGAGCGCGCCGACGGCGGCACGGGCGACGATGGGGAGTCGGGGGACGGAGACGATTCTCCTGGTCGAAGACGAGGAGAGTATCCGGCGCTCGGCGCGGCGCGCCCTGGAGCAGTTCGGCTATCGGGTCCTCACGGCGGTCGACGGGCAGGACGCACTGCGAGTGCTGGGTCGGTCGGAGGGGGCAGCCGTCGACCTGATCATGGCGGACGTCGTGATGCCGCGGCTCAGCGGCCGGGCCCTGTACGAGGCGGTCCAGCAGCAGCCGCGACCGCCGCGCTTCCTGTTCACGAGTGGGTACGCGCAGGGCGAGATGCCGGCGGGGGAATTGGTGGCGAGCGACGTTCCGTTTCTGCCCAAGCCCTGGACGGTGACGGAGCTTCTCGCGCGCGTGCGAGCGGTGCTGGACGAGCCCGGGCCGCCGCGCCGTCCGGCGCGTGCCGACTGACGCGACGGCAGGTGTTGCCCGGCGCCCCGGCTTCCGGTTTGTTTGCTGACCATGGATCTCGAAGTCCCCACCCCCACGATGTTCGAGCTCGCGGCCGCGTTCCTGCAGGCCGCCATCACGCTGGGGCTGGCGGGGCTGTTCGCCTTTCTCTACCGCCGCTACGGCAAGCCCTACTTCGCGTGGTTCAGCCTGGCGTGGTTGCTGTACGTCCTGCGGCTGGTCGCGATCAGCAGCTTCCTGCTGAGCCAGAACTGGCTCTGGCTCTACTGGCACCAAGTCGTCACGGGCTGGACGGCGTTGGCACTGCTCTGGGCGGCTTTGGTGTTCTCCCAGCAACTGCCATGGCGTCCCCGCTACTTGGTGCTCGTCCTGTTTCCCCCGCTGTGGTCGTACATCGCGATCTACCGGATGGACAACTTCCTGCTCGCCGCGACGCCGGCCGTGGCGTTTCTGAGCATCGCGACGTGGTGGACGGGTTGGGCATTCCTGCGGTATCACCGGCGCGTGGGGTCCGTTGCCGCCGCGTCCCTCGCGCTGGCGTTGTTGCTGTGGGGCATCCACCACCTCGACTATCCGTTCCTGCGGGCGCGGGGCGCGTGGAATCCGTGGGGGTATTACCTCGACCTGGTGTTCGTTCTGGCGATGGGCGCCGGCATCCTGCTGCTGGTGCTGGAGGATCTGGAACGGGGTCTCGAAGCGCTCTCCGCCGTGTCCGGTCGGCTCCAGACCGGCGGACCCGAGCACGAGATCATCGGACCGCTGTTGGCCAGTACGCTCGCGCTGCCCGGTGTGCGGGGCAGCGCGATGTACACCGTCGCCGCGGGGACCTACACTCACGGTGCTGGGGTCTGCGCGACCTGGGCGGGGGCGGCGCCGGGTGGTGCGGCGGCCCACGCCATCCACCGTACGGTCGCCTCGGCCCGGCCGGAAGTGGGTCGCGGTGACGACGGGGACCGGGTCTTTGCCTACGCCGCCGCCCTGCCGGTGCTGCGGGGCGATCACGTGGCGGGGGCGCTGCTCATCGTCGGCGACGCCCGGGATCCGTTCGCGGCGCTCGATACCCGCTTTCTCGTGGCCCTGGGCCAGCAGGTGGGGGCGGCACTGGAGAACGCGGACCTCGATCGGAGGCTGGAGGCCCGCACGGCCGAGTTGGAACGGCTGGCCACGCGGATGATCCACCAGCACGAGCACGAGCGGCGGCGCCTGTCGCGCGAGCTGCACGACGAAACGGCGCAGGTCTTTGCGGCGCTCAAGCTGGAGCTGGGCCTCGTGCGGGAACGGGCCGGCACGGAGCACTCGCCGCGACTCGACCGCGCGCTCGAACTGATCGACGCCGGCATCCGCAGCATTCGGAACGTGACGAACGACCTGCGCCCGTCCCTGCTCGACGAGCTCGGTCTCATCCCGGCGCTGCGCGCGCTCGTCCGCGACTTCGGCGCCCGCGGACACCTGGCAGTCCGGTTCACGCCGCCGGCGAGCCTTCCGCCCCTCTCTGAAATGGCGGAGCTGGCGCTGTTCCGGGCGCTCCAGGAGGCCCTGGCGAATGCTGCGCGCCACGCCGATGCGTCCGACGTGCACGTGGGGATCGCCGCGCGGGACGGCGCGGTGCACTTGGATGTCACCGACAACGGCCGCGGGTTGCCGACGGGACGCACGCTGGAAGCGCTCGAGCGTGACGGGCACATGGGGTTGGCGGGCATGCGCGAACGCATCGTCGGGCTGGGCGGGACGGTGGTCGTGACGGCCGCTCCCACCGGCGGCGTGCACGTCCGCGTGCGGGTGCCGGCGGGAAAGGAGCAGGACACATGACGGGGAGCCCGATCCGGGTGCTGGTCGTGGACGACCATGCCATCGTGCGGCAGGGCATTCGACAGGTGCTGGAAGGCGCGGACGGATTCACCGTCGTGGCGGAGGCGGGCGACGGATCCGCGGCGATGACGCTCGCCCAGCGCGAGCGGCCGGATGTCGTGGTGCTCGACGTGTCGCTCCCCGGTGGGTCCGGCCTCGAGGTTGCGAAACTTCTCAAACGGGCGTTGCCGGCCACCCGAGTGCTGATGCTGAGCGTGTACGACAACACCGAGTACGTACTGGAGGCGGTACGCGCGGGAGCCGACGGGTACCTGCTGAAGGACTCCGCCCCGGCGGAGCTGCGCGCCGCCATTCGCACGGTGCACGGCGGCGAGACGGCGTTCAGCCCGGCCGCGGCACGCCAACTCAGCGTGGCCCTGCGTCAGGAGGGTGAACGCCGGGAGCGGGACGGTCGCGTCGCGAGCCTCACGGCGCGCGAGCGCGACGTCCTCCAGCATGTCGTGGCGGGACGCACCAACAAGGAAACGGCCGCGATCCTCGGCATCAGCCACCGGACGGTCGAAACCCATCGTGAAAACATCCTTAAGAAGCTCGGAGTCCGGTCCGTAGCAGAACTCACGCGGTTCGCGCTCGAATCGGGGCTGGTGGTCGACGCGCCTCCGTAGTTATCCGGATTTGCGATCCGGGGTGTCCCCAATAGCGCCACAGGGCTAGGGATCTACCGTTGGGCAAGCGCGCGCGTTGCGCGCGGCTTGACCTGAACGGAGGATCCCATGTTGCAGAGTCGTTCGTTTGCGGGCCGCTGCCTCGCGGCGATCGCGTGCGCGCTGCCGCTCGTCGCGGCGCCGGCCCAGGCCCAACGTCCGGAGCCCCCGGCGGATTCCGTCCGTCGCGATAGCGCCGCCGTCCGGCTCACGCCCATCACCGTCACCGCGACGCGCAGCGAGACCGACGTGTTCCGCACGCCGATGCCCGTGAGCGTGCTCGATCCGACGGCCATTCGCGAGCAGGCTCCCAACACCGTGAGTGACCTCTTCCGCGGCCTGCCCGGCCTGGACGTGACGGGCGTGGGCGCGAACCAGGTGCGTCCGATGATCCGCGGCCAGCGCGGCCAGCGGATCCTGCTGCTCGCCGACGGCCTGCGGCTCAACAACACCCGCCGCCAGTCGAGCTTCGGGGAGCTGCCGGCGCTCATCGACGTAGCGAACGTCGAGCGCGTGGAGATCGTGCGCGGCCCCTCGTCGGTGCTCTACGGCAGCGATGCCATCGGCGGGGTGGTCAACGTCATCACCACGCGGCCGCAATTCCCGGGGCTGCAGGGCTCGCTCAGCTATCGCTACAGCACGCACGACGATCAGCAGAACGTGCACGGCTCTATCGGCGGGCGCGTCGGCGCGTTCACGCTCAGCGCCAGTGGTGCCTTCCGCAGCGCGAATCCGTATGGCGCGCCGGCGGGCACGTTCGGGGACATCACGCTGGCCGACGACGCGAAGGTCAACGATTCCGGGGTGGACGACTACAGTCTCGAAGGGCTGCTCGGCTATCGCCTCGCCCGGGGGCATGACGTCTTCGTGAAGGTCGAGCGCTACTCGGCGGATTCCGCCGGCTTCGGCTACGTGGACCCCGCCCTGTATGCGCCGGGGGAGCCGGCCATCGAGATCCGGTACCCGTACCAGCGGTTCAACAAGGTCTCGTTCGGCTACCGCGGTCTGACGCTGGATCTGCCGGTCGCCGACAAGCTCGACGTGACGGGCTACTACCAGGACAACACGCGGCGGCTGACGCTCGACGTGTTCATTCCGTTCGGCTCGCCCACGCAGGGGCTGGCCATCGATCAGCGGAATTTCACCGACATCGAGACGGTCGGTGGGCGAGTGGAGGCCAGGAAGTACGTCGGTGGCAACGTTGCTCTGACGTACGGACTCGACGTCTTCCGTGACCGGACCACCAACACGGACACGAACCTCACCACCATGATCGGGTTCGGGCCGCCCAGCACCGACTCGAGTCTCACGCCGCTGACGCCGAACGCAAGCTTCCGGAGCCTGGGCGTGTTCCTGCAGAGCGAGTTCCGGGCGGGCAATCGCGCGACGTTCATCCTCGGCGGCCGCTACCAGGACGTGGCGGCGGCGACCCGCGTCACGCCCGGCTTCACGGGGGCTCTCGTCGAGGCCAACGACCGCACGGTGGTGGGTGCGGCCAACGCGATCGTGGAGGTCGCCCGCAACGTCAGCGTGGTGGGATCGGTCGGTCGGGCGTTCCGGTCGCCCAACCTCATCGAGCGGTTCTTTGACGGCCCGACGCCCGAGGGGTTTGGCTATCAGAGTCCCAACCCCGACCTCAAGGCGGAGACGAGTCTCAACGTCGACCTCGGGCTACGGTACCGCAACCGGTGGCTCTACGCCGAGGGGTTCGTGTTCCAGAACACGATCTCCAACGGCATCCGCATCCAGGCGACGGGTGATACCGTCGCGGGCCTGCCCGAGTTTCGGGACGTCAACGTGGAAAAGCTGCGGGCGCGGGGCCTCGAGCTCAGCGCCGACGCTCGGCTGCCGCACGGACTCGCGATCGGCGGGAACTTCACCCACCTCGACACAAAGAACGTGACCGAGGACCAGAACAGCCCCATCGGTGACGGATTCTCGAACCAGCTCGTCGGCTTCGTGCGGTACGCGTTCGCCGACCGGTTCTGGGCGGAATACCGCGTGCGGCACAACTTCGAGCGGGAGGATCCGGAATTCCTGCCGGGGAACCCCATCGGGACGACGCTGCCGGCCTTCACCACGATGGCGGTCCGCGCGGGCGCCACGGTGCTGCGCACCGGGGCGATGGCGCATCGCGTCGGCCTGGCGGTGACCAATCTGACGAACGCGCTCTACTCGGAGTTCTCGAACGCCGGGTTCTTCCGGCCCGAGCCGAAGCGGAGCCTGGTCGTCACGTACGACGTCACCTTCTAGCGGGAGCCGGGGATGCGCAGCGCGGTCCACTTCATTCCCATCGCCACGACACTCATGGCGATGGTGTTCGCCGCGGTCGTGTTCCGCCGCTACCAGGAGCGGCGTGGCACCCATCTGCTGTGGTGGGCCGCCGGCATCCTGGCGTTCGGGGCGGGGACGCTGACCGAGGCGTCGGTGACGCTGTTCGGTTGGCACCCCGTCCTCTTCAAGGCCTGGTACATCACGGGTGCCCTGCTGGGTGGGGCGCCCCTCGCGCAGGGCACCGTGTACCTCCTGCTCTCGCGGCGCACCGCCAACCGGCTCACCGCGGTTCTGGTGCCGTTCATTCTCGTTGCCGCGATCGCCGTATTCCTGTCGCCGATCCGGTACGATCTGGTCGAGCCCTACCGCCTCTCGGGGTCGGTGATGGGTTGGCAATGGGCGCGGCTGTTCAGTCCGTTCATCAACGCGTACGCGTTCCTCTTCCTCGTGGGCGGTGCTGCGCTGTCCGCGGTCCGGTTTCGCAAGCGGCGGGGCACCCACCATCGCTTCGTGGGGAACGTACTCATTGCGGTTGGCGCGCTCCTGCCGGGCATCGGCGGCACGGCGACCCGGATGGGGCATGTCGAAGTGCTCTACGTGACGGAGTTCGTCGGGCTGGCGCTGATCTGGCTGGGGTATCGATGGAACGTACGGGTGCCGGCGCGGGTTCCTCTCCCAAGGGAGGCGCTGGCCATCGGCTAGTCCCGGGGTGAATCCCGGATGAGGCCCGCGGGCTCTCCCAGGCGAGGGCGGCCGGGGTGCGTCGGCCGCCACGGGCGGTCGACGGCCCCGGCCCGCGTTTTGACCGTGGGTCCCGAGCCCCGGTATGCTCATCCACCCCCGCGTCGGAGTGCGCCCATGCGAGCCCCCGTTGGCAGGACGCTGCTTCTCCTCGTGCTGGCCGCGTGTCCCGGAAGCGGCGAAGGGCTCGACGAGAACGGCAACCCGATCGGTCCCCCGGGACCGCCGGCGGATAGCGTCACCCTGTCCGCGGACGTGCAGCCGATCCTCACGGCGAACTGCGCGCTTTCCAACTGCCACGCGGGCACCCGGCCCGTGCTTGATCAGAACCTGTCCGCAGGGCTCACCTTCTCCAACACGGTGAACGTGCCGGCCCAGCAGGTCCCGGCGTTGAGGCGGGTGCGGCCCTTCCTGCCGGATTCGAGCTATCTCGTTCACAAGATCCAGGGGACACATGCCACGGTCGGCGGCAGTGGTGGGCGGATGCCGCTGGGCGGGGTCCCGCTGACCAGCGCGGAGATTCAGACGAT
Organism: Gemmatimonadota bacterium; assembly: GCA_029862925.1. Lineage (GTDB taxonomy): Bacteria > Gemmatimonadota > Gemmatimonadetes > Gemmatimonadales > GWC2-71-9 > JAOTWJ01. Next base: position 9,636 of record JAOTWJ010000059.1, read on the forward strand.
CCGGAGCTGGATCGCCGCGGGCGCACCCAACAACTGACTCCGAGGTGCCCATCATGCGTGTCATCGCCATCGCCGTGAGCAGCACCCTGGTCGTCGCCGCGCCCGCGGCGGCCGAGCCGTATCTGGCCGTGCGTACCGGCTTGAAATGCTCCCAGTGCCACACGAATGCGACCGGCGGAGGAAACCGGACGGACTTCGGGAGCATCTACGCACAGACCCAGCTGCCGATGCGGCCGGCCGGGAGTGTCGTGAGCAAGGCCCTCGCCGACGTGCTCCGGGTCGGCGCGGATCTCCGATTCGAAGCGGCCGGTACGTTCAAGGCCTCCACCCCGCGGACCGGCATGGGCTTGGATGTGGCCCAACTCTACGTGGCCGTGCAGCTGCTGGAAAACCGGGTCTGGCTCTACGTTGATCAGACCGTCGGTCCGGACCGGGCGGTGGCACGGGAAGCGTTCGGCATGGTGCGCCGGCTGCCCGGTGAGAGCTACGTCAAGGCCGGGAAGTTCCTGCCGCCGTTCGGCCTGCGGCTGCAGGACGACGCGGAGTACGTCCGGGAACGGACGGGGTTTACGTATTTCACCCCCGATCAAGGCATCGAACTCGGCGCCGAGCCGGGCCCGTTCGCCCTGGCCGTGGCGCTCACGAACGGGACGGCGGGTACGGCGGAAAACGACGACGGCAAGCAGCTCACGTCGACCGCGGCCGTCGTCTTTCGCCACTGGCGGGTTGGGGCGTCGGCCTCGCTCAACGACGCCACGGGCAATCGGCGGGAGGTGGTCGGCGGATTCGGCGGGGTCGCGGTGGGGCCCCTCGCGCTGCTCGGCGAGGTGGACTACGTGCGGGACGAGCCCGCGGCCGGCGACACGGTGCGCCAGGTGGTCGCCTACGCGGAGGCCGACTGGCTCGTGATCCGGGGACTCAACCTGAAGGCCACGTACGGCTACCTCGACCCGAGCCTCGACGTGGCGGAGAATCCCAAAGTGCGTGCCCGGTTCGGCCTGGAGTTCTTCCCGGTGCCGTTCGTTCGGGTGGCGGGGTTCTACACGGTGCTGCGCGACATCCCGCAGGCGACGACCGACCTCGATCGGTGGAGCGTGGAGGCGCAGCTGCACTTCTGAGCGAACCGTGGTGTCGATCCGGTTGGCATCCGGTGCGCGCCTTGTAGATTCCGGGAGCCAACCAGGAGTTTCTCCATGACGCTATATACCGTGCCCGCACCGGTGAACGAGCCGGTGTGGGAGTACGCCCCCGGCTCGCCGGAGCGCGCCGCCCTGAAGGCGGTGCTGGGCGAAATGGCCGGCACGCAGGTCGAGATCCCCGTGATCATCGGCGGCAAGGAGATCCGGACGGGCCGCACGAAACAGGCGGTCCTGCCGCATCGCCACGGCCACGTGCTGGCCACGTGGCATCGCGCCGGGCGCGACGAAGCCAAGCAGGCGATTGCGGCCGCGCGCGACGCGTGGCGCGAGTGGTCCACGTGGCGGTGGGAGGACCGTGCCGCCGTCTTCCTCCGGGCCGCCGAGTTGCTGGCCACGACATGGCGCCAGCGCCTCAACGCGGCCACGATGCTCTGCCAGAGCAAGACGGCCCACCAGGCCGAAATCGACGCGGCGTGCGAGATCATCGATTTCTGGCGCTACAACACGCACTTCGCCGAACGCCTCTACCGGCAGCAACCGGTCTCGGCGGTCGGGGAGTGGAACCGCACGGACTACCGGCCGCTCGAAGGCTTCGTGTTCGCGGTCACGCCCTTCAACTTCACGTCGATCGGGGCCAATCTCCCGACGTCGCCGGCGTTGATGGGCAACACGGTCGTCTGGAAGCCCGCCTCCACCGCGGTGTTCAGCTCCTACTATATCTTCCGCCTGCTCGAGGCCGCGGGCGTGCCACCCGGGGTCATCAACTTCCTGCCGGGCGACGCGGCGGCGATTTCCGAGGTGGTGCTGGCGGACCCCGACCTGGGTGGAATCCACTTCACGGGTTCCACCGGCGTGTTTCAGAGCATGTGGCGCACCGTTGGAGGCCACATCGACCGCTATCGCAGCTACCCCCGGCTGGTGGGCGAGACGGGAGGGAAGGACTTCATCGTGGCGCACGCGAGCGCCGATGCGGACGCCCTCGTGACGGCCATCCTCCGCGGGGCGTACGAGTATCAGGGCCAGAAGTGCAGCGCCGCGTCGCGCGTGTACGTGCCGGACACCCTGTGGAAGCGGATCGGCAAGGACCTCCGCGGGCAGATCGACGCGATGCCCATGGGGGACGTAGCCGACTTCCGGAATTTCATGGGGGCGGTGATCGACCGGGCGGCGTTCGACACGATGGTCGAGTATCTGGAACATGCGCGGTCGTCGCCGGATGCGGAGATCATCGCCGGCGGACAGGCTGACGCCTCCGAGGGGTTCTTCATCCGGCCGACCCTGATCCAGGCCGGGAAGCCCGACTATCGCTCGATGTGCGAGGAGATCTTCGGGCCGATCCTCACGCTCTACGTCTACCCGGAGCGGCAGTGGTCGGAGACGCTCGCCCTCGTCAACGGGACGTCACCGTACGGACTCACCGGTGCCGTGTTCGCGGACGACCGCCAGGCGGTGCGCGAGGCGTCGGCCGTGCTGCGGCACGCGGCGGGCAACTTCTACGTCAACGACAAGCCGACGGGCGCCGTCGTGGGCCAGCAGCCATTCGGTGGGGCGCGGGCGAGCGGGACCAACGACAAAGCGGGCTCGATGCTGAACCTGGTGCGCTGGATCTCGGCCCGCTCGATCAAGGAGACCTTCGTGCCGGCCACCGACTACCGGTACCCGTATATGGAGGCCGAGTAGTCGTGAAAACGTGAAACGTGAAACGTGAAACGGCCCGCCTTCTCGAGCCGTTTCACGTTTCACGGCACCTACATCTTCTTTTTCACCGCGAATCCGTCGATGTGCAGATCCAGGTTGTGGTTCACCCGCAGCCCGGCGATGCCGTCGGCGTCCACGTCGCCCCGCGCGGCAGTGAATACCTCGGTGCCGTTGGCGCGGAAGGACACGCGTTCCGGTCCCACCACGATGGACAGCGCGTTGGTGGCCTTCCCGTCGGCGTCCTGGGCCTTGACCGCCGCGTGCGCCGTCCAGCCGTCGGAGAGGTTGCTGGTTTGCCCGCCCGTGCGGCGCTTGACCAGAAACTGCCCATTGCCGCGCACGAGGAAATACGTGTACCGCTGGTCGGAGCCCTGGAGAGCGCTCCCGCCGATGAACAGGCCGTACGACTCCGGATGGGCCGGGGCGGCGGTCTGGACGTAGGTGACGTTCACCTCGTAGCTCCCCCTCGCGGCGTCCGCGTCGCGGTACAGAATGACCGCAGGGCCGAGCGTCACGTGGAGCCCGCCCCCCATCGGCCGGAAGTGGACGTTGGCGAGCGGCTGGCCGCGGTCCGTGCGCGCCGACCACCCCGCGGGCAGGGCGCCGCCGCCGGCCACCTTCGTGTCCGGATCGTCGCGGCCCTGCGCCGCGGCGGGGACGGCGACCGCCAAGGCCGCCACCACGGTGAACATCGTTCGCATGACTTCCTCCTGTGAGCAGGCCTGCGGAGACTGGGTCTGCACAGTCGCCCGCCGCCGCCGCGTCGCGCAAGCCCCCGCTTGCTTGACAGCGGTCCCGAGCCCGGGCATCATGCGCCCTCCGGCTTCCGAGCCGATATCGGGGTGTGACCCACAACGTGCCGTCCAAGGAACCCCAGCCGGTCGTGACCGCCACCGCTCTCCCAGCCACGCGGGCATCAGATTTCTTCGCGCTCACGAAGCCCCGCATCGTGCTGCTCGTCGTGCTCACGGCCGCCGTGGGGTTCTACATGGGGGCGCCCGAGGGCGTGGGCGCCGTGCTGCTGGTCCATACCCTGCTTGGCACGGCCCTGGTGGCCGGCGGGACGAGCGCGCTCAACCAGGTCGCTGAATCCGATGTGGATGCGCTGATGCGCCGGACGGCGGGCCGACCCATTCCCGCGGGACGGATGCGCCGGGTACCCGGGGCGGTATTCGCCGCCCTGCTCGGGTCGCTCGGGACCGTCTACCTCGGCATCTTCGTGAACGTGCTCACCGCCGGGCTGGCCGCCCTCACCCTCCTGTCGTACATCTTTCTGTACACGCCGCTCAAACGCCGGACATCGCTGGCGACCCTGATCGGGGCCGTGCCCGGCGCGCTGCCGATCCTCGGGGGGTGGGCCGCGGCCGGCGGTGCGCTCGGCCCGCCGGCATGGTCGCTATTCTGGATCCTCTTCCTGTGGCAACTGCCCCACTTCCTGGCCTTGGCGTGGCTCTACCGGGACGATTACCACCGGGCGGGACTCCGGATGCTCAGCGTGGGCGACCGGGACGGACGGCGGACGTTCGGCCAGGCGCTTCTCTACGCGACGGCGCTGCTGCCCGCCAGCCTGCTCCCCGCCGTGCTCGGCATGGCCGGGCCGCTCTACGTCCTCGGCGCGGGCCTGCTCGGGCTATGGTACGCCGGTGTGGGACTCGCCGCCGCGCGTGCCCGATCCACGGCCGCCGCCCGGCGACTGTTCCTCGTGTCCATCACGTACCTACCCGCCGTGCTGGGGCTCCTGGCCCTCGACAAGGCCCTGCTCTGATCGCTCCGTAGTTTTCCGGTCCCCTCGCGCCCGAGTGCGCGATTATACTTCTCCGGCCACACCTGGCCGGATTCCGGTTCGCCATGCTCGGAGGCGATGCACGATGCAACGGCAGTCGATGCTTTGGGGTACGATGGTGATGATGCTGACCGGGGGACCGGGCTGCACGGCGCGTGCCGGCGACCACGAAGCCGCGTCGGGACCCGCGGTCGTCCGCGCGGCGGAACCTGGCGAGGGTCACCTGGCGAATATCCGGCAGCTCACGTTCGGCGGGCAGAACGCCGAGGCGTATTTCTCGCCCGACGGGCGCCAACTCATCTTCCAGCGCACCGATCCCGAGGGCAGGTGCGACCAGCAATACATCATGAACACCGATGGCTCGGGAATGCGCCAGGTGTCCAACGGACTCGGCCGGACGACGTGTGGGTACTTCTACGAGGGTGGGACCCGGATCGTGTATTCGAGCACGTTCCACGCAAGCGAACAGTGCCCGCCGCCTCCGGATATGTCGAAGGGCTATGTGTGGCCGCTGCCGGACTTCGAGATTTACTCGTCCCGCACGGACGGCAGCGAGCTGCGCCGCCTGACGGAGAACCCGGCCTATGACGCGGAGGCAACGCTATCCCCGGATGGCTCCCGCCTCGTATTCACGTCCACGCGTGACGGCGACCTCGAGATCTACTCGATGAACGTGGACGGCTCCGACGTGCGGCGGCTCACGCATGCCGTGGGGTACGACGGTGGCCCGTTCTACTCGCCGGACGGCAGCCTGATCGTCTATCGCGCGTCGCGCCCCAGCACGCCCGCGGAGACGCGGGACTACCAGAGTCTCTTGGCGGAGCGGTTGGTACGGCCCAGCCGGCTCGACGTCTGGGTGATGAACGCCGACGGAACCAACCCCAGGCAGGTGACCGCGCTGGGCGGTGCCAACTTCGCCCCGTTCTTCCACCCGGACGGCAAGCGGATCATCTTCGTCTCGAATCACCACAATCCGCGCGGCCGGAACTTCGACCTGTTTATGATCAACCTGGACGGGACCGGGCTCACCCAAATCACCACGTACGACGACTTCGATGGCTTCCCGATGTTCTCCCCGGACGGCAGACAGCTCGTCTTCGCCTCCAACCGACACGGCTCGGTGCCGGGCGAGACGAACGTCTTCATCGCGGACTGGGTCGAGCCGCCGGCCGGGAACTAGCGTGGGACGGCACCAGGGCGGACGGTCGAAGGGCGACCGCACGGACACACGGGGGAAGTGGCGGGAGTTCCTCAAGTCGATCTCCATTGCCGTGGTGATCTTCCTGGTGCTCCGGACCTTCCTGGTCGAGGCGTTCCGCATCCCGTCGGGCAGCATGGAGAACACGCTGCTCATCCAGGATTTCCTGTTCGTCAACAAGGCGCTGTATGGCGCGGAGATCCCGTTCACCGGGGTGCGGCTGCCGGCGGTGCGGGAGCCGCGGCGGAACGACCTCGTGATCTTCAAGTCGGTCGAGGAGCCCCGCCTGACCGTGGTGAAACGCCTCGTCGGCGTGCCGGGGGACACGTTGGCGATGGAGGACAACCGCCTGATCCTGAACGGCGTGCCGGCCGACGAGCCGTTCGTGATCCGCACCGATCCGCTGATGGACCATGAAGATCCCAAGATGCGCGCGTGGCAGACGCGCTATCTCCTGGCGGACCGCAACGCGGCCGCGTACCGCCCGACGCTGAAGAACTGGGGGCCCGTCGTCGTGCCGCCCGATTCGTTCTTCGTGATGGGCGACAATCGCGACAACTCCTACGACAGCCGCTACTGGGGATTCCTGGGCCGCGACCGCATCCGGGGGCGGCCGTTGGTCATCTACTTCAGCTTCGATCCCGACGGGGTGCTCCCGCTGCCCTTCCTCACGGCGATTCGCTGGAACCGAATCCTCGAGCTGCCACGATGACGGCGCCGTCCGGGAGCCGTCTGGGTCGCGCCGTGGCCTTCCTGAAATCGCTGGCCGTGCCGGTGCTGATCTTCCTGCTGCTCCGGACGTTCGTCATCGAGGCGTTCCACATCTGGCCCTCGGGAAGCATGGAGCGCACCCTGCTGATCGGGGATTTCCTGTTCGTCAACAAGATGCTCTACGGGGCCGAGCTGCCAGTCGTCCACACGCGGCTGCCCGCAATCCGAGCGCCGCTCGTCGGCGACGTGGTCATCTTCAATTCGGTCGAAGAGCCCGGGCTGACCGTGGTGAAGCGCATCGTGGGACTGCCCGGGGACACGCTGGCCATGGAAGGGGACGTCCTGTTCCGGAATGGCGCCGCGGTTGCGGAGCCGTACGCCCAGCACCTCTACCCGGATCTCGATCCCACGCATCCGGACATGCGCCGCTGGCAACTGCCGTACTACCTCGGCGCCGACCCGGCGCGGTATCGGCCGAGCCTCAAGCGGTGGGGTCCGCTCGTGGTTCCGCCCGATTCCTTCTTTGTGATGGGCGACAACCGCGACGATTCGTACGACAGCCGGTATTGGGGGTTTCTCGGGCGCGACCGGATTCGCGGCACCCCCATGCTCGTCTACTACAGCTACGACCACAACGGGCCGCTGCCGCTCCCGTTCCTCACGGCAATCCGCTGGGATCGGATCCTCTCCGTACCGGAGTGAGCCCGAGGCGAGGCCGGATTCGCAGGGCCGGCCACGGCGGTGTCACACGCTGCCGAGCTCGACCTCCGACGGCTGCGTGACGGCCTTCGGCACGTATGCGGCGTGCCGGCCGCATTTCGTGCAGTGCAGGGTGACCTGCCGGTCGGCCTCCCACCGGACCTTGCGCACGCGGCGCTTGGGGGTCCGGATGATGTCCTCGGACCCGCACGACGGGCAGACCAGGTCCTGACGGTCGCGATCGGCCAGAATGAGCTGCAGCGCCTCCGGGGCGCGATACTCCTTCACTCCACGACGTCCCACGTACGACTCCCTTTTGGGGAACGGCCTAATTTACTCGTCTCCGGGGGCGTCGGCAAACGGCGCTATCCTCTTGACGCACAGCACATAACGCGTATCTCTGACAGGTAGAGACCCCACGCTGGAGCGCACATGGCCAGCCCGGACGCCGACGCCGCCCTCGTGCCCGTCGCCGACATCGAGATCGACGCCGTCCTCCCCGGCCGTTCGGGCTTCTTGCTGGAAGGCCGCGGGGCCGATGGCGCCGAGTACCGTCTCGAACTGCATCTCGATCTGCCCGTCGATGATCGTACCAGGCAGGTGCTGGGCGAGCTGTTTTCGCAGTCGGAGTGGAAGATCTTCCGGCGGGTGGAGCAATCGCCCCTAGCGCAGCTTCGGCGCGAACGAGCCCGCCAGCGGCCGTGAGTGCGCCAGTCCGACAGTAGTTAATCGACTGTAAACAAAAGACTTGACTGCCTCTCGGTCGAAACCGGGCCGCCTTGACGCGGGACCGGCGACCGACTAGGTTGGCGCCTCGACTCGCGATCATGCCGCGTGGCATGAGGAGCAGGCATGGCGGCCGACCTTGGCGGCACCCAAATCTCGGCTCTCCTGGAGAGCGTTCCGGGTATCCGGAACGTCCTGCGGAGCCCCGTTGCGGACGCCCTGGTCAACATGATCCAGACGGGGGCGGGTCTCCGGCCGTTCGACTACGGCGAAGCCGATGAGCTGATCCAGTATGCGGTGCGGCGGGGCCTGATCAGTGCCGGGGAAGGGGAGCGGGTGCTCGCTGAGGTGCGCGAAACCGCCCAGGGCCGGCGTAGTTTGGCGAAGGGAGCGGGCGCCGAGTCGAAGCCTGCG
>JAOTWJ010000005.1 GCA_029862925.1 Gemmatimonadota bacterium
TCGCCAACTCGCGAGAGTGCGCTAATCGCAAAAAGCCGGTCTAAGTTCGGATTGTAGTCTGCAACTCGACTACATGAAGTCGGAATCGCTAGTAATCGCGGATCAGCTACGCCGCGGTGAATACGTTCCCGGGCCTTGTACACACCGCCCGTCACGCCATGGAAGCTGGGGGGACCCGAAGCCGGTGAGCTAACCGCAAGGGGGCAGCCGTCTAAGGTCAACTTAGTGACTGGGGCGAAGTCGTAACAAGGTAGCCGTAGGGGAACCTGCGGCTGGATCACCTCCTTTCTGGAACGCCGAGTAGCCCCGCAGTTCGCTGCGGGTGACGAATGGCCGTTCACAGGTCGCCCGCACTCCCAAGCCCTGTCCCACGTCGATTTGGTGTTGCCGCATCGCAGGATGCTCTTTGACAACTGACGGACGATATGGGTAGTGGGGTGTCGAGAATCGCACCGCAGTATGGTGTGTGCGTGATTGCTGGTTTTTTGGGATCAAGCAGCGTACGGCGCACGGTGGATGCCTTGGCACAGAGAGGCGATGAAGGACGTGGTAAGCTGCGATAAGCCTGGGGGAGCTGCATACGAGCTGTGATCCCAGGATTTCCGAATGGGGCAACCCGGCGTGGGGTAACCCGCGTCACGCCGCAAGGCGAGCGAACCCGGGGAACTGAAACATCTCAGTACCTGGTGGAAGAGAAAGCAACCGCGATCCCCCTAGTAGCGGCGAGCGAACGGGGGCCAGCCCAAACCGAAGGAGCTTGCTCCTTCGGGGTTGTGGGACCGCAACATGGGAGCACGAGACTAAGCCGAAGTGGCCTGGAAAGGCCCGCCAGAGACGGTGACAGCCCGGTAGGCGCTCGTCTACGGCCCCTAGCGGTATCCCGAGTACCGTGGGACACGTGAAATCCTGCGGGAATCCGGGGGGACCACCCTCCAAGGCTAAATACTCCTCTGTGACCGATAGTGCACTAGTACCGTGAGGGAAAGGTGAAAAGAACGCCAGGTGGCGAGTGAAACAGAACCTGAAACCGTGTGCCAACAAGCGGTGGGAGGGAGCACGTGGCTTCGGCTGCGCGTCTCCTGACCGCGTGCCTTTTGCATTATGACCTGAGGAGTTGCTCGTCGGCAGCAGGTTAAGGCCCTCAGGGCCGGAGCCAGAGCGAAAGCGAGTCTGAATAGGGCGCTTACGTTGCCGGCGGCAGACCCGAAGCCGTGGCGATCTACCCTTGAGCAGGATGAAGCGGCCGTAACAGGTCGTGGAGGTCCGAACCGTTGTGGGTTGAAAACCGCTCGGATGACTTGAGGGTAGGGGTGAAAGGCCAATCAAGCTCGGAGATAGCTGGTTCTCCCCGAAACATATTTTGGTATGGCCTCTGGAAATGAGTCCGCAGGAGGTAGAGCACTGGATGGGTTCGGGCGGCGTCAGCCGTACCTCCCCCAACCAAACTCCGAATGCCTGTCGGATGCTGCCAGGGAGACAGTCGGTCGGCGATAATGTTGGCCGGCGAGAGGGAAAGAACCCAGACCGCCTGCTAAGGCCCCGAAGTGACGGCTTAGTGTATCAAAGGATGTGGGCGTGCTGAGACAACTGGGAGGTTGGCTTAGAAGCAGCCATTCCTTTAAAGAGTGCGTAATAGCTCACCAGTCCAGCGCGGCCGCGCCGATAATGGTCGGGACTTGGAAGCCGTCCGCCGAAGCAGCGGACTCCATGCTTCGCATGGAGTGGTAGGGGAGCGTTCCCGGAGCGTCGAAGCTGGGGCGAAAGCCTTCCGGTGGAGCGACGGGAAGTGAGGATCTCAGGACGAGTACGCGAGAAACAGGGTGAAAACCCCTGTCACCGAAAGCCTAAGGGTTCCTGAGCCATGTCGATCAGCTCAGGGTTAGTCGGTACCTAAGGCGAGGCCGAGAGGCGTAGCCGATGGAAAACAGGTCAACATTCCTGTACCGATGCAGGTCCGTTTGAGTCTGAGGAGGGACGCAGGAGCGAGCTGCCCGTCGGATGGTGGAATATCCGATGTAAGGCGGTAGGCGGTCCCGGGTAGGCAAATCCGCCCGGGTAGCCGAGAGCCGATGCCGAAGGGGTTTTCGGACCCCGTCAAGGGGTGGTGCAGCACACTGCCGAGAAAAGCTTCGCAGACGAGGGCCTGTACCGACCGTACCGCAATCCGACACAGGTAGGCGAGGCGAGAAGCCTCAGGTGCTCGAGTGATTTACGGAGAAGGAACTCGGCAAATTGACCCCGTAACTTCGGGATAAGGGGTGCCGACGTTCGTTAGCGACTTCGCGTCGCGAGGCGGACGTTGGCCGCAGAGAATCGGGCCAAGCGACTGTTTAGCAAAAACACAGGTGCCTGCTAAAGCGTATTCCAAGCTGACGTATAGGCACTGACGCCTGCCCGGTGCCGGAAGGTTAAGGTGAGGGGTTAGCGGCTTCGGCCGCGAAGCTCTGAACTGAAGCCCCGGTAAACGGCGGCCGTAACTATAACGGTCCTAAGGTAGCGAAATTCCTTGTCGGGTAAGTTCCGACCTGCACGAATGGCGTAACGACTTGGCCACTGTCTCCTCCGTAAGCTCGGCGAAACTGCAGTATCGGTGAGGATTCCGATTACCCGCGACAGGACAAAAAGACCCCGTGCACCTTTACTACAACCTGTCATTGGACGTCGGCTTGGCATGCGTAGCATAGGTGGGAGTCGATGAACCGCCGGTTTCGGCTGGCGGGGAGACAACAGTGAAATACCACCCTTGTTTTGTTGACGCCCTCACCCGGTCGGTAACGCCGACGGGGACCGTGACTGGTGGGTAGTTTGACTGGGGCGGTCGCCTCCTAAAGAGTAGCGGAGGCGCACGAAGGTGCCCTCAGTGCGGTCGGTAATCGCACGAAGAGCGCAATGGCAGAAGGGCGCCTGACTGTGAGAGCGACAGCTCGAGCAGGGACGAAAGTCGGTCATAGTGATCCGGTGGTTCCGTGTGGACGGGCCATCGCTCAACGGATAAAAGGTACGCCGGGGATAACAGGCTTATCGCCCCCAAGAGTTCACATCGACGGGGCGGTTTGGCACCTCGATGTCGGCTTATCACATCCTGGGGCTGGAGAAGGTCCCAAGGGTCCGGCTGTTCGCCGGTTAAAGTGGTACATGAGCTGGGTTCAGAACGTCGTGAGACAGTTCGGTCTGTATCCGTCGTGGGCGTTGGAGTGTTGAGGGAGGCCGACCTTAGTACGAGAGGACCGGGTCGGACGGACCGCTCGTGTCCCGGCTGTCACGCCAGTGGCATCGCCGGTTAGCGACGTCCGGTAGGGATAACCGCTGAAAGCATCTAAGTGGGAAACCCGTCCCAAGATGAACACTCCTGGACCGTAAGGTCCCTAAAGGGCCGTGGGAGACTACCACGTTGATAGGCGGCAGGTGTAAGGCGCGCGAGTGCTTCAGCCGAGCCGTACTAATCGCCCGTGCAGCTTGATCTCTCCCTTTGGTATCCACGCACGCATCACCACTACCCATTCGTTCCGTTTGTCACTTCAGCCATGGCTGGTGACCAGCGCGACGGGGCCACACCCGTTCCCATCCCGAACACGGTCGTTAAGCCCGTCAGCGTCGATGGTACTTGGAGGGAGACCTCCTGGGAGAGTAGACCGTCGCCAGCCTCCACTTGCGAAGCCCGCACCGAACCCTCGGTGCGGGCTTCGTCGTCTCGTCCCCCCGGAGCCCCCGCCCAGGGACGCGCCCCGGCAGGCCTGCGTCCCCGCCCGGCGTCGAGCCGGCGCCGGTCAGGGCCGGCGCCGAGCCCGCCGCCGTCTGGGTCGGGGATTGCGTTGCGGGTGGGATCGGGCTGATTGTGCAGAGCGCGCCGATGGGGTAGCCATGCACGAGTTGAGCCTCGCGATGGAGATCTGCCGGATTGCCGAGTCCCACGTGGAACCGGGGCAGGCGCGCCGGATCGTGGAAGTCGGGGTTGAGGTCGGTGACGACGCCGGCGTGGAGGCCGACAATCTCGCCTTCTGCCTCGAGGTGCTCCTCGGGCAGCCGCCGTTTGCGGGCGCGCGGGCCCGGCTGAACCGCCAGGTGGGCGACGTGCTGCGAGTCAGCTATTTGGAGGTCGAGGATGGCCGTGCGGACGATTGACGTACGCGAGCGGGTGATGGCGAAGAACGACCGGCTGGCGGCCGAGGTGCGGCACCGGCTCGCCGAGCACGGGGTGGCCGCGCTCAACCTCGTGTCGGCACCGGGGTCGGGCAAGACCATGCTGCTCGAGCGCACGCTCGAACGGCTCGGCGACGACCTGCGCATGGCGGTCATCGCCGGAGACGTGCAGACCCAGAACGACGCCGATCGGATCGCGCGCCGGACCCCGCGGCTCGTTCAGGCGGTCGTCACCGGCGGCGCGTGTCATCTCGATGCGCGGCAGGTGCTGACGGCCCTCGACGCCATCGACCTGGACGACACCGACATCGTCTTCGTCGAGAACGTCGGCAACCTCGTCTGCCCGGCCAGCTGGGATCTGGGGGAGGCGGCGAAGGTGGTGATCTTCTCGGTCACGGAAGGAGAGGACAAGCCGCTCAAGTACCCCAAGATGTTCCAGCAGGCCCGCTACGCGGTGCTCAACAAGATCGACCTCCTGCCGCATCTGTCGTTCGACCGGGACCTCGCGGTGCGGCACGCGCGCACGGTGAACCCGGACCTGCGGTTCTTCTTCACCTCGGCGCTGACGGGCGAGGGGCTCGACGCGTGGCTCGACTTCGTGCGAGCGACAGCGGCGCGCCCGGCACCCCGGTGAGGGCCGCTCGCCGGGACGCCGGGCGCTGACATGTTCGCCCGCCAGGAGCCTCACACCCCGAGCCGCTGCGGCACGGTCGCCCTCGCGGGACGGCCCAACGCCGGCAAGTCCACGCTCCTCAACGCGCTCGTCGGGGAGTCGCTCGCCATCGTCAGCCCCAAGCCGCAGACGACGCGCCTGCCCGTCATCGGCCTCTGGACCGAGGGGCCCGTGCAGCTGGTCTTCGTCGATCCGCCGGGCCTCCTCGATCCGCGCTACCTGATGCAGGAGGCGATGCTGACGGCGGCCCACGACGTGCTGCGGCGGGTCGATCTGGTGCTGTTTCTCCACCCCGCCGGAGCCGAGCCGGTCCCGACCCTGGCCAGCCTGCTGCCCGACGGGGCGGTGCCGCACGCCCCCGTGCTCACCGTCCGTACCAAGTGCGATTTGGTCGACGCCGTCCCCGCCGCGACGGCGGACGTTGCCTGGGTCTCGGCCCTTACCGGTCACGGGCTCGCCGAGCTCCGGACGACGTGCGCGGCGCACGCCCCCCCAGGGCCGTTTCGCTATGCGGAGGATGACCTCTCCACGCAGCCGGTGCGCTTCTTCGTGGCGGAGTTCGTGCGCGAGGCCGCGTTTGCTCACCTCGAGGAGGAGCTGCCGTACGCACTCGCCGCGGAGGTGGACGAGTTTCGGGAAGGCTCGGATCCCCTGTATATTCGGGTCGTCCTGTACACCGAGCGCGACTCCCAGAAGGGTATGGTCGTGGGGCGTGGCGGCCGCACGATCAAGCGGATCGGCACGGACGCCCGTCGCCGCATCGAAGCTTTTCTGGGCGTGGCGGTGTACTTGGAGCTATGGGTCAAGACGCTGCCCAAGTGGCGTTCGCAGCCTGCGAGCCTCGAGCGCTTCGGCTTTCACGTTCCGCCCCCGAGGTCACGATGAGTGTTCCCCCCGATCTCCTCGATATTCTCGTGTGCCCCAAGTGCCACGGTGATCTCGAGCATCGGCTGGAGCCCGACGAAGCGCTCGTCTGTCACGCGTGCCGCCTGACCTACGCCGTCGAGGACGACATCCCGATCATGCTGATCGATGAGGCGAAGCCCTTCTAGGCGCCTCGCCCTCGTTCTCGCCTGCGCGGCGCTGCCGTCGACGCTCGCCGCGCAGGACGAGCTCCCGGCATCGGGCGGAGCCGCGTTCCTCCTCGTGCCGGTCGGCGCGCGCGCGACGGCCCTGGGACAGGCGGCCGTCGCCGACGCCGGCAGCGGCGAAGCGGCGTTCTGGAATCCGGCGGGCCTCGCCACGCTGGGCGAGAGCGAGTTCGGCGCGCACTACGCCTCCACGTTCATCTCCAACAACGCCGCCCTCACGTTCCACGTGGTCAACCGTCACCTCGGGACCGTTGGGATCGCGGCCTACCTCGTGGACTACGGGTCGCAGGACGCGGTGCCCGGCGGCGGCGGGCCACCCACGGGACGCAGCGCGTCGAAGAACGTCGAGCTCATCGCCTCCTATGCGACGGACGTGGGCCGCACGGTCGCGCTCGGGGTCAGTTACAAGCTGATCCAGTTTCGCCAGGAGTGTCAGGGCGACTGCGGGACGCTGCGGTCCCTGACCGGGACCACCCACGCCGTGGACATCGGCGCGCAGATCGTGCTGGGTGGGGGGGACGCCCTGCGCCTCGGCGTGGCCGTGCGCCACGCGGGCTTCAAGCTCCAGCTCGAGAATCGGGACCAGGCCGATCCGCTCCCGACCCACGTCGCCGTCGGCGTGGCCTATCGTCTCCCGCTGCCCGAGAGCCTCACCCGGGAAGCATTGGGTGCACGCCTGCTGGTCGATCTCCAGGACGAATGGGGCGAATACCAGGATCCCGACGCGCGGGTGGGGCTCGAGTTCGCCTACGCCGACCTCGTGCAGCTGCGTGCCGGGTACGCGTTCGTCGAGTCGGCGGCCCGCGGCCCGTCGATCGGGATCGGACTCCGGCTCGAGCGGGTGATGATCGATTTCGCTCGCGTCTTCTATGACTCGGGCACCTTCGACGAGCCGGTCTACCTGTCGCTGCGGGTGCAGCTCTGACGTGCGCCGCGGTCTGGCGTGGGTCGCGGGTCTGGCGGCGGCGGTGGCCCTGTCACCGCCACCCGCGGCGGCCCAGGACGCCGATGCGACTGACGAGGGCGTCCCCGGCGCCAGCCCGGCCTGGCGCGTGGTACAGAGCCCCGAGCGCGCCACGTGGGTGCGGCCGCTGGCGTCGGCCCTCGTCCCGGGAACCGGGCAGCTCCTCGCCGCCCGGGAGCGGGGCGCACTCTATCTCGTCGCCGAAGCGTTCTTCCTGACCCGGTTTCTCGCGCGGAACGCGGAGGGGCGGCGCGAGCGGGAGCGCTACCGCGAGCTGGCGCTGGTGGTCGCGCGGGGACCGTTCGGCGCCCTCGTTGCCGACACCACGTTCGAGTACTACGAGCAGATGGCGAAGTTCGTCGAAAGCGGGCCGTTCGACACCGACCCGGGACCGCTGGTCCAGCCCCCGACCGACGAGCGCACCTACAACGGCCAGATCTGGGCGCTCGCCCGGCGCACGTTCTTCGTCGACCCGGATGCGCCGCCGCCCCCGGACTCGCCCGAGTACGAGCGGGCGCTGGCCTTCTACCGGGAGCGCGCCATCGGGCCCAACTTCGAGTGGTCCTGGCGCAATGCCGGACTGGAGCAGGATCTGTTTCGGCAGACCATCCGGCAGAGTGACGAGGCCTTCCGGCAGGCGTCGCAAGAGCTCGGGCTCCTGCTCGCGAACCACGTGCTCAGCGCCGTCGACGCGTTCATCTCCGAGCGCCTGTCACGATCCGGGCGGGACGTCACCGTCACGAGCGGGATGCGCGTCCTCCCGGGTTGGGGGCGCGGACTCGACTTCGCGGCCAGTGTGCGGATCGCCTTCTGAGTCATTTGACTTCCGTTGGGGCGACTCCTAAGTTTTTTGCGGACTTAAGATTACGAGCGAGAGCCATCGAGTGCGGACGCGTCCGACCGTAGTGTATTTCGCGCCGGCGGGGCGTATCGTGCCCGACCTGGTTGCGGCGTGGGTGGAGGGGCGGGGACTGCCGCTGCTGCACTATGCCGAACGGCAGGCGGTGGAGATGCTCGCGCTGCGGAGTCTGCCGGCGCTGATTCTCGTGGCGGCAGAGCTCGAAACCGAGGGCCGTGCCCTCTGTGGGCAGCTCAAGTCCGATCCCTATACCGGCATCATCCCGGTAGCGGTCTTGGCCGGGGGGCATGGGTCGGATGCCACCCGCGCCTGGTTCGAGGCGGGCGCGGACGAAGTGATCACCCCGCTCTTCGAGCCGGCGGAGCAACGGGCGCGGCTCGACGCCCTGCTGATTCGCGCACAGACGTCCGTCTCCGTGCATCCCTCCACGCGGCTCGCCGGCACGACGGAAATCGAGCGGGAGATCCGGCGGCGCATGGATGGCGGCCGTCCGTTCGCCGTGTGCTACGCGGACCTCGATCACTTCAAGGAGTTCAACGACCGCTATAGCTACTACGACGGCGACCGCGTGATCTACCTGCTGTCGCGCATGCTCCGCGACGTCGTGCGGGGCATGTGTCCCGACGACGCGTTCGTGGGCCACATCGGCGGTGACGACTTCATCTTCATCTTGCCGACCGAACGGGTCCACGAGATTTGCGCGGAAGTGATCGGCGTGTTCGACACGTTGGTTCCGTTTCAGTACTCTGAACAGGACCGTCGGGCCGGGTACTACTTCGGCAAGGACCGCCGGGGCCAGCTGTACCGCGTCCCGCTCATGACCCTGTCGATCGGGATCGTCACGAATGAGCGCCGCCATTTCGCGCATCCGGCGCAGGTGAGCGGTCTCGCGACCGAGATGAAGAGCTATGCCAAGACGCTGCCGGGGTCCGTGTTCGTGGTGGATCGTCGCCACGATGAGACGCCGGATCCGGCGTAGGGAGGATCGGAAGTCATGAACGTCCGCTGTCCCTCGTGTCGGACGGTGTATCGTGTCGATCCGGCGAAGGTTCCGGAGGCGGGTATCCGGGCGCGGTGCACGAGCTGCGGCGCCACGATTCCGG
Source organism: Gemmatimonadota bacterium (assembly GCA_029862925.1). Taxonomy (GTDB): domain Bacteria; phylum Gemmatimonadota; class Gemmatimonadetes; order Gemmatimonadales; family GWC2-71-9; genus JAOTWJ01. Next base: position 8,831 of record JAOTWJ010000005.1, read on the forward strand.
TGCGCCGGGAGGCCGCGAGCCAGGTCGGCGCGGTGGGGCAAGTGGGCCCGCAGCGGCTCGAGGCACCGGTCCAGGCGGCGGTCGCCCCGCGGCCGGCCCCCCCACCCGCGGTGCCGGCCCCGCCACGGCCGGCGCCCCAGGCCCCCGCGCGCCCGCCGGCCGCCCCGCTCGCCGCGGAGGTACCGGTAGCGGCGCCGCGCCTGACCCAGCCGTTCATTCCGCCACGCGCGCCGCAGCGGCCGGCCGCCCCGAGCCCCCAACCGGCGCCCCGGCCGGCAGCCCCGTGTTCCGCCCCACGCCGGGGCAGCCGGTCATGAAACCGCCCGTTCCGCCGGCGCCACCCGCCGCCCCGCGCCCCGTCACCGCGACCCCCGCGCCCGCGAGCGCGCCCCCGCCGGTGAGCACGCCCAAACCGGTGAGCGCACCCACGCCGGTGGCCCCGGCGGCGGCGCCGCCGCGCAAGCCCATCAACCCGTTCCTGCAGCAGGATCCGCAGCAGAAGGCCCGTCGGCTGGCGCGGGCGCTGGTCTCGGACATGATCGTCTACCAGCCCGACAAGCGGCAGCGGGCCTTGGCGGAGGGGAACCTCAAAGAGGCGTTCGAGGAGGAGATCGAGAAGAGCTGGGAGGAATACGTCGAGCAGGTGGGCGAAGAGCTGGCTACGTCGACGGCCTACTGGCGGGAGGCGCTGAACGAGATCCTCGCGGGTGGGCGCCCCGTGTTCTGATCCGCTGTTCCCAAGCCTCGACGGGGCTTATATTTCCCTGACATCCGAGCCGTCCTTCCGACCCCCGGAGGCGACGGCTCGACTGCATACGGCCCCGAGGGGAGACCAGCGCCGTGATCGAGACGAATCTTCAGGATCGGCTGGACGAGCTGCAGCAGGGACTGGACGAACTCCGAGGTTATCTTTGACCTCGATGCCAAGCTAAACCGACTCGGCGAACTCGAAGCGCGCATGATCGCGCCGGGGTTCTGGGACCAATCGGATCGCGCGCGCACGGTCGTCGAGGAGGCCCGGCAGCTCAAGCGCTGGATCGAGCCCTACCAAGACCTGGTGCAGCGCGTCGCCGACGCGCGGGAGCTGGCGACCCTCAACGCGGACGAGCCGGACCCCGCGATCGGAGCAGGCCTGGTGCAGGAGCTTGCCCGCGCCACGACCGATCTGCACGCGCTCGAGCTTCGCACGATGCTGCGCGGCCCGGACGACCAGCGGTCGGCCCTGCTCACCATCCACCCCGGGGCCGGCGGGACCGAATCGCAGGACTGGGCCGAGATGCTCATGCGCATGTACACGCGCTGGGCCGAGCGGCATGACTACACGGTCCGGATTCTCGACCTGGTGGCCGGCGAGGAAGCCGGGATCAAGTCCACGACCCTCGAGATCACGGGTGACTACGCGTACGGTTACCTGAAGGCCGAAAAAGGGGTCCACCGGCTGGTGCGCATCTCGCCGTTTGACGCGCAGGCCCGGCGGCACACGTCGTTCGCCTCCGTGTTCGTCTATCCGGTGGTCGATGACACCATCGAGATCGAGGTGCGGGACGAAGACATCGAGATGGAAGTGTTCCGGGCCTCGGGCGCGGGCGGGCAGCACGTCAACAAGACCTCGTCGGCGGTACGTCTGCGCCATCTGCCCTCCGGGATCGCGGTGTCCTGCCAGCAGGAACGGAGCCAGTTCAAGAACCGGGCGGTGGCGCTCAAGATGCTGAAGGCCGCGCTGTATCAGCGGGCCATCGAGGAGCAGGAGAAGAAGAAGGCCGAGCTCGAGGCGACCAAGACGGACATCAGCTGGGGGAACCAGATCCGGTCGTACGTCTTTCAGCCCTACACGATGGTCAACGATCACCGCACCGAAATGAAGGTGGGGGACGTGCAGGCCGTGATGGACGGCGAGATCGACGACTTCATCGAGACCTTCCTCAAGAAGTTCGGGGGGAAGGCGGCGTGAGCGAGGTCGTGCGGTCTCGCGTGGAGCTCGCGCGACGGGAGGCCCTGCAGGCGCTCCGGGACCGCGGCGTCGAGCCCTTCGCGTATCGCTTCCAGCGGTCGCACACGGCCGCCGAGGCGCTCGCGGCGTTCGACGCGGAGCGCGAGGCCCCGGTCCGGGTCGCCGGTCGTCTCGTCGCGCTGCGGGGACACGGCAAGACGACTTTTGCGCACCTCGAGGACCCCACGGGCCGGATCCAGCTGTACGTGCGGCGCGACGAGCTGGGAGCCGAGGCCTACGAGGTGGTGCAGCTGCTGCATGTGGGGGACGTCCTCGGGGTTGAGGGCGCCGTGTTCCGCACGCGCACCGGCGAAATCACGATCCGCTGCCGGGCGGTCACGGTGTTGGCCAAGGCCCTGCGGCCGCTCCCGTACGGGAAGGCCGATGCCGAGGGCGAGGCGCATGGCGCGCTGGCCGATCCCGAAACGCGGTATCGCCAGCGCTACGCGGATTTTGCGGTGCACCCCGCGGTGCGCGACGTCTTCCGGGTGCGCGCGGCCCTGATCGGCTACCTGCGCCGGTTCCTGGACGAGCGGGGGTTCCTCGAGGTGGAGACGCCCGTCCTCCAGCCGATCTACGGTGGGGCCATGGCGCGTCCCTTCGTGACGCAGCACCACGCCCTCGACCGGCGCCTCTATCTGCGCATCGCCACCGAGCTGTATCTCAAGCGGTGTATCGTGGGCGGCTTCGAGCGCGTGTACGAGATCGGGAAGGACTTTCGGAACGAGGGGATCGACCGGCTGCACAACCCCGAGTTCACGATGCTCGAGCTGTACCAGGCGTATGCGGACTACGAGGACATGATGCTCCTCACCGAGGAGATGGTGTCGGGGGTGGTGCAGTTGCTGTACGGAGCGACGCGCCTCGACCGGTTCGGGGTGACCCTGGACTTCGCGCGGCCCTGGCCGCGGCTCACGTATCGCGACCTGGTCCGGACGCACGCGGGCGTGGACCTCGCGTCCGCCGACGACGCGGCCCTCCGGCGGGCGGTGGCGGGGCGCGGAAGCGATCCGGCCGGCATGAGCCGCGCCAAACTGATCGACGAGGTGTTCAAGGAGTTCGTCGAGCCGCGCCTGCAGGCGCCCACGATCGTGCTCGATTTCCCGATCGAGCTTTCGCCGCTCGCGAAGCCGAAGCGGGGCGACCCGACGCTGGCCGAGCGGTTCGAGTTCTTCGCGCTCGGTCGAGAGTTGGCCAACGCGTTCAGCGAGCTCAACGATCCGGACGATCAGCGCGCCCGCTTCGACGCGCAGGTGGCGGCCCGGGCGGCCGGGGACCAGGAAGCCCAGGTGATGGACGACGACTACGTCCGGGCTCTGGAGTACGGGCTCCCGCCGACGGGCGGCATGGGGTTGGGCATCGATCGCCTGGTGATGATCCTCGCCGAGCAGTCGTCGATCCGCGACGTGATCCTGTTCCCGATGCTGCGAGCCGAGGAGTGAGACGCCTCGAGGTGGCGATCGCCGCCCGGTACCTCCGCAGCCGGGGCTCGACCCGCATGGTCTCGCTCATCACGTTCATCGCGACGAGCGGGGTCACCGTGGGAGTGATGGCGCTGATCGTCGTTCTCGGTGTGATGAACGGCCTGCAGCACGACCTGCGGGAGAAGATCCTGGTCGCCAGTCCGCACCTGCGCCTGCTCACGTTCGGCGAGGGGCTGCGTATGGACGCGTGGCGGGAGGTCCTCCCGCGCGTGCGGCAGGAGACGGCCGTGGTCGCGGTGGCGCCGTTCGTGCTGAGTCAGGGGCTGCTCTCGGGCGGTCACGACTACGCCGAGGGGGCCTACGTGCTCGGGATCGAGCCGGATACGGGGGACGTGGCGGTGACCCGGCTCCCTGGGGCGTTCGTCCGTGGGGATCTCACCTTCACGACGACCCGCGACGACGTGGACGGCGGAATCGTGCTGGGCAGTCGCCTGGCGGAGCGCCTCATGGCGTTCCCCGGGGCCATGGTGACCGTCATCGCGCCGGCCGGCAGCCGGTTCAACTCCGCGGTGGGCGCGTTCGTGCCGAAGTACTGGCAGTTCGAGGTCACGGGGTACTTCGAGACCGGTATGTACGAGTACGACAACGGCTACGCCGTGCTGCCGCTGGCGGCGGCCCAGGCGTTCGCCGGCCTGGGCGACGCGGTCACGGGGCTGGAGCTCCGCTTGCGCGATCCCACGCAGGCGCCCCTCGTCGGGCGGCGGCTGGAGGAGGCTCTCGGGTACCCCTACCGGGCTCTCGACTGGCAAACGCAGAACGCATCGCTGTTCTCCGCGCTCCAGCTCGAGAAGCTCGCGATGGGATTGATCCTGCTGCTCATCGTCGTCGTGGCGGCCTTCAACATCGTGAGCACGCTCACGATGGTGGTCACCGACAAGACGCGCGAGATCGGGATTCTGCGGGCGATGGGACTGTCCGCCGCGGGGATCCGCCGCATCTTCGTCCTGCAGGGCGCCGTGATCGGTGTGGTGGGCACTGCCCTTGGCAGCGGCCTGGGGCTGGCGGTGGCGCGGTTCGTGGACCGCAGCCAGTTGATCCGGCTCGATCCGACGGTCTACTTCATCGACCGGTTACCGGTGCGCGTCGATCCGGTCGATGTGGCGATCGTCGTGCTCGCGAGCCTGGTCGTCGCCGTGGTGGCGACGCTGCACCCGGCGCGGCGGGCGGCGCTGCTCCACCCCGTCGACGCGATTCGGCACGAATGAGCGCCGTGCTGGAGGGCCGGGCGCTCCGGAAGGTGTTCCGCGGCGGCGATGAGAGCCTGGTCGAGGTGCTGAACGCCGTTGACCTGGAGGTGTATCGGGGAGAGATGGTCGCGATCGTCGGCGCGAGCGGAGCGGGCAAGACGACGCTGCTGCACCTGCTCGGCGCGCTCGATGCGCCCACGAGCGGCGACGTGACGCTGGACGGCGTGGCGTACGCCGGGCTGACGCCGGTCGCGCGCGACCGGCTGCGCAATCGGGAGATCGGGTTCGTGTTTCAGTTCCACCACCTGTTGCGGGAGTTCACGGCGCTCGAGAACGTGATGATGCCGCTGCGGATCGCTGGGCGACCGAGCGCCGAAGCGCGCAGTCGGGCGGAGGTCGTGCTCGCACAGGTGGGCCTGGCGGGTCGGATGACCCATCGCCCCGCGCAGCTGTCGGGCGGGGAGCAGCAACGCTGCGCCGTGGCGCGCGCCATCGTCCACGACCCGAAGCTGGTTTTGGGGGACGAACCGAGCGGGAATCTCGATTTCGCGCACAGCCGGCAGCTGCACGACCTGCTGGCCGGGCTGGCGCGCACGCTCGAGACGACGCTGGTGGTCGCGACGCACAACCGCGACCTGGCCGAGCGGGCCGACCGCGTGTTGTGGCTGGAGCACGGCCGCCTCCGCCCGGCCACGGCCGCCGAGGCGATGTCCTGATGCGGTGCGACCAGTGCGGCGAGCGGCCCGCGGCGATTCATCTCACGCAGATCGTGGACAACACGGTCTCGCAGCAGCACCTGTGCGAGGTGTGCGCCGCCGAGAAGGGCGTGCAGACCGAGGCCAGCGTGGCCAAGTTCCCGCTCTCCGATTTCCTCGCGTCCATGGGGAAGACGGTCGGGCCGGCGGCGCCGGCGGCCAAGGAAGGAGGGCGCTGCGCCTCGTGTGGGGCCACCCTGGAGGATTTTCGCGAGACGGGGCGCTTGGGCTGCCCCGACTGCTACCGGACGTTCGAGGCGCATCTCCGCACGCTGCTGCGACGGGTGCACGGCGCCAGCCGGCACGTGGGTGAGCCGTACGTCGTCGCGACCGCCGGGGGAACGCCCGAGGCGGACGCCGACGACTCCGATGTCGACGGCCTGCGCGAGCAGCTGCGCCGCGCCGTGGACGCCGAGAACTTCGAATTGGCCGCGCGGCTGCGCGACCAGATCCGCGGGATGGAATGACGCTCGACCTCGATCTGCTGCCAGACGGCGGTGTGCCGTGGCTGGACGCGAGCGGTCCCGATGCCGCGATCGTGCTGTCCACTCGCATCCGGCTCGCCCGCAACCTCCAGGGTCACGTGTTCACACCGCGCGCCGGGGATGGCCAGCGCGACGAGATCCTCACCATGGTGGTGGCGGCCAGTCGCGCGACCCCGCGGCTCGAGCAGGCCGTGGTGATCAACGTGGACCAGCTGGCGCGGCTCGAGCGGCAGCTGCTGCACGAGCGCCATTTGATTTCCAAGGAGTTGGCGGGACTCGAAGGGCCCACCGGCGTGCGCCACGGGGCGGCCCTGCTGACCACGGGCGACGTCGGGGTCATGATCAACGAGGAGGACCACGTCCGCCTCCAGGTCCTCATGTCGGGCTTCGCCCCGAGCCGCGCCTACGCCGAGCTGGAACGTGTCGATCGCGAGCTGGGGGGGTACGTCCCGTTCGCCTTCCATCCCGAGTTTGGTTACCTTACGTCCTGTCCCACCAACGCGGGGACGGGGCTCCGCGCGTCGGTGCTGATCCACCTGCCGGGCCTCGTGCTCACCAAAGAGATCGCCAAGGTGCTGCAGGGCCTCACCCAGGTGGGGCTCACGTTCCGCGGATTGTACGGCGAGGGCAGCGAGGTCGTCGGCAACTTCTTTCAGCTGTCGAACCAGACGACGCTCGGCAAGTCGGAAGAGGAGCTGTTGGATCACCTGGGCAAGATCGTGCGCCAGGTGATCACCTATGAGCTCCAGGCGCGTGAGGTGCTGCAGCGCAACGCGCCCACGGTCATCGCCGACAAGGTATGGCGGGCGTATGGCCTGCTGCGCTACGCGCGCAGCCTGTCGTTCGACGAGACGATGAATCTGCTGAGCGGTGTCCGACTCGGCGTGGGGCTGAACTTGATTGGCGACCTGAGTGTATACACCTTGAACAAGCTGCTCGTTTTCAGCCAGCCGGCCCACGTGGCCCGCCGCGCGGAACGCGCCCTGACGGATCCGGACCTTCCCGCGATTCGGGCGGACTTCGTGCGTGCATTGCTGGACGACGACGCGCAGCGCCGGCCGCGCAACGGGCCGGCGGCCGAGGCCTGAGCGAGACTGCCATGAACGGGTACAACTTCACGGATCGCGTGCGCAAGGTGCTGCAAATGGCTCGGGAGGAGGCGGCACGCCTCCATCACGAGTACGTCGGCACCGAGCACATCCTGCTTGGCCTCATCCGCGAAGGAGAGGGCGTGGCGGCCGCCGTGCTGACCAACCTGAGCGTCGATCTCGAGGACATTCAGCAGAAGATCGAGGAGACGGTCAAGAAGGGGAAAGCCCCGGCCGCCGCCGGACCGCCGGACCTGCCCTATACGTCCCGCGCCAAGAAGGTGCTCGAGCTCGCGATGAGCGAGGCCCGCGAGTTGAACCACTCCTACGTCGGCACCGAGCACCTGCTGCTGGGTCTGCTGCGGGAGGAGAAGGGCATTGCCGCGCAGGTGCTCACCGACGCCGGCGTCAGTCTCGAGCAGGCTCGGGCCGAGACCCTGCGACTGCTCGGCAGTGACGTGCCGCAGACGGCCAAGCCCGGGACCCAGGCCGCGCCGAGTGGGCGGGGCGAGAAGAAGTCGAAGACACCGGCGCTGGACCACTTCTGCCGCGACCTGACCGCCCTGGCGGCCGAAGCGCAGCTCGATCCGACGATCGGGCGGCAGAAGGAGATCGAGCGAGTCATCGAGGTGCTGTCGCGGCGAAAGAAGAACAACCCGGTGCTGATCGGCGAAGCCGGCGTGGGCAAGACCGCGATCGTGGAAGGGCTCGCGCAGCTGATCGCGGCGGGCAACGCCCCCGACTCGCTCCGCACGCACCGTGTGCTGGCGCTGGACATGGCCGCCGTGATCGCCGGCACGAAGTATCGCGGCCAGTTCGAAGAGCGCCTCAAGGCGGTGATGAACGAGATTGCACAGAACCGCAATGTCGTGCTGTTCATCGACGAGCTGCACACGCTGGTCGGGGCCGGCGCGGCCGAGGGCGCCATCGACGCGTCGAACATGCTCAAGCCGGCGCTGGCCCGCGGCGAGCTGCAATGCGTCGGCGCGTCGACCTTGAACGAGTACCGCAAGTACATCGAGAAGGACGGCGCGCTCGAGCGGCGCTTCCAGACGGTCATCGTGGATCCGCCGACGGTGGACGAGACCGTGGAGATCCTGAAGGGGCTGCGCCAGCGCTACGAGGATCACCATCGCGTCACGATTCCGGACGACACGCTGGACGAGGCGGCCCGCCTGTCCGAGCGGTACATCACCGACCGGTTCCTGCCGGACAAGGCGATCGACGTCATCGACGAGGCCGCCGCCAGGGCCCGGCTCGCCGCCCAGGTCCCGCCGGCGGATGTGGCCGAGCTCAAGGGGAAGCTGGAGCAGATCAATCACGACAAGGAGGAGGCCGTCCGCGACCAGAACTTCGAACGGGCGGCGGCGCTCCGCGACGACGAACGCGAGCTGCAGGGCGATATCCGGCGGCGCCACGAGGAATGGGACCGGGAGCGCGAGACGCATCGCCCCGTGATCGGTATCGAGGAGATCGCGTTCATCGTGTCGCGCTGGACGGGGATCCCGGTGACGCGGCTGCAGGAGGCCGAAACGCAGCGCCTGCTGCGCATGGAGGAGGAGATTCACCGGTCGGTCGTTGGCCAGGAGCAGGCGATCGAGGCCATCTCGCGGGCGATCCGCCGCTCCCGGGCCGGCCTGAAAGACCCACGCCGCCCCATCGGCAGCTTCGTGTTCAGCGGCCCGACCGGGGTCGGGAAGACGGAACTCGCCCGCGCGCTCGCCCGGTTCCTGTTCGCCGACGAGCAGGCGCTGATCCGGGTCGACATGTCGGAGTACATGGAGAAATTCTCGGTGAGCCGGCTGATCGGTGCCCCCCCCGGGTATGTGGGCTACGAAGACTCCGGGACGCTCACCAAGGCCGTCCGCCGCAAGCCGTACTCGGTCGTGTTGCTCGACGAGATCGAGAAGGCGCACCCGGATGTGTTCAACATCCTGCTGCAGGTGCTCGACGAGGGCCGGCTGACCGACAACTACGGGCGCGTGATCGACTTCAAGAACACCGTCGTGATCATGACCTCCAACGTCGGCGCCCGGGATATCGTGAAGAGCAAGTCCCTGGGGTTTGCCGAGCCCGACGCCGGCACGTCGTTCGAAAAGATGGCCGAGAAGGTCCGGGACGAGATCAACAAGGTCTTCAATCCCGAGTTCCTGAACCGGCTCGACGACGTCATCGTGTTCCACCCGCTGGACCGCACGCACATCGCGTTGATTGTGGACATTCTGTTCGTGCAGGTGGCGTCCCGGGTGGCCGAGGAGGGATTCGCGCTGCGACGGACTGATGCCGCCACCGAGTTTCTCGTGGAGCACGGGTACGACGAGCAGTACGGTGCCCGGCCGCTCAAGCGCGCCATTCAGCGCTACGTCGAGGATCCGCTCTCCGAGAAGATCCTGATGGGCGAGATCGGCAAGGGAGACGAGATCGAGGTGGACGTGGCTCCCGACGGCGACACTCTCACCTTCCGGGCGCTTTCCGGAACGCAGGCCTAGTTGCGCGGCGGCACGCTCCTGCTGGGTGCCGCGCTGCTCGGCGCGGTCTCGACCGTCCTGCCGGCGCAGGAACGCGGCGAGCTGACCACCGTGCTCGACAGCATCGCGGTGGTGGGGGCCCGGCGCGTGGCCGTCACCCGCATCCTCGCCGTCTCCGGCCTCCCCGTGGGCCAGGAGATCTCCTATCGGGACGTCCAGCGCGCGATCACGGCCCTCTACGAGACCGGCCAGTTCGACGACGTCCGCATCTCCCAGGGGGAAGTCGACGGACGCCGGATCCTCCAGATCGAGGTCGTGGAACGGCCGCAGCTGGCCGGCTGGAGCGTCCGTGGCGTGGAACGGCTGGGCGAGCGGTCGGTCCGGGGGAAGATTCGCCTGCAGGAGGGGCGTCCCTACGACCCGGCCGCCGTGCGGCGGTCCCTGGCGGCCGTCGACTCGCTCTACCGCCGCGAGGGCTACTATCGGGCCTCCATCCGGGCGCGCGAGCTGCCGCAAAGCGACGGCTCGCTGCGCCTGGTCTTCGATGTCGACGAAGGACGGCGGGTGGCCATCAGCCAAATCGTCGTCGAAGGCAACGAGGTGTTCGACGACGGCACGGTGGCGGGCCGCATGAAGACCGGCACCGAGGGCTTTTGGTGGTTCCAGCGCGGCGAATACAACGAGACCGACCTGGATCGCGATCTGCGCGAACGGCTGCCCGCGTTCTACGGCTCCCGGGGCCACATCGACTTCCGGGTCCGGCGCGACACGCTCCTCGTCAACGAGGCGACGGGGAAGGGGACGCTGGTGCTCGCGGTGGACGAGGGGGCGCGCTACGACGTGGGCTCCCTGGAGATCATCGGGAACCGGCGATTCTCCACGGAGCAGCTCGAGCAGTTCTACCCCTTCACCCCGACCGGCGGCGGGTTCCTCGGCCTCGGCGGGACGCGCGAGGGGCCGGTGGTGTTCGACGAAGAGAAATGGGACCGCGCGACGCAGGACGTCCGCACCCTGTACGGCAACAACGGCTACCTCTATGCCGACGTGCGACCGATCGTCACCCGCCGCACGAGCGGGGCCGGTGCCAACCTCGTCGACCTGCGGTGGCAGATCCTCGAGGGCGATCCGGCCACGATCCGGAGGGTGGACATCGTCGGGAACTCGGTGACGCACGAAAGCGTGATTCGGCGCGCCACCTTCCCGCTGGTGCCGGGAGACGTGTTCCGGCAGGATGCCCTCATCCGCGCCTATCAGAACGTGTCCAACCTCGGGTTCTTCCAGCAGCCGCTCGAGATTCCGCAGATTCAGCCGACGGAGAACCGGGTCGACGTGGACGTCGTGTTCCGGGTCGAAGAGCGACGGACCGGCAACATCAACTTCGGCGCCTCGGTCGGGCAGGGCACCGGGTTGGGTGGCTTCATCGGGCTGGACGAGCCGAATGTGCTGGGGCGCGGGAAGCGTATCCAGTTTCAGTGGCAGTTCGGCCGCAACATCTCCGACTTCAATATCACCTACAGCGACCCCGCGATCCGCGGGAGCCTGATCTCCGGGTCGCTCAACCTGCACAGTACGCGCCTGCGCTACACGATTGCCGACCTCGGGCGCATCCGGACCCGGGGGGGGAGCATCCAGGTGGGATTCCCGTTCTTCGGGTCCCGCTACACGCGCATGCTCACCACGTACACGATCGAAGAGTCCGACTACGACTCGCCGACCCTTTCGCCGCGGTTCAACTGCACCAACTGCCTGTTGTCGGCCGTGGGCGTGGCCCTCGTGCGTGACACGCGGGTGGACCTGCCGTTCGCCACGGGCGGCGCGTACCACGAGGCGCGGTTCTCCCTGAATGGCGGTCTGCTGGGCGGGGATGGCGCGTTCCGCCGCGCGACCTTCGAGGGCCGCTGGTACGCCCCGCTTGGGCAGCTCGGTGGGAGTCGGCCGGGCAGCAACCCGATCAAGTTCGTCCTCGCGCTGAAGGCCGAGGCCGGGTTCGTGTGGGGCGACGCGGGACCGCACTTCCGGCAACTGTTCGCGCTGGGCGGCACGCAGTACGGCGTTCAGTTGCGGGGCTACGACGAGTTCTCGGTCACGCCGGCCGGGTTCGACCCCGGGGCCAGCGGTTCCCGCGCGAATACCGTGGACGCGTTCGGGGCCTCGTACTTCACGTCGACGTCCGAGATCGGCATGCGGATCAGCCAAATGCTGTATCTCTCGGCCTTCTTCGATGCCGGCAACGTGTGGTCCACCCCGGGGCGCTTCAACCCGACCCGCCTGTTCCGGGGCGCGGGGCTCGGCATCGCCGTGGTCTCCCCCCTGGGCCCGATCGGCATCGACTACGCGTACGGGTTCGATCGCACGAATTTCATCGGCGATCCCGCGCCGGGCTGGAAGCTGCATTTCAAGCTCGGCAATATCTTCTAACCTCTGACGGCCTCCCCCATGACCCGATTTCGCCTTGTGTCGACCCTTCACGTTCTCGCGCTCACCGCGACGGCGGCACTCGTTGCCGCCCCGGCAGCGGCGCAGCAGCCCGCGGCCGCGTCCCGGTTTGCCTGGGTGAATTCCCAACTGATCATTCGGCAGGTGCCGGGGTACGCGCAGGCAGAGTCCACGCTGAACGCCGAAGTGGCCGGCTTCCGCGTCGAGGTGCAGCGGATGCAGACGCAGCTGGACTCCATGGTGCGCGTCTACGATCAGCAGCAGATCGCGCTGTCGCCGTCCAACCGGCAGGCCAAGCAGCAGGAAATCCGCGACATGCAGCAACGGCTCGAGCAGCGGTACGGCGAGTTGCAGAACCAGGCCGCCGAACGGGAGCGCGAGCTCGTGGCGCCGCTCGAAGAGCGCGTCAAGGGCGTGATCGAGGGGCTGCGGGCGGAACGGAACCTGCTGTTCATCTTCGATGTCGGAGCGCCGGGCAACAACATCGTGGCCGCCGACCGGACGCTGGACCTGACGGCGCTGGTCGTGCAACGGTTGCAGGCCGCGCAGTGACGCCGTGTCAGCGCGGGGCCTGACCGCGCGTAGAATCGCGGCGCTGGTGGGCGGGGAGCTGCTTGGCTCTCCGGATGTCCTCGTCGCCGGGGCCGCTCCGCTGCCGGATGCCGGTCCCGGCGACGTTTCGTTTCTCGCGACGGGCCGGCACGTGCCGGCCCTCGCCGCGTCGCGTGCCGGCGTCGTGCTGCTGGCCGCGGCCTTCCGCGGCGCGCCCGGCCCCCCGACACGCGTCGTGGTGGCCGACCCACGGGCCGCCCTCGCCACCGTGCTCGCCGCCCTCCACCCCGCGGCGCCCCCCAGGTGGGACGTGCACCCGACGGCCCGCCTCGGGCCGAGATGCCGGTGGCGCGGTCGGCTCGCGTTGGGACCCCACGCGGTGCTCGGCCACGACGTCCAGCTGGGTACGGACTGCCGACTAGGCGCGCACGTCGAGATTGCGGACGGGGCGCGACTGGGGGACCACTGCCGGCTCGATGACGGGGTCTCCATCGGGCCCGGCGTCGAACTCGGTCATCGGGTTGCCGTCCAGAGCGGCGCGCGCATCGGCACCGACGGCTTTGGATACGTGGCGGCAGAGGACGGGCACACCCGGCTCCCCCATGTGGGCGCCTGCCGCGTGGGCGACGACGTGGAAATCGGAGCCAACACGACCGTCGATCGCGGCTCGATTGGGGCCACGGTCATCGGGGCCGGCACCAAGATCGACAACCTCGTGCACGTCGCGCACAATGTGCGCATCGGCGCGCGGTGCGTGATCATGGCGCAGGTGGGGCTGGCGGGCAGCACGATCGTCGGGGACGACGTCCTGATCGCCGGGCAAGCGGGTCTGGCCGGACAGCTCCGCGTCGGAGACGGCGCCCGCGTGGCCGCGCAAAGCGGGGTGATCGGGGACGTGCGGGCCGGGGCGACGGTGTCCGGCTACCCGGCGCGCGACCACCGTGCGGTGCTGCGGCAAGCGGCGGCCCTTGCGCGTCTCACCCCGCATGTCGCCACCCTCGAACACCTGGTGCAGAGTCATGACGACCGCCTCCCGACGCACGCTCGCTAAGCCCGCCACGGTCACGGGGACCGGCCTGCACACCGGCCGACCCGCCACCGTGCGCCTGCAGCCGGCCGAGGCCGGCCACGGCCTCGTGTTCCGACGGACGGATGTCGCCGGGGCGCCGCCGATCCGCGCCCTGGTGGATACGGTGCGCTCGACTGACCGGGGCACGCTGCTGGGCGACGCCGACCACGGCGTGCAGACGGTCGAGCACCTGCTCGCGGCCAGCCACGCGCTCGGGCTCGACGATCTGCTGATCGACGTCGACGGGCCGGAGGTGCCGGCGGGGGATGGCAGCGCGGCCGATCTGTTTGCGGCACTCCAATCGGCCGGCGTCGTCGAGCAGGACGGGGAGCCGACGGTGTGGCGCGTGCAGGCGCCGCTCACCGTGCGTGAAGGGGAGGCCACCTATCTGGTGGCGCCGGGTGCCGGACTGCGGCTCACGGCCACGATCGAGTGGTCCCACCCGCTGATCGGGCGCCAGAGCCGCTGCGTCGACGTCACGTCCGCGACCTTCGGGGCCGAATTGGCGCGGGCCCGTACGTTCGGCCTTGCGCGCGAGCACGCGGACCTCGCCGCCCGCGGACTGGCGCGCGGCGCCTCACCGGCGGCGGCGATCGTGCTGAGTGACACGGGGCTCGTGGACGGCGCACTGCGCTGGCCCGACGAGTTCGTGCGCCACAAGCTGCTCGACCTCGTGGGAGACCTCGCCCTCACGGGCGGCCGCGTGGAGGCGGACATCGTCGCGTTCCGGCCCAGCCACGCGGGCAATGTCGCCCTCGCCCGCGTGCTGCGCCGCCTCGCGCACCCGACGGCTCCGCCCGCGCGCGGGATCGAGGACATCCTCGGCACGCTGCCGCACCGCTACCCGATGCTGCTGGTCGATCGCATCATCGAAGTCCACGGTCGCGAACGGATCGTCGGCCTCAAGAACGTCACGTTCAACGAGCCGTTCTTCCAGGGCCATTTTCCCGGGCACCCGGTGATGCCCGGCGTGCTCATCCTGGAAGCCATGGCGCAGGCCGGGGGCATGCTGCTGATGGGCGCAGTGGACGACCCGGCAGGGAAAGTCGTGTACTTCATGACGCTCGACAACGTGAAGTTCCGGCGGCCAGTGGTGCCGGGCGACCAGCTGCGGTTCGAGCTCGAGATGCTGCAGTTCCGCGGCCGCAACTGCCGGATGCGCGGAGTGGCGACCGTCGACGGCCAGCCGGTCGCGGAGGCCGAGATGGCGGCGCGCATCGTCGACCGGTGACCATCGCCCTCCACCCGACGGCGGTGGTGGACCCCGACGCGGACCTGGCGGCCGACGCCGTCGTGGGCCCGTACGCGGTGATCGGTCCCGGCGTCGTCGTTGGCGCGGGATCGGAGATTCAGGCACACGCCGTGCTCGAACGCGACGTCTGGCTCGGCCGCCACTGTCTCGTGGGGTACGGCAGCGTGCTCGGCAGCGCTCCACAGGATCTGCAGGACGCCGGCGTCGGGACGCGCGTCGAAATCGGTGACGAGACGCGGCTGCGCGAGTACGTGACGGTCCATCGCGGGACTCTGGCGTCCCAGGCGACACGCATCGGGGCCCGCTGCTATCTCATGAGCTACGTGCACGTCGCCCACGACTGTGTGATCGGGGACGATGCGGTCCTCGCCAACGCGGTGCAGCTGGCCGGCCACGTGCAAGTGGGGCGTCAGGCGTGGATCGGCGGTCAAACGCCCATTCACCAGTTCGTGCGGATCGGCGAGCACGCGTTCGTGGGCGGCGGCTCGCGGGTCCCCCAGGACGTCCCGCCCTACGCGCGCGTGGCCGGGGTTCCCCTGCGCCTCTACGGGGTGAACGTGCTCGGCCTGCGCCGCGCCGGCATCGCGCCCGACGTGCGGCTCGCCCTGCAGCGTGCCTTCCGCCTGCTGTTCAACTCCGATCTCACGACGTCCGCGGCCCTCGAGCGGCTGCGGGCCGAGCCCGATCGTCCGCGGGAAGTGGATCGCCTGCTCGAGTTCATCGCGGCGTCGCCCCGCGGCGTGCTGCGAGGCTGATGCCACCGACCGTCTACGTGTCTGCCGGGGAGCCATCGGGTGACCGCTACGCCGCCGGGGTCGCTCTCGCCCTCCGACGGGCGATGCCCGGTGTACGACTCGAGGCCATGGGCGGACCGGCGCTCGCCGGCGCCGATGTAGCGCTCCGGCACCGCATGGAGCGGCTCCAGGCCCTGGGGTTGGTGGAAGCCGCGGATACGCTGCCCGCTCACCTCCGAATCCTCGCCGATCTCCGGCGGTGGTTTCGCGCGGAGCCGCCCGAGCTGGTCGTGTTGGTGGACTACCCCGGGTTCCACGCCAGGGTGGCGCGCGCGGCACGGACGGCCGGCATCCCCGTCCTGCAATACGTGGCGCCGCAGCTCTGGGCGTGGGGGCGCTGGCGCGCACGCCGGTGGCGCCAGTCGGTCGATCGCCTGGCCGTCATCCTGCCCTTCGAGGAGCCGTTCTTCCGTGCGTTGGGCTTCCCCGTCCAGTTCGTCGGCCACCCACTCCTGGATGGCGCGGCACCGGACCGGCCGGCGGCCAGGGCCACGCTGGGTCTGGGGGCGACCACCCCCGTGCTCGGGCTGTTCCCGGGGAGCCGCCCCCGGGAGATCGCGCGGCTGTGGCCCGGCTTCCGGGATGCGGCGGCCATCCTGCGGCGGGACGCCCCCGCCCTCCACGTCGTCGTCGCCGGGGTGCCCGGCGCGAGTTATCCCGGTCTCGAGCGCACGGGCATCACCGTGGCGGCACCCGAGCTCGCGCGAGCGGCGGCGGACGCCGCGTTGGCCAAGTCGGGGACCACGACCCTCGAGTTGGCGCTGACGGACACCCCCCATGTCGTCGCGTATCGGATGCCTCGGCTGACCTACGCGGTGGCGCGCCGCGTGGTGGACGTGCCATGGGTCGGGTTGGTGAATCTCCTCGCCGGTCACGCGGTCGTCCCCGAGTTGCTGCAGGACGAAGTGACGCCGGCCCGGCTGGCCGAGGGGGTGCGGCCGCTGTTCGAGAGAGGGGCGGGGGCCGCCGGGCAACGCGCCGGGTTTGCGGCGGTGCGGGCGCAACTCGGCGCGCCCGGCGCGGCGGACCGCGTGGCCGCCACGGCGCGGGAGCTGGTGTCGTGAGAACGACCCTTCAGGCGTCGGTGCTGCTCGTGGCGCTCCGGCTGCTCGCGGTTACGTGGCGCGTGCGCGTGCTTGGGGCGGAACACCTGCACGGCGTCCGGCGCAGCGGGCGGGGGTTTGTCTTCGCCTTGTGGCACGGTGGGCTGATTCCCCTGTTGTGGCACCATCGCCGGCAACACGTGACGCTGCTGGTGAGCCAGCACGGGGACGGGGAGGTGCTCGCGCGCGCCGCGCGGCGCCTGGGCTACACGCTCGTGCGGGGCTCGAGCACGCGGGGTGGCGTAGGTGGGCTGCGGGCAGCCGTGCGCATTCTCCGCCTGGGCGGTGCCGTCGCGATCACGCCGGACGGGCCGCGGGGGCCCGCCCGAGCCGTGAAGCCCGGGGTTCTGGCGGCGGGCCGCCAGGCGGGGGTGAGCATCCTGCCGGTTGCGGCGGCGGCGTCGCGGGCGTGGACGGTCGCGAGTTGGGATCGCCTGATCGTGCCACGCCCTTTCGCGCGGATCACGATCGCGTACGGGCCCGTGATCGCGCCCGAGACCGCCGCGACGGCGGTTGCCGAGTCGGACCTCGCCAAGCGCCTCGACGCCGTGTCGCACGCGGCGGCGGCGGCCGCGTGATGCCACTGTGGCGGGCCCGGTCGGTCTGGGCGCGGGCGAGTCGGGTGGCGCTGTTGCCGGCGGCGGCGGCGTATGCCGGGGTGATGGTCACGCGGCGCCGGCTCTACGCGGGCGGATGGCTCGAGCGGCAGTCACTGCCCTTGCCGTCCGTGGGGGTTGGGAATCTCACCGTCGGCGGGGCCGGGAAGACGCCTGTCGCCGCCTGGGTGGCGAGATGGTACGTGGCGCAGGGACACGCGCCGGCGATCCTCCTGCGGGGCTACGGCGGCGACGAGGGTGCCATCCACCGCGCCCTGGTACCCCAGGCGCAGGTGCACGAGGACCCCGACCGCCGGCGGGCCGGGGCCCGGGCGGCGGCCGCTGGCGCGGACGTGCTCGTGCTGGACGACGCGCTGCAACATCTCCGGGTGCGACCCACGGTGAGCGTCGTCCTGGTGAGCGCCGAATCGTGGGCGTGGGCACCTTGGCCGCTCCCGGCCGGTCCGTGGCGCGAGCGCTGCGGCGCGCTGCGGGAGGCGGATCTCGTGCTCGTGACCCGGCGGGTCGTGTCGCGTACGGGTGCGGACGTCGTCGCGAGAGCCCTGGCTCCCCACGCGGGGCGGGCGAGCGTGGGGCTGCTGCACCTGCGGCTGGCCGGCTGGCACGGCCTGCGGAGTGGGCGTGCCTACCCGCTCGACACGGTGCGCGGGGCCTCGGTGCTGGCGGCCTGCGGCATCGCCGATCCCGACAGCTTCCAGGGCCAGGTCGCGGGCTGCGCGGGTCGCGTCCGGCGAATGGTGTGGCCGGATCACCACCCGTACGGCGCACGCGACGTGCGCCGGCTCCTCGGCGCCGCCCGGGAAGTTGATTACGTTGTGGTCACTGCGAAGGACGCCGTGAAACTGCGCCGGTGGTGGCCGCCGGAGGGTCCGGAGCCCCTCGTCGCGGATCTGGAGGTCGGATGGGAGCGCGGGCTCGCCGAGGCGACCGCGCTCTTGGAACGGTGCCTCGGCAGCCCAGGGCCCACCGCCCCGCGCAGCGCCGGGGCGCGGCCCGTTGACGCGGCGGCATCCGCCGCAGAGCGCACATGAGCGACGGCCGGACCGCCGCCGGTGTCCGCACGGCCCGTGAACTGGTGGGCCGCAGCAAGGACCCGGTCCTCAGCGAAGACAATCCCTTCGAAGCCATGATGGCCCGCTTCGATTTCGCCGCGGAGCAATTGCGGCTCGATCCGGGCATCTACAAGGTCCTGCGCGAGCCCGAGAAACAGATCATCGTGGCCGTGCCCGTCCAGCAGGACAGCGGGGAGATCGAGGTCTACACCGGATACCGGGTTCTGCACAACACGTCGCGGGGACCGGGCAAGGGCGGCATCCGCTTCGACCTCAACGTGACGCTCGACGAGGTCAAGGCCCTGGCGGCCTGGATGACCTGGAAGTGCGCGGTGGTGAACATCCCGTTCGGCGGGGCCAAGGGCGGGGTCGTGTGCGACCCCAGCGGGCTGTCGATCGGCGAACTGGAGCGCCTGACGCGGCGGTACACCGCCGCGCTGATCGAGACGCTGGGGCCCGATTCCGACATCCCGGCCCCGGACGTGAACACGAACGAACGGGTCATGGCCTGGGTGATGGACACCTACTCCATGCACAAGCGGCACGCGGTGACCGCGGTGGTCACCGGCAAGCCGGTGGAGATGGGTGGCTCGCTGGGGCGGCGGGAGGCGACCGGGCGGGGCTGCATGATCACGACGCGCGAAGCGCTGAAACACCTCGGGCTGCCGTTGCGCGGCACCAAGGTCGCGGTGCAGGGGTTCGGGAACGTCGGGTCCGTCACGGCGACTCTGCTCGAACAGGAAGGCCTCACGATCGTCGGGCTCAGCGACAAGACCGGGGCGATGTACAATCCCAACGGGATCTACATCGGGGACGCCCTGAAGTGGGTGCACGAGCACCGCTATCTCGCGGGGTATCCGAACGCCGATCCCATCAGCAACGACGAGCTGTTGGAACTGGACGTCGACGTGCTGGTGCCGGCGGCCGTCGAGAATGCGATCACGCGGAAGAACGCCGCGCGCGTCAAGGCGCGGGTCATCTGCGAGGGCGCCAATGGCCCCACGACCCCGGGGGCCGATCGGATCCTGGAGGAGCAGGGCGTCTTCGTGATCCCCGACATTCTCGCCAACGCCGGGGGCGTGACGGTCAGCTACTTCGAGTGGGTTCAGGACCGGGCCGGGTACTTCTGGGACGAGCCCACGGTCAACGAGCGTCTGGAGTCGGTCATTCGTCGCTCGTTCCACGACGTGCTCTCGGTCGCGGACCGCTACGAGGTCAACATGCGCACCGCCGCGTACATGCTGTCCGTGGAACGCGTGGCAGCCGTCCATCGGCTGCGCGGCATCTATGCCTGATGGTGGTGCACGTCGTCGCGGTCGGCCGAGTCCGCGACGCGGCGCTGCGCGCGGCGTGTGAGGACTACCTGCGGCGCGCACGGCGCGGGCTGAAGATCCGCGTTGCCGAGGTCCCGGACGCCGGTCGGCGGGCGCCAACGCCTGCGGCGGCCCGGCGGCTCGAAGCGATGCGCCTGGACGCCGCCGTGCCGCCGGGTGCCTACACCGTGGCGTTGACGCGCACCGGCCGCCCCCTCTCGAGCGACGCGTTCGCGCGGCTGCTCGGGCAGTGGCGCGAGGGCGCCCGGGACGTCGCCGTCCTGCTGGGCGGGGCGTTCGGACTCGACGACCGGCTCCTCGCGGCCGCAGACCTCCAGCTGAGCCTCTCGCCGCTGACGCTCCCGCACGATCTCGCCCGACTGCTGGTGCTCGAGCAGATCTACCGTGCCGGGACCATCCTGCGGGGCGAGCCGTATCACAAGGGTCGGGGATGACCGAGTGGTTCGAGCAGTGGTTCGGCGAGGAGTATCTCCGCCTGTACCCCCACCGGGACGAACGCGATGCGGCGGAAGCCGTGGCGCTGGTCGATCGGACGGTACCCCTCGCGGGCCGGCGTGCGCTCGACCTCGCCTGCGGGCCCGGACGCCATGCGACGCACTTGGCGGCGCGTGGGGCTCGCACGGTGGGCTTCGACCTCTCGCTGCCGCTCCTCGCCCGCGCCCGCAGCCGCGCCGGGCGGGCGGTGCAGTTCGTGCGCGGCGACATGCGGCGGCTGCCCTTCGGCCCGGCGACGTTCGACGTCGTCGTGAACCTGTTCACGAGCTTCGGGTACTTCGCGGAGGACGCCCAGCACGCCGCCGTTCTCCGTTCGGTCGCGACGCTGCTGACGCGCGGCGGGACGTTCGTCCTGGACTATTTCAATGCGCCGTGGGTCCGGCAGGCGCTCGTCCCGCGGGAGGAGCGCGTGGTGGGGCGCCAGCGCGTGATCGTCGAACGCCACATCTCGGCGGATGAGCGGTTCGTGACGAAGGAGATGCACCTGCTCGACGACGGTCGCAGTTTCCTCGAACGAGTGCGGCTGTTCACTCCCGACGATCTCGAACGTCTGCTGGGATCGGCCGGGTTGCACATCACCCATCGCTTCGGCGACTACGGCGGCGCGCCGCTGACGCCCGCGACGCCCCGCGCGATCCTCGTGAGTTGCCGCCGATGACCCTCGAGCTGCAGCCCACGCCGATCGGCGACTTCCCGCGCGTGGATTGGCCCACGCAGGCCACCCGCGCGGCCCGACCGATCCCCGCTGAGCTGCGGGAGGCGTGTCTCGCGCCGGATGCGGCCGCGGCCCAGCTGGACCGGCTCTCGGCTCCGGGAGCGCTGTGCGTGACGACGGGCCAGCAGCCGGGACTGGTGCTCGGCCCCCTGTACACGGTGTACAAGGCGCTGACGGCCGTGGCCCTCGCCGGGCGGCTCGAGGCGCTGCTGGGCCGTCCGGTCGTGCCCGTGTTCTGGACCGCTGGGGATGACCACGACTTCGCCGAAGCGAATCACCTGCATCTCCTCACGGTGACGAACGAGGTGCGCCAGCTGGAGCTCCGCGCGCGCCCGCCGGAGGCACCGCTCACGCCGCTCTACCGCGAGCCCGTCGGACCGTCCATCGACGGCGTGCTGCGACAGCTGCGGGAGCATACGCCCGCGACGGAGTTTCGCGACGAGGTGTTCGCCTGGATCGGGCAGCACTACGTGCCGGGGGCCGACCTCGCGGGGGCGTTCGCGGGCGCCCTGAGCCAGCTGCTGGCTCCCACGGGCCTGGTCGTGCTGCGCCCGACGCACGCCGCCGTCAAGCGGGTCATGCGTCCCTGGCTGCTGCAGGCGCTCGAACGGGCGGGCGAGCTCGACCGGGCGCTGGCCGCGCGGGCGGGCGCACTGCGGGCCGCGGGCGCAACCACACCGGTGCCCGTCGGCGACGGGGCGACGCTGGTCATGCTGGAAAGCGATGCCGGCCGCGACCGCCTCGTGATGGACGACGGCGCGTTCCACGCCCGGCGCTCCGGCCACCGGTACACGCTGGCGGAGCTGGCGCAGCTTGCCCAGCAGGCGCCCGAGCGGTTTTCCCCGAACGTGCTGCTGCGGCCCGTCGTCGAAGCCGCCGTGCTCCCGACGCTGGCCTACGTGGCGGGCCCCGGCGAGCTCGCCTACCTGCCACAGTGCGCGCCCGCGTACGAGGCGCTACGGGTGGCGCCGCAAGTGCCCGTGCCGCGGTGGTCCGGTCTCGTCGTCGAGGCGCGGGTGCGGAAGGTGCTCGACAAATATGCGGTGGCGCCCGCGGACCTTCAGCTGCCCGACGGACAGCTGGAACAGCGGCTGGTGCGGGAGGACATGCCGCCGAGTGCCCAGGCGGCGCTCACCGCGCTGCAGACCGCGCTCGAGACGGAGTACGGCCGATTGCGGGACGCCGCCGTCGGCGTCGATCCGACCCTTCGGAAGCCGGTCGAGGCCGCACTGCGCACCGCGTTGGGGGCCCACCGCGACGTCGAGAAGAAGCTCGTGCACCATCTCAAGCAGCAAAACGAGATCCTCGTGCAGCAGCTGGCCAAGGCGCGGATGAACCTGTTCCCCCTTGGGAGCCCGCAGGAGCGAGTCCTCAATCCGGTGCCGTATCTCGTCCGCTACGGGCCGACGTTCCTCACGGACGTGCGGGCGGCGGTCGAGCGCTGGGCCGCCGGCCTTGTAGCGGACCCCGGCGCCCCGTAGAATGCTGATATGATCTGGGTGATCGGCTTCCTCATTCTGATCGTCTTCTTGATGATTCCGATCCTCGCCATCGTGCTCGACTCGCCGGTGCTGCACCGGCTGGCCGAGTCTCGGCGCTCGACCGCGCTGGACGATGGCGAGGTGGAGGAGTTCAAGAAGCGACTGGGCGTGCTCGAGGACGAAGTGGCCGACCTCGGGCAGGCCCTCGAAAGCCTCAAGGAGGAGACCCAGTTCATCCAGCGCCTCCTCGAGAGCGGCGACGGACCGCCCAGGCTTCCCCCCAGCGCCTGATCCCATGGCGCCATCCCACGCCCGTCTGGCGACACGCGTCGCGGCGGGCATTCTCCTCACGCGGATCGTCGGGTTCGTCCGCGAGCGCGTCTTCGCGCACTACTTCGGCAACAGTGCCACGGCCGATGCCTTCCGGGCTGCCCTGCGGATCCCCAACGCGATCCGCAACCTGCTGGGGGAAGGCACGCTCTCCGCCTCCTTCATCCCCGTGTACGCCGGGATGATCGCGCGCGGCGAGACGGCAGACGCCCGCCGGCTCGCCGGCACGATTGCGTCGCTTCTGGTGCTCGGCAGCGCCGTGGCGGCCGGTCTCGGCATTCTGCTCGCCCCCGTGATCACGGATGTCGTCGCCCCAGGGTTCGATCAGGGAAGGCGCGACCTCACCGTGCGGCTCGTGGAAATCCTCTTCCCGATGTTCGGGATTACGATTCTGGCGGCGTGGTGCCTCGGCATTCTCAACACCCACCGGCGGTTCTTCCTTTCCTATGCCGCCCCGACGGTCTGGAACATCGCGCAGATCGCCACGCTCGTCGCGCTGGGTGGGGTGCTCGCCGGCGCGCGGCTCGCGGTGGCGCTAGCCGTGGGTGCGCTGGTGGGGAGCCTGCTGCAGCTCGCCGTCCAGCTGCCGTCGACCCTGCGGCTGGTGGGACGCTTCGAGTGGAGTCTTGACCTCGCGACCCCAGGCGTGCGACCCGTGCTGCGCGCGTGGGGTCCCGTGGTGGTGGGCGCCGGCGTCGTGCAGATCTCGAGCATCGTCGACACGCAGCTGGCCTCGCTCCTTGGCGCGGGGGCCGTGGCCGTGCTGGGGTACGCCCAGCTCGTGGCGCTGCTCCCGATCTCGCTGTTTGGCGCGAGCGTGGCGGCGGTCGCACTGCCGGAGCTGAGTCGCGACGCGGCGACCACCGACCCGGCCGTGCTCCGACGCCAGCTCGGCGACGGAGCCCGGCGCATCGTGTTCTTCGTGGTGCCCTCGGCCTACGCGTTTGCCGCCCTCGGCGTGCCGATCATCGCGACCCTGTTCCAAACGGGCCGGTTTGGCGCCGCCGACACGGAGGTCACGAGTGGCGTGCTGGCGGCGTACGCGATCGGGCTGCTCGGACAGGCGTCGGTGAAGCTGTTCGCGTCGGGGTTCTACGCCCTGCGGGACACGCGGACGCCCGTGCGCGTGGCGGTCCTGGCGGTCGCCCTGGCGGCGGCGCTCGCCGCATGGCTGATGCAATACCTCGGACCGGCCGGCATCGCCCTCGCCGCGGCGATCGGCGCTTATGTGAACGTGGGGCTGCTCGTCGCTCGCCTCGAACGGCGCGTCGGGCCGCTCGTGGGCGCGGGCGACCGACGGCCGCTCGTGGCCGTGCTCGTCGGCGCGCTGGGTGGCACCGTGGCGGGGGTCGTCACCGCCGGCGCGCTGAGCGGCCGCCCGGTGGGAATCGTCTGCCTCGCCGCCCTGGGCGCGTTCGGCCTGGTGTATGGGACCGCGACGCTTGCCCTGGGGCACCCGGAAGCTCGGCGGCTGCTCGGCCCGCTCCGCGGCGCCGCGCGCCGTGACGGTGCATGACCGCCCAGATCCCCCCCGCCCTGGAACGCACACTCGACGGGCTGCCCGATCAGCCCGGCGTGTACCTGTGGAAGGACCGGCAGGGCAGCGTCATCTATGTCGGCAAAGCCAAACGGCTGCGCCAACGGGTGCGCAGTTACTTCACGGCGGACGTGACGTCGAGCGCCAAGCTGCGCATGCTGCAACGGGTGATCGCGGATCTCGAGACGATTGTGGTCCCGTCGGAATCGCAGGCGTTGCTGCTGGAGAACAACCTGATCAAGGAGCACGCGCCCCGGTTCAACATCCAGTTGCGTGACGACAAGAGCTACCCGTCGATCGCGGTCACCCTGGGAGAGCCGTTCCCGCGCGTGCTGGTCGTCCGCCGCGTGGCGATTCCCGGCGCGCGCTACTTCGGGCCGTACACGGACGTCGGCACGCTGCGGCGCGCCCTGCGCATCATTCGGCGCATCTTCACGGTGCGGTCGTGCCACTACGCGTTGCCCCACGAGGCGCCGGACCGGCCGTGCCTCGACTATCACATCCACCGCTGCCTGGCGCCGTGCGTGGGCTACCAGGCGGAGGCCGACTATCGCGGGATGATCGACGATGTTCTGGCGTTTCTCGAGGGCCGCACCGTCGAAGTCCGCCGCCGGCTGCGCGAGCGCATGGATGCCGCCTCGGCCAAGCTCGACTTCGAGCGGGCGGCGGAGTTGCGCAACGCCATTCGCTGGTTGGAGCAGCTGGAACAACCGGCGGCCGTCGAACGGGTGGGTGGGGGGGATGCGGACGCGGTGGGATACGCCCGGGATGGGGATGACGCCGCGGTGACCGTATTGCGTGCCCGCGACGGGAAGGTCGTCGCCCGGGACGAGCGCTTCCTGCACACACTCGCCGAGGAAGCCGATGCGCGGGTCCTGAGCGCCTTTCTCGTCCGGTCCTACCGACTGATGGAGGGACGGGCCCGACGCGCCGCCTTGCCATTCGAGCCGGCGGACTTCACCGAGCTCACCGAACTGCTGGCCGACGTCGATTGGGTGCTCCCCCACCGCGGCGCCCTGCGGCGGCTCGTGGACCTGGCCGACCAGAACGCCCGGCATGCGCTCGAGAGCTTCCGCATCGAGGCGCTCGAGACCGAAGAGCGCGCGGCCGACCCCGTGTATGCGTTGGGTCGCGACCTCGGACTGACCACGGTTCCGCGGAGCCTCGTGTGCGTGGACGTCTCGACCAGTCAGGGACGGGACACGGTGGGGAGCCTCGTCTGGTTCGAAGCCGGCCGGCCCAAGAAGAGCGAGTACCGCAAGTTCAAGATCCGCGGGGAAGCGGCGGAGGAACCGGAGGAAACGGAGGGAGCGGGGGCGGCCGAGCGGCGACAGGACGACTACGCGGCCATCAGCGAGGTGGTCGGGCGCTATCTGCGCCGACGCGTGGACGAGGAGAAGCCGTTGCCGGATCTCCTGGTCGTGGATGGCGGAAAAGGGCAGCTCGGCGCCGCCGCCGAGGCGGCCCGGGCCGCCGGTCTGACGGACCTGCCGCTGGCCAGCCTGGCGAAGCGTGAGGAGGAAGTCTACCTGCCCGGGCGGGCCGAGCCGCTCCGTCTCACGCGGCGGAGCCCCTCGCTGCGGCTCCTCCAGCAGGCCCGCGACGAGGCGCATCGATTTGCCGTCACCTACAATCGCAAACGGCGGACGGAGCGCACCGTGACGTCGGAACTGCTCAACATCCCCGGCGTGGGTCCCGCGCGGCGCCGGGCCCTGCTCGAGCGATTCGGCAGCCTCGCCGGTGTACGGCTCGCGAGCGTCGAAGAACTGACTGCCGTCCCGGGCGTCTCCGCGCGGCTCGCAGAGCGCATTCTCCGGCACCTGCGGGCATGACGGTCGATTGGACGCTCGAGTGTTCGGCCTGCGCGGCGGTGAGCGGTGCGGACGGGTTGCCGACGGTCTGCTCCGCGTGCGGGCAACCCTGGCTGGTGCGCTATGACCGGCGGCCCGACCCGGCGCTGCGCGGCGTCCTGCGCGAACGCCCGGCCACCATGTGGCGCTACCGCGAGTGGCTGCCGGTGGGCCAGGGCGAGGAGCCCGTCTCGCTCGGCGAAGGCATGACACCGCTGGTGCGGGCCCCGACGCTGGAGCGCGCGCTGGGCGTGGCGACCGTGTGGATCAAGGACGAGGCGCAGAATCCCACGGGTTCGTTCAAGGCCCGCGGGATGTCGGCGGCCGTCACACGCGCCGCCGCCGCCGGCACCCCCCGCTTCACCGTGCCGACGGCGGGCAACGCGGGCGTGGCGCTCAGTGCCTACGGGGCGCGCGCCGGCCGGGCCGTCCGGATCTACGCGCCGCGCACCACCCCCGGCCGCCTGCTCGAGCAGATGCGGATCCACGGGGGTGAGGTGGTGGTGCAGGATGGGCACATCGGCGACTGCGGGCGCGCCTCGCGCGCCTGGGCCGAGGACAGCGGCGCCTTCGACGTGTCCACGCTGCGCGAGCCGTATCGGATCGAGGGCAAGAAGACCCTGGGGCTCGAGATTGCGGAGCAACTAGGGTGGACGCTGCCGGACGTGATCGTGTACCCCACGGGCGGGGGAACGGGCCTCATCGGGATGTGGAAGGCCTTCACCGAGCTTCGGGCCGCTGGGTGGCTCGCCGCCGAGGCGCGGACGCGCCTCGTCAGCGTGCAGGCGACCGGCTGCGCCCCCGTCGTGCGGGCGTGGCAGGCTGGCACTCCCCGGACGTCCGCCTGGGAGGATCCGGTGACGGTGGCCAGCGGTCTGCGCGTGCCCGCTCCGTTGGGCGGGGCCCTCGTGCTGCGGGCCCTGCGGGAGACCGGGGGAACGGCGGTGGCGGTGACGGACGAGGTGCTCAGCGCGGCCGAGCGCCGGGTGGCGGTGGAGGAAGGGCTGGACATGTGTCCCGAGGGCGGTGCGGCGGTGGCCGCGCTCGGCGATCTCGTCCGCACCGGCTTCGTGCGGGCCGACGCGCGGGTGGTGGTGTTCAACACCGGTGCCGGGTGGCTTTACCGGTAACCGCTGGTGATATTTCAAGGTTGGGTTACATGCGCATCGCCATTCTCGATCCCGCCGCGGGCATCAGCGGCGACATGCTGCTCGGCGCCCTGATCGATGCCGGCGCGCCGCGCACGTGGCTCGAGGGACTGCCGGCCCGACTTGGCTTTCCGGACGTGCGGATGCGCGTGCGCAAGGTCCAGCGGACCTCGCTCGCGGCGACGAAGGTCGATGTCGAGCTGCCCGATGGCGCGATCGCGCGGGACGAGCACCACGCGCCCGACGCCGCGCACGGGCGCCACGTCGGCGAGTTGATGGAACTCGTGCGTCGGGCGCCGCTCTCCGCCGCCGTGCAAGAACGGGCGCTCCGAGCGTTCGAGTTGATCGGGGTGGCGGAAGCGCGGGTGCACGGCACGACGCCGGAGCGGGTGCACCTGCACGAAGTCGGGGCGATGGACGCGGTGCTCGACATCGTCGGCGGCATCGAGGGGTTCGAGCGGTTGGGTGTCGGGGCCGTGTACAACCTGCCGGTTGCCACCGGCACCGGGTGGGTCACCACGGCGCATGGGCGACTCCCGGTGCCGGCTCCGGCGACGGCGGTGCTGCTCGAAGGCGTGGCGGTCGTCTCGGGCGGTCCGGTGGAGGGCGAGGCGACCACGCCCACCGGCGCGGCACTGCTGCGCGTCCTGTCCCAGGGGCGGCCGCCGTCGGCGTGGCGGATGGTCGGCTCGGGTTGGGGAGCCGGGGAGCGTGATCCGGCCGCCTATCCCAACGCGCTGCGGCTGCTTCTGGCGGAGGCGGCGGGCGAAGCCGGGGTGGTCGAGGTGCTCGCCACCGACCTCGACGACCTGAGCCCGGAATACGTGGAGCCGCTGCGCGCCGCCGTGCTGGCGGCCGGGGCGGTGGACTGTCTGGCCTGGCCCGTATATGGGAAAAAGGGCCGGGTCGCCACTCGCGTGGAGGTGCTGGTCGCGGCCGAACGCGCGGACCACGTGGTGGAGACGCTGTTCCGCCACAGCCCGACGGCGGGCGTGCGGCGCGCGACGACGACGCGCGTGACGCTGCCTCGCCGCGAAGAGATCGTGGAACTCCAGGCGGGCGTGCAGGTACGCGTCAAAGTGTGGCAGGGGCCGGATGGCCCGCGGCTCAAAGCGGAGTATGACGATGTCCTGACCGCCGCCGACCGCCTGGGAGTGCCGGCGTGGCAATTGGCCCGCGAGGTGGAACGCCGGGCTTCGGGCGAGGTAATCGAGGGAAGGACCAACAACCAGCGCAACGAGGAGCGAGCATGAGGCAGTTGGTGATCGCGGTAACGGCAGCCCTCTGCGTGGCGGCACCGACGGGTGCGGCGGCGCAGGCACGCGGCTTCATCCCGCCGGACTGCGACTTGAACAAGGGACACTACTTGGTCAACAGCGCCAACCTGTACCTGCAGAATGCGGCGCGCACCCGCTTTCAGGATCAGCGGGAACGGGACTTGAAGGACGCCCGGCGCGTGTTGCTCCAGGCCATCGATCAGGGGCAGGACCAGAACGGCGCCGTGTGGTATTTCCTAGGACGCTACTACGCGGAGATGAACGACCTCGACGGCGTGGACTCGTCGTTCACGCGCGCGGCGTCGCTCATCCCCCAGTGTGGCGCCGATATCAACACCCATCGCCGGCGGCTGTGGGTGCCGTTGCTCAACGCCGGCGTGGACGCCATCCGGTCAGGGGACACGGAGACGGCGATGGCCCGACTCCGCCGCGCCAACCAGATCTTCGGCGGCGAGCCGCCCGGGTTCTACTACCTCGGGCAGTTGTACGCGGGCCGGCAGGAGCGTGACAGCGCGGTGACGTACTTCCGGCGCGCGCTCGCCGTCGCTTCGGACAGCGCCAACCGGGAGAACGCGCAGTACGCGGAAGTCCGGCGCGATGCGGTGTTCAACCTGGCGCTCCTGTACCAGCGGGCGCAGTTGTACGATTCCGCGATCGTGTGGTTCCGGCGCTACCGGACCATGCAGCCCAACGACCAACAGGCGCTGACGGGGATGGCGGCGACCCTCGAAGAGGCGGGCCGGGAGGCCGAGGCGCTGGCGCTCTACGACAGCGTGCTGATGCGGGCGGATTCGATGCCGCCGCTCAACCTGTTCGAGGCCGGTGTCGCCATGTTCCGGGCCAAGCGCTACCAGCGTGCGGCGGAGGCGTTCTCCAGCGGCCTGCAGCGCAACCCCCACTACCGGGACGCGCTGTTCAATCTCGCGAACACGTACCTCTCGCTCGCGAACACCATCGACACGACGCTGCCCAAGGCGCAGCAGGCCACGCTGCGGAAGGAGTACGGCGAGAAGATGGGGCCGGTCCTGGCTCAGCTCCTGGCCGTCGATCCGCAGAACAATTCGGTGCGCCGGTTGCTCGCGGCCTCCTACCAGCTGCGGGACCTGTCGGATTCGACGCTGGCCGTGCTCGAGCGGATCGAGGCCATGCCCTTCGACGTGACCGTCAGCCAGTTTCAGCGACTCGCGCGGGGGTACGACGTCCGGGGGCTTCTGACCAACATGAAGGCGGCCGAGACCGCCGTGCCGGCCCTCACGTTCGAGTTCCTGAACGCGCAGGGGGAAACCGTCGAGACGATTGCGGTCGACGGGCGCACGCTCGAGCCGGAGGGCCTGGCGCCGTTCGCGATGGCCCCCACGGCCGAGGGAATCGTGGCCTGGCGGTACCGCGTCGGCACCTGACGTTGCTTGACAATCGGGGCGGAGGCTCGGCATACTCCGCCCCGCACACGCGGGCGTAATTCAGTTGGTAGAATGCCAGCTTCCCAAGCTGGACGTCGCCGGTTCGAGTCCGGTCGCCCGCTCTGACGCCGGCTCGGCGAAGACCCGAGCCGGCGTCGCCGTTTGTGGCCGAGGTGGCTCGACCGCCTTCCGCCCGCCGGTCCCGCCCGTAGCTTTCCCAACGCGCACGCGACGGATCCCATGCCTGGGGAGTGCCCATGCCGACACTGGGTCGCACCTTCGTCGTGGTCGCGTGGACAGGCCTCGCCGCAACGCCTCTCGCGGCGCAAGGCACGTGGGTTGGGCATCAGGACCCCTGCCGTGTGTCCACCGGCCACTTTCTCGTCAAGAGTGCCGTCCTGTACCTCAAACAGGCGGTGGAAACCCGGTTCCCGGATCAGCGTGACGGGCGCCTGAACGAGGCGTACCGCGTGCTCATGCGCGCGTTCAGCGAAGCGGGGCAGGGGGACAACGCGGCGGCGTGGTACTACCTGGGTCGCTACTACGTGGAGCGCGCCGATCCGAGCGGGGCCGACTCGGCCTTCCGGCGGACGCTGGAGCTGGCGCCGGAGTGCCAGCCGGATGTCGCGCTGTACACCGGCCGGTTGGCGGCGTTGGCGCTCGCCGAGGCGCTCACGGCCTGGGGCGCCGGCCATCGCGACTCCGCCGTCGCGGCGTTCCGGCTGGCGCGGGGTCTGGACCCCATGGACGCGGAGATCCCACTGTACGCCAGCATCATGTACGCCTCGATGAGCGAGCCCGATTCGGCGGCCGCGCTCCTCGAGGTCGGGCTGAAAGCGGCCGAGACGGATACGACGCACGCGACCCGGATGAAGCAGGCCGAGCTGGAGGTCGCCCGCGCCTACGAGACGCGTGCCTGGAGCCTGCCCGCCGTGCAGACCGTCGCGCAGACCCGCGCCCGACGCGACTCCACGGCGCCACGCGTGGCCCCGGACTCCGCGCTCCGCGCGCGCATGCTGGCGGATGTGGCGGAGATTCGCGCCCGGGGGCGGCATCTCGACGCGCAGTCCCTGGCCACCTTCCAACGGGAGTCGACGCTGGTCGAGGATCGGCTTGCGGCGACGCGGCGCACGCTCGACAGCCTCACCGCCAAAGCCGCCGCCGACAGCCAGGCCGTCGTCGAGGCGCTCGCGCCGGCCATCCGCTACTACCGACGATACGGCGAGCGGTACCCCGACGACGCGACGGCGGCGCTGCAGCTGCTGCGGCTCGAAACGGCGGCAGGCGACCAGCCGGCGGTCCGGAGGCTGGTCGAGCGGCTCGCGGCGAGCAAGGCAGACGGTGCGGCCCTGGTGCAGGCCGCCCTGGGGCTCTACGGCGACGGGCTGGCCGAGCCGGCGGGGACGCTGCTCGACGCGGTCCTCGGGCGGAACCCGTTTGATCACCGGGCGCTTTCCGTCCTCGTGCACGTGCGGTACGCCACCGGTCAGGCGGAGGCGCTGCGAGACGCGGCCGAGCGGCTCGTCGCCATCGATCCTCTCAACCCGTCCGGCGCGCGCGCCATGGCGCTGGTGTGGGACCTGGCGGGCCAACCGGACTCCGTGCGACGCTACCTCGCCCAGGCCGACACCGGGCTCGCGTGGCACATCACCATCACGCAGTTTGCGTCCACCGACCGGAGCACGTCGGTGAACGGGTCCGTGCGCAACGGCGCCGGACGCGCGCTGCCCGCCCTTACGCTCGACTTCGAGTTTCTCGACGCCGCCGGCACGGTCCTGTACACGGCCAGCGCCGACATCCCCCCGATCGAGCCCCGGCGGACGGCGACGCTCTCCGTCCGCGTTGAAGAGGGCGGCGCGGTGGCTTGGCGGTACCGGAAGCGCTGAGGCCGTGGCGGAGGAACGGCGGCAGCGGTAGAATACGACGGCGCCGATGGCGCCCCGGAGGGAGGGGAGGACCCCTCCCTCCTTTTGCTCCCCGTCCCCGAGTGCGGTCCGCCCGATGATCCGCGTCCAATCCGTCAGCCCCGACAGCCTCGGCGCCGAGTTGGGCCTAGCGCCCGGCACCGAGCTGCTGGCGATCGGCGGTCGCGCGCTGGAGGACTTCCTCGACTGGGAGTTCCTCTCGGCCGACGAGCACTTCGTGCTGCTGGCGCGGCTTCCCGACGGCGAGACCGTCGAATTCGACGTCGAGCGCCCGGAAGGGCTGCCGATGGGGGTCGAACTCGAGCCGCCGCGCATCCGCCGCTGCGCCAACCGGTGCGATTTCTGCTTCGTCGACGGCCTGCCTGCGGGCCTGCGCGACAACCTCTACATCCGCGACGACGATTACCGGCTCTCGTTCCGCTACGGCAACTTCGCGACGCTCACCAACCTCAAGCCGAAGGACATCGCCCGGATTTTGGAGTACCGGCTCTCGCCGCTGTACGTGTCCGTCCACGCGACCGATCCGGTGATCCGACGCCGTCTGCTGCGGAACCCGCGCGCGCCGGCGATCATCCCGCAGCTGCGCTCGCTGGCCGCGGGCGGCATCTCCGTCCACACGCAGATCGTGCTGCAGCCGGGCGTGAACGACGGCGCGGTGCTCGAGCAGAGCCTCGAGGATCTGTGGGCGCTGGGTGACCCGGTGCTGTCGGTCTCGGTGGTGCCGGTCGGACTCACCGAGTTCAGCAAGCTCCATCTGGTGCACGAGCCCGGACGGGATGCCTGCCGGGCCGCCGTGGACGTCGTCCACCGCCAGGCGGAGCGGGCCGAGCCCGCGCGCGGGCACCGCTGGGTCCATGGTTCGGACGAGCTCTATCTGGTGGCCGAGCGCGAGCTGCCGCCGGCCGAGTGGTACGGCGACTTCGAGCAGGTCGAGAACGGGGTCGGGAGCGTGCGCTTCCTGCAGGGGCGCGTGGCTGCCTACCGCGACGCGCTGCCGCGGCTGGTGGGGCGGCGGGTGGGGGTGCTCACGGGGACCGCGATGGGCCGCCTCATGCCCCAGGTGATGGCGGACCTCGAAGCGCGCACCGCCGCGCGGTTCGAGGTGATCGCGCTCGCGAACGAACTCTTCGGACCCTCGGTGACGACCGCGGCACTGCTGCCGGGTCGGGCCTTCGCGCAGGCGCTCGCCGCCCGCGCCGATCTCGATCTCGCCCTGCTGCCGGCGGAGGCGGTGAACGATGCGGGACTGTTCATGGACGACCTCTCCAGCGCCGACCTCGCGGCGGGCGTCCCGTGCCCCATCCGCTTCTCCCACGATTTTGGTGATGCGCTGATCGCATCGGATTGGGTATGAAGCGGGCCACCATCGCCATCGTGGGACGGCCCAACGTGGGCAAGTCCACGCTGTTCAATCGCCTCGTCGGGGGCCGGCGCGCCATCGTCCACGACCGCCCCGGGGTCACCCGGGATCGGCACTTCGCGCCGGCAACCTGGAACGGGCGGGACTTCTGGCTCGTGGACACGGGGGGATGGCTGGTCGGCGAGGAGGATCCGCTCACGGTCGCCATCCGGCGCCAAGTGGCCGTCGCGATAGCCGAGGCGGACGTGATCCTGTTCATGGTGGATGCCCGGGACGGGGTGCACCCGGCCGATCTCGCGGTCGCCGACCAGTTGCGTCCGTACCAGGATCGGGTCCTCGTCGTTGCCAACAAGATCGACGACCCGGCCGATGAACCCCTGGCCCACCTGCCGTTCCACGAGCTGGGGCTTGGAGACCCCTGTCCCGTATCGGCGGGGACAGGCAAGGGGACCGGGGACCTGTTGGACCGCACCGTGGCCCTGCTGCCACGGGCGGCGCCGCACGACGATGACGCGGATGTGATCCAGGTCGCGGTCGTGGGGAGGCCAAATGTGGGAAAATCGAGCTTGGTCAATCAGATGCTGGGGGAGGAGCGCAACGTGGTGGCCCCGGAGGCCGGCACGACGCGCGACGCGGTGGACTCCCCCTTGCGGTATCAAGGTCTGACGCTCAACTTCATTGATACTGCGGGTTTACGGAGGCGGTCGAAAGTAGTGGATGAGGTCGAGTACTACTCGAGCCTCCGAACCGAGCGCGCCGTCGAGCGCGCCGACGTGTGCGTGCTCGTCGTGGATGCCAACGACGGCGTGCACGCGCAGGACCTGCGGGTCGCTGCGCACGTGTGGGACCGGGGGGCTGGGCTCATCATCGCCGTCAACAAGTGGGACCTGATTCCGGAGAAGGACCCCAACACGGCGGAGCGAGGTCGGGCCGTCGTGACCGAGCGAGCGGCGTTTCTTGGTGACGTGCCTTTCGCGTACGTCTCGGCCCTGACAGGCCAGCGGGTACGGAAGATCCTGGACCTGATCGTCGCCGTTGCCGAGAGCCGGCAGCGGCGGGTGGCCACGGCGGACGTGAATCGTGTGCTGGAGGGACTGCTGCAGCGGCAGCAGCCGCCGCAGCGCGGCGGCCGGGAGGTCAAGATCCTGTACGGGACCCAGATCGGCACCGCGCCGCCCACGTTCGCGTTGGTCTCGAACGCACCGGAGGCGATTCCAGAGAACTACCAACGCTTCCTGGTGCATGGGTTCCGGGAGGCCTGGCGGTTTGAGGGGGTGCCGATCCGTCTCAAACTCCGACGCAAACGGGGCCGCCGATGAGCCTGTGGCTCGCGCTCGCGGTGTCCTATCTCCTCGGGGCGATCCCGATGTCGTGGCTGGTCGGCCGGATCGGCGGCGTCGACTTGCGGGCGCACGGGAGCGGCAACCTGGGGGCAACCAACCTCTATCGGGTGCTCGGGTGGCGCTTTGCGATTCCGGCTGGGCTCTTCGATGTCGGGAAGGGCGCCCTGCCCACGCTCGTGTTGCCCGCCCGCGTGGGCACCGCGGATTGGCTTCCGCTGGCGGTGGGAGCCGCCGCCATCGTGGGGCACGTGTTCTCGGTGTTCGTGCGCTTTCGGGGAGGGAAGGGGGTGGCGACGGCGGCTGGTGTGGTGCTCGCGTTGGCACCAATCCCGCTGCTGGCAAGCGCCGTCGTCTGGGGGGCGGTGCTCAAGACCACGGGCTACGTGTCGCTCGCCTCGATGCTGGGTGCCGTGGCGTTCCCGTTCGCGGCCCTGGGCCTGGGGGCGGCAAACCCGTATGTGGTGCCGGTCGGGGCCGCGCTCGCGGCCTTCATCCTCTACACCCATCGCGCGAACATCCGTCGGCTGCTGGCGGGAACCGAAAACCGGTTCGGCCGGCGGCGGGAGGCCTGACGTGCAGGCGGCGGTGATCGGGGCCGGCAGCTGGGGGACGACCCTGGCGCACCTGCTCGCGGGCAACGGGCACACGGTGGCCCTGTGGGCGCGAGAGGCCGAGGTTGTGGGATCGATCAACCAACGCCATGTCAACGAGCTCTTCCTCCCGAACGCGCCCCTCGCGCCAACCCTGGTCGCGCACGCCCAGCTGGCAGAGGCGGTGCGGGACGCCGAGGTGGTCGTGTCCGCGCCGCCGTCGCTTGCGGTGCGCTCGATGGCCCGCGGAATCCGGGCGGGGCTGGGCGGCCGGCGGCCCCTGATCGTGAGCGTCTCGAAGGGACTCGAGCCGGAGTCGCATCGGTTCCTCAGCGAGGTGCTGCGGGAGGAACTGCCCGATTGCGCGGTGGCGGTCCTGTCCGGCCCGAGCTTTGCTCGGGAGGTCTACGAGGGGCAGCCGACCGCGGTGGTCGCCGCCTCCCGCGATCCGGAGGCCGCACAGCAAACACAGGCCGCGTTCTCGAACCCACGGTTCCGGGTGTACACGTCGGCTGACGTGGTCGGGGTGCAGCTCGGCGGCGCGCTCAAGAACGTGATCGCTTTGGCGGCCGGGATTTTGGTTGGTCTGGGACTCGGATACAACACGCAGGCGGCCCTGATCACGCGGGGCCTGGCCGAGATCAGCCGGCTGGGGGTGGCCTTGGGAGCGGACCCCCTCACGTTCGCCGGCCTGGCCGGCATGGGGGATCTTGTCCTCACCGCCACCGGATCGCTCAGCCGGAACCGGACGGTCGGGGTGGAGCTCGGTCGCGGGCGGCGCCTGGACGATATCCTGGGCGAACGGCGAACCGTGGCGGAGGGCGTAACGACGGCGCGCATGGCCGTCGAACTTGGCCACCAGGCCGGCGTGGAGCTACCGATCGCGCGGGAGGTCGAGCGGGTGCTGTTCGAGACCAAGGCGCCCCGGCAGGCGATTGCCGACCTCATGGAACGGACTCTCAAAGCGGAGCAGTGGCGGTGACGACGTCGCGCCCGGTGCAGGAGTTCTTCGCGATAGGGGACGTCTGCCAGCTGACGGACCTCAAGCCGCACGTGCTGCGCTATTGGGAGAGCCAGTTCCGGTTTCTGAATCCGGCGAAGAACCGCTCGGGCAACCGCGTGTATCAGCGTCGCGAGATCGAGCTGATCATGCTCGTCAAGCACCTGCTCTATACCGAGAAGTACACCATCGAAGGGGCCCGTCAGAAGATCGACCACTACCGCCGGACCGGGCAGTTGAAATCCGAGGCCCGCATGGCGCTGCAGCACGAGACCATCCAGAACCTCCACGCGCAGGTGCGCGAGATCCTCGAGATCCTCGACGGCACGACGGCCATTGCACATCCTGGTGAGTAACGACGACGGCATCCTGGCCCAGGGGATCGGGGTGCTCGCCGACGTATGCCGCACGGTTGCCCGGGTGACCGTGGTGGCGCCGGACCGCGAGCAGAGCGGGGCGAGCCACTCACTCACGCTCCAGCGACCCTTGCGGCCCGTGCGCCGCGGGTCGGATGCGTTTCAGGTCGACGGCACCCCCACCGATTGCGTGCTCCTCGGGCTCGGGGCGCTGCTGGACGCAAAGCCCGACTACGTGTTCTCCGGCATCAACCACGGTCCCAACATGGGCGAGGACGTCCTGTATTCGGGAACGGTGGCCGCCGCCATGGAAGGGCTGTCGGCCGGTGTGCCCGGCGTGGCGGTCTCGTTCGCGGGTGGGGAGATCGAGCTGCTCGACTCCCACCGCCCGTGGCTGGAGCGGTTGATCCACGACATCGTCCAGGTGCGGAGCTTCCCCGAGGAAACCCTGCTCAACGTCAACCTGCCCCCGATTCCCGGCGACCAAATCCGGGGCATTCGGGTCACCACCCTTGGCAATCGCGTCTTTGAGGGCTCGCTCGTGCGAACGACCGACCCCTGGGGCCGTGAGGTCTTCTGGATCGGCGGCGGGCAGATTTCGTGGTCCGGACGGGAGGACTCGGATTTTCGGGCGGTCAGCGAAGGCTGGATCTCGGTCACCCCCCTCCACCTCGACCTCACGAACTACGGCCTGCTCGAGGCCGTCGACCGATGGCACCTCGGCGGGTAGCCGACAGCTTCGGCGGCTACCGCGCCCGCTTGGTCGAGCAGCTCCGGGCGCAGGGGGTTGCCGATCTGGCGGTCCTGCGAGCCTTCGGCGAGATCCCGCGGCACCGCTTCGTTCCGGCCGTGCTCGAGCGCCAGGCCTACGAGGACACCTCGTTGCCCATCGGGAGCGGGCAGACCATCTCCCAACCGTCCACCCAGGCCCGCTACCTGGAGGCCCTGCAACTCGCGGGGACGGAGCGGGTGCTCGAGATCGGCACGGGCTCCGGCTACCAGGCGGCGCTGCTCTCGATGCTGGCGTCGCACGTGGTGTCCATCGAACGGATCCCCGCACTGGCCGCCCGGGCCAAGGCGACGCTCGCCGAGCTCGGGATCGACAACGTGCTCGTCGTGACGGGAGACGGAAGTCTGGGATGGCGGCCGAACGCGCCGTATGAGGCCGTCCTGGTGGCGGCCGCGGCGCCGAGCGTGCCGCAACCGCTGCTCGACCAGCTGCGGGCCGGGGGGCGCTTGGTCGCGGCAATCGCGCACGGCGAGCGGCAGCGCCTGGTGCGACTGACGCGGACGGCGGCGGGCGCCGATCGCGAGGACCTGGGGCCGGCGCAGTTCGTCCCGCTGATCGGACGCCATGGGTATGACGCCGGGGGCGCGGCCGAGGTGAGGGACCGGTGATCGAGATCCTCATCCAGGGGTTCGGTCAGCTCGTCACGTGGCTGACCGACGCGATCTTCGCGCTGGGGTATCCCGGGATCGTGGTGCTCATGGCACTGGAGTCGTCCTTCTTCCCGTTCCCCAGCGAGGTCGTGCTGCCGCCCGCCGGCTACCTCGCGGCGCAGGGCCGCATGAACGCCTGGCTGGCCTTCGCTTGTGGGGTCGGCGGAAGCGTGATTGGCGCGGTCTTCAACTACGTGGTTGCGGTCCGACTGGGACGCCCGCTCCTCCACCGATACGGGCGCTATCTCCTGATCAAGGAGACCGCCCTCGACCGCGCGGAAGCGTATTTTCGCGACCATGGGGAGATCAGCACCTTCATTGGACGTCTGATCCCCGTGATTCGGCAGTACATCTCCCTGCCGGCCGGGCTGGCCCGCATGCGGCTCGGTTTGTTTGCCGCGTATACGGCGCTCGGGGCAGGGATCTGGTGCGCGATCCTCACCTGGGTCGGGTGGTACCTCGGCCGCAAGGCCGAGGTGCTCGGAGGCCTCCCCGCGGACGAGGTCCATCGGTATATCGGTCGCGCGATGATCGTTATGGTGCCCGTGCTGGTCCTGATCGTGGTGGCGTACGTCATCTGGCACCGGCGTCGGAGGGTCCGGGCATGAGCCGCGAGGCTGAGGCCACGACCCGATGGCTGATCTCCGGGCGGGTGCAGGGAGTGGGGTTTCGGTGGTTCGTCTTGAAGCTGGCAGACGCGTACGGCGTCACCGCAGGGTGGGCGGCGAATCTGGCCGACGGTCGGGTCGAGGTCGTGGCCCGGGGACCGCACGCCACGCTTGAGCGCTTTGGGACGGAGCTCGCCAAAGGGCCCAGGTTCGCCAGGGTAGATCATGTGGAGAAATCTGACGTTCCACATGATATGGCAGTGCCTAACACGTTTGAAGCGCGCTAGTTATAGATATCGCGCAGAGTTGTTCAACAATTTGTGCGACTTCGAGATGGGACCTGCCGACTTGGTAATCCCCAGGCCGTCGGGCCACCGCTGCGAGCGACGCCCGCCATCACCCGAGGGCTCGCCCGCGGGTCTCGGGTTTCCGTTTCGGTGATACCACCGCGGTATCCGGCCCGTTAGTTTCTAGCGCGTGCCCCTGTAGCTCAGATGGATAGAGCAGCGGTTTCCTAAACCGTTGGCCGGGTGTTCGAGTCACCCCAGGGGCACCTGTTCCGAGGTGTCCGGTCGGGGCACCGGGGTCAGCGGTCGCAGGCCTTTTGATCAGGGATGAGGGATCGTGGCAGCCGATACGAAAGTGAAGAGCCCGACGCCACCAGCGGACACGGAACGTGCCGAGAAGTTCGTTGGCTGGTTTCAGAAGAACCGGCGGCCCCTGACCATCGCGGGGTTCGTGGCGCTCGTCGTGGCTGGCGGAACCTGGTTCGCGGTCACGGCGAAGGCCCGGCGTGAGGCGTTTGCCGGGCGGGAACTCGCCGATGCCAGAGCGGCGGCTGAGTCGGGAAACCTGCCGCTGGCCGCGAGCGGCCTGTCACGGGTCATCGCCAGCTATGGGGGCACGGCCGCGGGTCAGGAGGCGCGTCTGCTTCTCGGCCAAGTGCGGCTGCTCCAAGGGCAGGCGGCCTTGGCGGTCGCCGACCTTCAGGACTTCGTCGCGGCCGGTCCGTCCGAGCGGTACCGGGCCCAGGCGTACGGCCTCTTGGGGGCCGGCCTCGAGCAGACCGGTCAGTTCGGATCGGCGGGGCAAGCCTACGAGGAGGCTGCCAGGGCTTCGGGTTATCGGCTCGAGCAGGCCAGGCAGCTCCTGAACGCCGGGCGCGCGTTTACAGCGGCTGCCGACACGGCAGCCGCCATGCGGGTGCTCGATCGCGTTGTGGCCGAGCAGGCTGGTTCCGCGGCGGCTGCCGAAGCCAAGATCCGGCTGGGGGAGCTCGGCAAGTACACGTCGGGCTAAGAAGCCGCAGGGACGCCCTCCCAGAAGTCATTTGCAGCCCATCGTGTACTTCGTATAAGATATGTTATGTTAAGTAATGTGCGGCCAGTCTGTGGACAACTGTGAGCGGGCACCGCACCGCTACCGGTAAGCGGTTGCCGCACCGTGGGTTCCAGATGGGGTCCTGCGTGAACAGTGAGTTGGCACGGCGGC
Source organism: Gemmatimonadota bacterium (assembly GCA_029862925.1). Lineage (GTDB taxonomy): Bacteria > Gemmatimonadota > Gemmatimonadetes > Gemmatimonadales > GWC2-71-9 > JAOTWJ01. The sequence goes on from JAOTWJ010000005.1 coordinate 48,843, forward strand.
GGAGCGCCGACAACCCGATGCACGGCTCGGGAAGGAGGGTACCGGGCGGCGCCTAGAAGCCGGCTTCGAGAACCCCCCGAAACACCAGCTTGCCTTCCCCTCCGAGGCTCGGGGTGTGGAGGTGGCGGGTCTCGGGGTCCAGTTTTCCGGAAACGGTGAGCACGGTGCCCGAGCGGGTGTGGACCGACCACGGCAGCGAGGTTCGTCCGGTCGAGCTCAGGATCAGGCTGCTCGCCACGGCCCCCGTTCCGCACGCCAGGGTCTCGTCTTCCACGCCTCGCTCGTAGGTCCGCATCGCCCACGAGTCGCCGCTCGCCGCCACGAAATTCACGTTGGCGCCGGCTTCCCCGAGCGACGGGTGGGCGCGCAGCGCCCTGCCCCGGCCGAGCACGTCGACGGTCTCGAGGTCGTCGACCCGGACGACCAGGTGCGGGACCCCCACCACCGCGTAGCCGATCTCGTGCTCACCGGGGTTCGGGTCGATTTCGGGGAACCGGACATCCGTCACGTTGGGCAATGCCAATTCGGCGCGATCGCTGGTATCCGGGACGCAACGCGACCGCACGAGGCCGGCGTCGGTTTCCAGGCGCACATCGTCGGCAGGCGCGAGTTCCAGAAGGGCCGCGAGCCGGGTGGCGCACAGGGCGCCGTTCCCGCACATCGCCCCGCGGGAGCCGTCGGAGTTGAAGAAGTGAAACCGCACGGCGCCCGGACCGCTGCCCGGGCCGAGCACGATCAACCCGTCCGCGCCGACGCCGGTCCCCCTGGCGCACACACGGCGAATGCGATCCGCGGGCCAGGCGTCCAGCTCGGTCCATCGGCCGTCGAGGAATACGAAGTCGTTCCCCGAGCCGGTCATCTTGTAGATGATCTCGCCGCTCATAGCCGTCCCAGGAGGGCCAAAAGGCGTAACCGCCAGACCATCCATACGGCCTCGCGGACGATGGCGCCGGACATCTTGCTTTCCCCGTCTGTCCGATCGACGAAGACAATCGGGATTTCGATGATCCGGAAGCCCTTCCGGGCAGCCCGGAAACTGACCTCGATCTGGAATGCGTACCCGTTGGAGCGGACCGCGTCGATATCGATAGCTTCCAAGACGCGCCGCCGGAAGCACTTGTAGCCTCCGGTCGCGTCATGCAGGCGCAGACCGGTCACGACCCGGGCGTAGATGTTCGCGGAGTAGCTCAGAAAGAGCCGTGCCATGGGCCAGTTCACGACCGTGACCCGCCCCCCGAGGTACCGGCACCCGAGCACGAGGTCGGCGTCCCGGATGGCATCCAGGAACTGCGGCAGGTGCTTGGGGTCGTGGGAGAAATCGGCGTCCATCTCGAAAACGAACTCGTAGTCGCGGGCCAGCGCCCAGCGGAATCCCGCACGGTACGCGGTCCCGAGCCCTTCCTTGCCCGGCCGGTGGAGCACGTGCACGCGTCCCGATTCCTGGGCCAATTCGTCGGCGGCCTGGCCGGTGCCGTCGGGGGAGTTGTCGTCCACCACGAGGACGTCCAGCGACGGATCCTGGGCGAGAATCTGTGGCACGATTTGCCGCAGGTTCTTGATCTCGTTGTAGGTCGGGACGATGACAAGCCCGCGCTCCATCAGTGCCTCTGCCGGCGCGCGCGCAGGCGGCGTGTGGCGAGCGGCGCCGCGAAGACGGCGGCGACGATCAGGAGGCTGACCCACGTGATCGCGCGTCCCCGCTCGTAGTCGGCGCTGCGGAACCGCAGGGTAACGTCCCGCGCCCCTCGGGAAACCGGCACCGCAAGCAAGGACGCGTCGCCGCGCAGTACGGTCGTCTCGTGGCCATCCACCATCGCGTGCCAATCGGGATAGAAGTTCTCCGCGACGAGTACGTAGCCCGCGTCGGGCGCCGCTGGCTCGACGCGCAGGCGCATGGCGCCGGGTTCCCAGGCCTCGACCTCGACCCGGGCATCGAGCGGCGGCGGAAGCGAGTCCACGGGCGCCGGCACGAGCGCGGCCGCCGTATCGAGCAGCACCAACCGATCGAACGGCAGTCCCGACCGCGGATCGGCCACGGTCGGAACGGCCCGGTCGTCCGGGAGCTTGATGGCGGCGGGCACTAGCCGGGCGTAGGGCATCGGCGTCCGGCGCACGAGCAGGTCGGCCGGGCGCCCGCGGGCCGTGGGAACGCCTGCCATGGCGGTGTCGAAGTCGGCACCCAAGTTGGCGTAGGCCGGCAGCTGCGTGCCGAGATCGGTGCCGCTGGGCAGCAGGACGAATTCCACCGCGTACAGGTCCCACAGGCGCCGGCTGCTGAGCAGGTACCGCCATTGGTTCTTGCCGCCCAACAGCTCGTTGAAGTGGTGCAGCTGGTTTCCGTGATGGCCCAACAGCTGCGGGATGCGATACGCCATGAGCGACGCGCCGGGATAGACCTCCACCCCGGTGTCGGACAGATCGAGTACGCGGGAGGGTCCCGTTCGGGTGCGCAAGGTCTCGGTGATCGCGTCTCCCCCATACAGGCCGGTTCGTGGGTCCTCGGTGTAATCCCAGAACGCCCGAGCGTTCTGCCACAGATCCGCGCTCACGAGGAGCGGCAGCGCGAGTGCCAGCCCGATCGCTGGAACCCGCCCGCGATGGGCGGCCCACGCCAGCGCCCCGAGGGCGATCAGGGCCAGTCCGCTGAGGAGCGCCCCGGTGCGGATGGCTCCCTGCGCGGCGCCAGCGGCGTCGGTGACCGCCCTTCCCTGCTCCAGCTCGATGCCGCGCGCGAGCGACTCGGCGAGACCGCCCACGGCGCCTACCGCCGCGAGGAGGACGACGATCGCGCCCGCGACGAGCCAGGCCGTGCCCCAGCGCCGCGCTTCCCCCCGCTCGATGCGGTGCACGCCGAACCCGGCGAACAGCGCGACGACGAGTGCCACCACGTACAGGGCCATGCCCGGTGCCCGCACCTTCTGCATGAACGGCATCACCTGCCACCAGATGCGGTAGAACGGCGTGCCGGCACCCAGGCAGATGAGGAGGAACAGGAACGCGACCCCCCCGAGCCACAGTACCAGGCGCCGCCGGGCGCGGTCGGCGACCCCGACGACGGCGAGGGCCACTGCGGTGAGACCGAAGTATTCGGAGTGCAGCTTCAACGGGTTCGTCGCCCAGTAGGTGCCGTCCTGGGTGGTGCCCGTGAACCCCGCGAGGAAGAACTCCGGCACGTGCGTCCACGGGATGGCGTAGGACGTCGCCCCCTCGAACCCGTAGTACGTGTCGGCTCTCGGCGAGAATGGCAGGTACGCCATGAACGGCAGGATCTGGATCATCCCGATGCCGAACCCGACGGCCACGGCCAGCAGGGCGAAGCCGAGCCCGGCGAGCCGGCCCGCCAGGGGGCGCGCGTCGGTTTCGCCGAACGTGAGGTAGAGTGCGAAGATCCCCGCCGCGACCAGCAGGTAGTAGGTCATCTGGGCGTGGGGCGAGAGGAGGGCGAGCCCCACGCTCAGCGCGACCAGGCCGTAGCCGGCCGGTCGGCGGTCCCGCATGCCCAGCACCAGACCGATCAGCGCGAGCGGAAGCAGCGTGGTGACGAACAGCTTCCCGTCGTGGCCCGGCTGCACGTAACTGCCGATCACGCCCGAGAGTTGGTACGCGGCCCCCCCGGCGACGGCGCCGGCCCACGACGTCCGCAGGAGGCGCAGCAGCAGGTAGACGAACAGGCCGGCCAGCACGTAGTGCACGACGAATCCCAGCCCCATGGCGAAGCCCGTCGGCAACACCAGGCGCAGCCAGGCCGTGGGGTAGAAGATGTCGCCGTGCATGGCGCCCACGAATGGCAGTCCACCGAACAGCTCGGGGTTCCAGAGCGGGATGGCCCCCGTGCGTTTCCATTCCTGGGCGAGCCAGTCGCGAAACGCGTAGCCGCTGTGGTACTGGTCGCTGTACGGGCCCGCGAGGAACCGCCCGGTCCACAGCGGCAGCGACAGGATCGCGATCCAGAACGAGAGCAGGCCGGTCGCCACGAGGGTCGGAAACCGAGGCTCGAAGCCCTGATCACGCTGGTCGGGAACCGTCGTCACCGCACGCTCCGTCGCAAGAAGGACGAAACTTAACTGCTGGTCGCGGCGTCACGACGCTCGCGCAGGGCCAAGCCCGCCACGGCGGCCAGCGCCTCGGTCAGGGTCAGGAGCAGCCGTGAGGCCACGGTGAGCGCGAGGGCCGGTCCGCTCCCCAGGGCGGGCGTGAGGAACGCCAGGAACACGGCTTCGCGCACACCCACGCCCCCCGGCGCAACGATGGCGAGGAGTCCCACGAGATACCCGGCGGCGAACACGCCGGACGCCGTGGCGAGCGACAGGGTGGTGGGCCCCAGGATACCGCGGGCGAGGCACCAGAATGCCGCGCCGTAACCGACCCACGCCACGGCGGTCGCCCCGGTCGCGCGCAGCACGGCGCCCGGCGACAGCGGGCGCAGGTCGGCTCCGGGGATGATACGGGCCACGAGTTGCGCCGCGCCGGGCATGGTGAACGTGAGCACCAGGGTCGCGGCGACCACGAGCGCGGCGCCGAACGCGAGTGGCGAGGCGGCTCCGGGGACGGTTGCGAGGGCGACGATGACGCCGCTGCCGACGGCCACGGCCTGCATGACGATGGCGGACCCGACGGCCGCCCACGGAGCGACACCCCGCCGCTGCGCGAGCACCGCGAGTCCGGCGACGCTCCACACTTTGCCGGGCAGATACCGGCCCAGGTTCGAGAGCGTCCAGATCCGCACGGCCGGCAGATAGGGGAGGCGCTGATCCCAGCCCGTGATAATGCCGCGCCACGCGGCAATCAGCAGGCCGTACGTGGGCAGCACCGCGGCGGCGGCCAGGGCGATCCACCCCAGGTGGAGTGTCAGCCGGACGTCCAGCGTCCGGAACTGGTCCCAATGCGCGTGCAGGGAGCGCCAGACGAGCACCGCCACGGCGAGGAGCAGCAGGGCTTGGAGCGCCCACACCCACGGGCGGCGCGTCACTTGGCGACGACTCCGCGCAACGTCTTTTCGAACGCGGCGGCCGCGGCGGCCGGGCGCAGCCGGTCGCGCCAGACCGCCCCGGCCGCGGCCGCGCGCGCGCGCGCTCCGGGGTCGCGCAGCAGCGTGAGCGTGGCCTCCGCGAGCTTCGCGGGATCGGGGGGAACGATGAGACCAGCTCCCGCTTCCGGGCGCACGATGTCGAGCACCCCGCCCCCGTCCCCGCACGCCACGACGGGAACCCCCAGCATCAGCGCCTCGGCTGCGGCGAGGCCGAACCCCTCCCCGCGCGCGGGAAACACGAACACGTCGGCGTCACCGATGGCGTCCGGCACGCCCTCCGGCGGCACCATCCCGACGAATCGGACGGCCTGCGCGATCCGCAGGTGGCGGGCGCGGGCCTCGAGGGCCGGTCGCTCCGGCCCATCGCCCACGATCGTGACCGGGACGCGCTGCCCCCGGCAGTGCAGCTCCGCGACCGCGTCCAGCAGCAGGTGAACCCGCTTCTGTCGACTGAGGCGACCGACCGCGGCGATCCCGGCTCCCCCGGCGCTGACGTGCGCGCCGGCCGGCCGGTCTGCCGGCATCGGGATCACGGCGGGCGCGCGGTTCAGCCCCGCGCGCCCGGCGAGCGATGCGACGTACGACGAGACGACGGTCACGGCGGCGGCGTCGCGCAGCACCGGCCGACCGGTCCACCGCGCGATCCGCGACCGCCGGAACAGGGCGGCGTCCGTGCCGTGCAGCGTCACCACGTAGGCCGGGGCACCGCGCCGATGCGCGCGCCGCGCCGCGAGGCCCGCGGGCACCCACCAATTGGCGTGGACGACGTCGGCCGCGGTCTGCCGCTCGAGGATGGCCGCTTCGAGCGCCCGGAGCAGGCCGAGAAAGACCCTGAGCCCGGCGGGGGATCGAACCGCGCGTACCATCGTGCCACGGTAAGCCAGGGTCTCCCGCGCGGGGGCCGCGTAGCGGACCCACGTCGTCACGACGCCGTTCCGCGTGGCCGTCCCGCTCCGTCCCTCATCGGCCGGCGCGAGGACCGCGACCTCATGGCCGCGCTCGGCGAGCGCCTGGTAGAGGCGCTCGAGGAACGCGCCTGCCGGGTCGCCGGCCCACCGCGGATAGGCGTGCGTGACCGCGAGGATGCGCAACGGTCGTTCTACGGGCGCGGCCCGCCCCGCCGATCGGCGAGACGGTCGACCGCGCGCTGCAACGCGCGCACCTCTTCGCGCATGGCGGCCAGGAGTTCGCCCAAGAAGCCGACCCCGAATAGCGCGAGCCCACCCAGGACCAGCACGAGCACCAGGTACAGCAGCGGCCGGAAGCCGTAGCCAAACCCGAAGCGGAGCACGAAGGCCACGACGCCGGTAAGCAGGCCCAGCAGCAGGAGCATGCTGCCCGAGAGGCCGAAGAACAGCAGCGGCTTGCGGCCGAAGCGAAGCTGGAACCACACCGACAGCAGATCGAGCATCCCGACCGGAATGCGTCCGAGCCCGAACTTCGACCGCCCCGCCAGCCGGGGGCGGAGGGTCACGGGGCGTTCCGTGACGCGGAACCCGTCGGCGGCGCCGATGATCACCATGAACCGGTGCCAGTCGGGACGGGCCGGCACCACCTCCGCCACTTCACGGCGGTAGGCCTTGACGGCGTTCAGGTCGGTCACGCGGATGCCGAACAGCCAGCGGCACAAGCGATTGTACACGCCGGAGACGAAGGCCTTCTCGTACGTCCCCTGCTTGGTGCCGGTGACGATGTCGGCCTGGCCGTCCCGAATCGGGGCGACGAGGCTCGCGATCTCGGACGGCAGGAACTGCAGATCGGCCGGATAGAACACGAACGTCCTGCCGCTGGCGCGCTCGGCGGCCGACCGGAGCGCGTCAGCGATGCCGCGACAGGCACGGTGGGTCACGACGCGCAGAAACGCGTACTCCCCCGCGAGGCGCTCGAGCACGGCGCCCGTCTCGTCCTCGCTCCCGTCGTTCACGATCACGACTTCACACGCGTAGGGCTCGGAGGCGAGCGCCGCCGCACACTGGCGGACGAACTCGGGGAGGTTCTCGGCCTCGTCCTTGGCCGGCACGAGCACGCTCACCTCGGCTTGCGTGTCGCGATCGGCGAGACTCATAGGCGTTTGCGCATCCGGGCCGGCAGGATGCCCAGCTGGTCCCGGTACTTGGCGACCGTGCGGCGCGCGATCCGGACGCCGCGGTCCTTCAACGCATCCACGATCTCGGCATCGGTCAGCGGCTGGTCCGAGGCCTCGTCGCCCACGAGCTTCTCGATCTGCGCCCGCACGGCCCGCGCGCTCGCATCTTCCCCGGACGTGGTCTCGAGACTGCTCGAAAAAAAGAACTTGAGCGGATATACGCCCCGTGGAGTCTGCACGTACTTCTGGTTGGTCACGCGGCTGACCGTGGACTCGTGCATGCCGATGACCTCCGCCACTTCCCGCAGCGTGAGTGGCCGCAGGTACTCGATGCCCTTCTCGAAAAACTCTCGCTGGCGGTCGACGATGAAGTGCATCACCTTGAGCATCGTCTGGCGGCGCTGTTCGATGGCTTGAATCAGCCATTGCGCCCCGTTCAGCTTCTCGGTGATGAATTCGCGGGTCTCGCCGGTGAACTGCTTCTTGTTGCCGGCGAGCTCCTGGTAGACCTTGCTGATCCGCAACCGCGGCATGCCCGTGTCGTTGAGAAAGACCCGGTATTGCCCCTCGATCTTCTCGACGATCAGATCCGGCACCACGTACTCGTCGTCGGACGGGAGGAACCGGAGTCCCGGCTTGGGGTCGAGCTTGGCCAGCTCGTCGGCGGCGTCCTGCACCGCCTTGGGGTCGATGCCCCGCCGCTTCGCGATATCACTCCAGCGGTGCCCGATCAGATCGTCGAACGCCTCGTGCACGAGATGGTACGTGAGCGTGTCCTGCAGGTCCATGTCCTCGAGTTGCAGCAGGAGGCACTCGCGCAAATCGCGCGCGCCGATGCCCGCGGGGTCGAGCGCGTGGAAGACCCGCAACATCGTCTCCGCCTCGGCCACGGTGAACGGGCCCTGGGTGACAGGCTCCGCGGGCTCGGCGGGCTCTGCGGGCGCGGTGGATTCGGCGGGCGCGGTGGATTCGGGGACCGGCGTCGCGGCGTCGGTGGCGTCGTCGCTGTGCGTCGTGGTGCCCCCGTTCTCCCACCCGTTGATGCCGGCAACGATCTCCTCGAGGGTGGCGTGGAGATAGCCGTCATCACCCAGATTCCCCAGAAACTCCTCCGAAAGGCGACGCTGTCGGTCGGTGAGGTCGAGCATGAGCAGCTGGTCGCGCAGATGATCGGTCAGGGCCCGGCTCTGCACCGGCGTGCGCTCGAACACCTCATCCGAGTAGGAAAGATCGCGCGCCCCGGAGCCGGCCTGGAAGCCGTCGAGGATGATCTCCTCCCAATCGGTCTCCTCCTGCTTCTCCGCCTCTTCGCGCTCGCGCTCCGTATCGGCCGTCTCGCCGAGCGCGACCTCATCTTCCGCCTCGAGCATCTCGAGGAACGGGTTGACGAGCAACTCCTGCTTGAGGTGCTGCTGCAGATCCAGGAGGGGCATGTACAGGAGATCCATCGCCTGGTACAGGCGAGGATTCATCCGCAACTCCTGGCGAAGCGTCGCGCTCTGGTGCAGGCCCGGTTTCATGCCGCCGACCCCAGTCTCGTGCGCAGGCGCTCCGTCAGCGTGGGGCCGAGATACAGGTCGGCCACCTGGTCGTCGAACACCAGCTGCCGTACCGTGCCCGCAACCTGGACGCGGCCCTCGAAGAGGATGTAGGCGCGATCGACGATATCCAGGGTCTGCTCCACGTTGTGGTCGGTGATCAGGACGCCAATGCGCCGCCGGCGCAGGTCGGCCACGATGGTCTGGATGTCATTGACCGCGATCGGGTCGACGCCCGCAAACGGCTCATCGAGCAGCATGAACTTCGGTTCGGTCACCAGGGCACGCGTGATCTCGAGCCGGCGGCGCTCGCCACCCGAGAGCTTGTACGCCTTGACCTCCCGCAGGTGCTTGATCGAAAGCTCGTCGAGCAACTCCTCCAGCCGCTGCTCCCGTTCCGCGGCCGTCAGCACTTGGGTCTCGAGGATGGCGAGCACGTTCTCCTCGACCGTGAGCTTCCGAAACACCGACGGTTCCTGCGCCAGGTAACCGATCCCGCGGCGTGCCCGCCGATACATGGGGAGTCCGGACACGTCCTCCCCGTCGATGTAGATCCGGCCCGTGTCCGGGCGCACAAGCCCGACGATCATGTAGAAGGTCGTGGTCTTCCCCGCCCCGTTGGGTCCCAGGAGTCCCACGATTTCCCCTTGTCGCAGGCTCACGTCGACCGCGTCCACCACGCGGCGCCGCCGGTATACCTTCGTGAGTCCGCGGCCCGTTAATTCGCTGCCGGAGGCGGCGGTCGCCTCGCCGACCGACTCCGCGGCCGTGGCGCGCTCGGCCGCCGCGGCGACCAGCGCCTGCCGGAGGCCGTCGCGATCCTCGAGACAGGCGCGCCACCGCGCGGGCAGCATGCGCACCAGGGCGGCGTCATCCCACGACTGGTCGCTGGGCTGCAGGAACCCGTCGGTCACCAGCCGCGGCAGCACCGACGAGGCCAGGAACCGGCGGACCTCATCCATCGAGAGCGTGCCGCCGCGCGCGCCGGCGCCCAACCCGGTGTCGCGCATCAGCGCCAAATGGTCCTCCCGGTACGCCACCGCCAGCGTACCGAACGAGGCCGCGCCGCCGTCGTCGGCCACCCGGATGAACGCCGCCAGCGCCAGCGGCAGCGAGGGGTTGCGCTCCTGCGCGAGCGGGCCCAGGAAGTCCGTCACGGCTGCCGCCTCGGCGCTTCGAGGTAGACGCCGTCACTCTTCCCGGCGATGTCCACGCGCAGCAGGCGGTCGTCCCGGAACTGGGCGCGGATCCGGTCGCCGCGCGAATAGCTGATGTCCGGCGTAGTGCTGCGATCGGCCGACGCGTAGACCCGGTAGCGGGCGCGCGCGGCACCCGCGGCTTCGATCGCGGCCAGCGTCGTCCCGCCGTCGCGGCCTGGGGCGAACCGCGCGACGACGGTGTCCCCCGCCACCCAATCCTCGTCCGTGTCGAGCGAGTCCTGGCGCGACGCCGCCCGGGCCGCGCCGATGCCCCGCACTTCCCGCAGCAGTTGGGCGGGCGCGGTGATCGCGAGCGAGTCGGCCAGAATCGTATTCCGCGCCGACACCGCCACCGGACGGCGCGCGCTGCCCCATGCGGCCCCTCCCTGCACACGGTCGTCCATGATGTCGAACTGGACCGTGTCCGACGTCACACGCCACTCGCCGCTGGTGGCGTCGGCCTCGCCCTCGGCCTGTACCCAAGTCAACGCGCGCGCGCGCAGCCGGTAGCGGATGTCCTGACCCACGAGGCGATAGCCGCTCGCCTCGCCGCCGGCGACGCTCGCTCGCCCCATCAGACGGCCGACCTCCTGACCCGTGTCGAGGAAGGCGCTGTCGCCCGCCCCGTGGAAGTCACTGCGGTCGATCGTGACCCGACCCCAACCCCGGGCCGCCGTGTTGCCCCGGAAGGACACGCGGTCGGCGATGATCAGGTACGGCTCGGCGTCCGGCGGATCGCCTTCCGAGCGGTATTCGATGGTGGGACGGCCGCCCGCCCGCAGCTCGGTCGTGTCGCGGATGCCGAGGACCCGTCGGTAGTACTGCACGTTGGGACCGCGGAGCACCGAGCCGGTGATCCGATTGCGGAGTCGCGCGTTGCCGGTGGCATCGAGTCGCTCGTCGCGCAGGAAATAGCTGGCCCGGTCGGCCGTGAGTTCGGCGGTCGCGTCCCGGAAGTTGACGCGGCCCAGCATGTCGAACCGATCGAAATCCTGAAACCACGCGACGCTGTCCGAATACCAGAACGTGTCCTGGCCGCGACAGTGGGCCCAGATCCCGCCACCCTGGAACCATCGGACGTACCCGCCCCCCACGTCGATCTGACGCCCGACGCCGCCCGTGCTGTCGACCACCACGAAGCAGGTGCTCGCGGTTTGGGCCGCGGCGGGACCGGCGGTCGCCAGGGCCAGCGCGGTCAGGACGGGCGCGGCGCCCGCGACGGAGCGACACCGGGATCCCCGCATCGCGCGCACCGCTAGCGGTCGATCTGCACGCGGCCGATGGCACCGCGCGCCCGGGTGGTCTGGACGTTCCGCAGGTCGGGATCGCTGGTGAACGCGTCGCCCTCGACGCGCTGCTCCGGCGTGATCCAGACGAACGCCTCCGGCCCGACGATCTCGTTGCGCGTCCGGCTGTAGCGCAGCACGGACGTCTCGAGCCGGCGGCCATCGGGGCTCAGGGCGACGACGTTGCCCCGCGCCTCCATGTCACCGGTCCGCCATTCGTAGGTCCCGTCGCGCGCCGTGAGCGTGGACGTCTCTCGCCCCTCCGGCGAGTAGAACGTGACCCGGAGACCGAACAATCGATGGCGCTGGGCGCGATGGTAGGCGTAGGCGGAGTCGGCGGTGAGCCGCATGCGGCGCATGCCGTCTTCGGTGAGGAAGTGCATGATGCCGTAGCCGATCTGATCGGCCGAGTCGGCCTCGGTGGCCGTCGTGGGCGGCTGTTCCACGCCCGCGCAGGCCGCCAGTTGCAGCGCCGCCCAGGCAAGCACGCCCGCACCCGCGCTAGCGCGACTGGGCGACACTGGGCCGCGCGGCACGCTCGCCGCGCTCCGTCAGGTAGGCTTCCACCGTGCGCTCCCAGTGGCCGCGGGCGCGCAGGAACTCCTCGACGAATTCCCGCACCGCGCCGTGCCCGCCCCGGGCCGTCGTCACGTGGCGGGCGGCAGCCTTCGCGTCGGGCGTGGCATTGGCCACCGCGACGGGTAACCCCACGCGCCGCAGCACGGGTACGTCCGGCAGATCGTCGCCGACAAACGCGGCGTCCTCCCAGCGCACGCCGAACCGCGCCAGCAGGTTCTCGAACGCCGGCAGCTTGCGAGCGTGGTCGTCTTGCACGCAGGCATCCACCTGCAACTCGGCGGCTCGCACCTCGGTCGCCTCGGATCGGCGCCCACTCAGGATGACGATCTTGAGTCCGGCGTGCCGCAATAGCGCCACGCCGATCCCATCCTGGATGTCGAAGCGCTTGAACTCGGTGGGACGGTTGTCCACGAGTCCCACGTACACGCCGTTGTCGGTGAGGACGCCATCGACGTCCAGACCGACCAGCCGAATCTGCTTGGCCTGCAGGGATTCAAGCACGGACCATTCTCCCCTGGGCGGCATGCCACACGTCGAGCACGCGGGTCATGAGCTCGTCGAGGTCGGCGAGGGGCCACATCGAGGAGCCGTCGCTGGGGGCGGTCTCGGGCGCCGG
>JAOTWJ010000060.1 GCA_029862925.1 Gemmatimonadota bacterium
CGGTGCGCGTGGGGGGCTGGAGCGCCCGCCGCTCAAGCGGAGATCCGTTATACAGCCGTGCCGTCACGAGGGGGATCGCCATGCGCTGGAGTCTGATACCCCTATTGCTGGGCGCGTCGACACCCTGGGCATCCGCTCAAACCCGCGACAGCCTTCCCGGTACAACGCTCCTCCGTCTCTCCGCGACGGCCACGCGCACCGTCCCACCGGACTATGCGGTGCTCCGCTTGGGCGTTAACACTCAAGACAAACGCGCTGCCGACGCCGGACGCGCCAACGCCCGTCTCGTGAGCCAGGTTATGGAGGCGGTACGCCGCACCGGCATTCCGCTCGACTCCATCTCCACCGGTGCGTATGCCGTCCAGGCCAACCTCCGTGACCGCGCGGGGCAAGTGATTGGCTACACGGCCCGCGCTGAGTTGTCGGTTGTCCTCCACGACCTTGAGCAGATCGGCACGGTCATCGATGCCGCGCTTGAGGCCGGCGCCACCGACGTTGCACCCGTGAGTTTCGCCGCCCGGTCTTTGGATATGGCGCGTGACTCCGCGTACGCCGCTGCCGTGCGAGACGTCTACCGCCGGGCGGAGGCGGTGGCCGTGGCCGCCGGTGGGCACCTCATCGCCGCAGTCGAGCTCATCGCCAATGAGCGGCGCGCGCGAGTCCCTTGTGTGGCCTGCGAGGAGGCACCGCAGCGTCCGGATCAGACCACCGTCGTGACGCCCGGATTCATTGCGGTCACGGTGGATGTCAATGCGTTCTTTCGCATTCAGGTGCCCTAGGGGCATGAACGGCCGGAGACATCGGTAACAGATAGACCGGGGACATAGGTAACAGTCAGTTCCCCGATCGCACGGGTTTGGCGCGCAGGTGCACGCCATGGATGTGGCCCTCGCGTTCGTCCAAGTGTCCCAGCAGGTAGTTGTAGAAGTAGACGGCCCAGCGGCCGTCGGCAACTTCTTCGAAGCCGACGTGTTCCCCGATCAGGGCCGGGGCGATGGCGATGAAGCGGCGGTGGAAGCGGACTCCGCCGTTGGTGCTGACGTAGCGCGTGAGGTAGTGACTCGGGTATTCGGGACCCGGAATACGACCAGGGAAGACGCGCTGGGCAGGCCGGTAGACCGCGGCGGGAGGCTTGCCCTGCGGAGCTTCATGGGGCCGTTCGGTGTTGTACTCAGTCCGAAACGTGTTGAACCGGCGCTGCTGGGCCCGGATCGTCGCCTTGGGCGGTTTTGTGGCCTCCGCTTTGAGGGTGCGATGCAGGCGTTCGTGGCGGGCGTTCTGCTGCGGCGAGGCGGGCTCGATCAGCTCAGGTCGAATGCCAAGCTTCATCCACCAGACGCTGAGGGTCGACAGGCGATTGAGCGCGATGCTAGCGAACGGCGCGCCATTGTCGGTCCGCACGCGATCGGGGAGGCCATACTCCTGAAACACGCGGGTGAACACCGCCTTCGCCGCGGGCGTGGTAGGCTGCCGGAGCGCGTCGCAGGCCAGGAGGAACCGCGAGTACCCGTCCACGATGGTGAGGGGGTGGCACCGGAGCCCGCAGCCGAGCGCGAAGTGGCCCTTGAAGTCCGCCGTCCAGACATCGTTCGGGGCCAAGATCGGGGAGGTCGGCCGGCCCGGATGCCCCGGTTGCGGCCGCCGGCGCTTGGGCCGTACGAGACCATGGCGCTTGAACAACGCCCCCGCCGTGCTGGGGGCCGGCAGCTGGAGCTGCCGGTGCCGCGGTCGGAGATAGTCCAAGATCTTGCGCGGACCCCAGGTGGGGTGCCGGCGCCGCGCCGTCAGCAGCAGGGTCGCCACGTCCGGCGCAATCGCCCAGGGCGAGGTGCGGGGCCGGCGAGACCGATCCTCGAGGGCGCGATCCCCCTCCACCAGGAACCGGGTCAGCCACTTGTAGCCAACCCGGCGGCTGATCCCATAGCTGGCGCAGAGCACGGTCATCGAGGCCGTGCCCCGTAGGTACTCATCGATGAAACGGCGTCGTTCGGACATAGGTGTCTGCACTCTCCACGGCATCGGGCACCTCCGTGGGTGCCAACGATGCCCGAAAGTGTTACCTATGTCTCCGGTCTGAGGTGTTACCTATGTCCCCGGTCCGTACCGCCCCGCCGCCTAACGAGCGCTAGCTGCTGGCGGGGGAACCTCCCTCACGTTCGTTGACACTTTTCGCGAACTGCAGCGGCCGGAGGGACCCACCGCGCGACTCGTGCAGACGTTCCCTAACGCCGGGGCAGCGGAACGACCTCCCAGTGGTCGCGCCGCACCTGGGTGCCGATCACGGCCCCGATGGCGACACCGACGAGACCGCCGATCACCGTGACCGCCCCGATCTCCAGTGGCTCGGGGTCGGGGCGGAACGGGTTCTTCGCCTGTCCCACGACAAACCCCAGAATCAGTCCGAGCGCGCCACCCGCGGGCGGGAGCCGATGGTCGGGGCCGCGTCCCAGGCTGCGCTCGAGCTGGAGGATGGAATCGAGCGGGATCCGCACCGTATCCACTCGGCGCTCGAGGCGGATCACCGCCGTGTCGAAGGCGAGCAACACGCCCGTCCAGAGACGCGGCTGCGTGCGTGCCGGCAGCCGTGGGAGCGTGACCCGGACCCGGTCGCCACGCCGCAGCGCCACCGTATCCTGCGCGAGCGCAGGCGACGTCATGCCGAGCGCGAGCAGCACGAGCGCCACGCCCACGCCGCAACAACGGTTCAGGCCGACCTCCGGCCAATGGGGCATGCCACGGCCCGCCGTGAAGAGGGATGTCAATGTGGTGCGGCCGGCGATAGCGCGCCAACCGGTCGCCGGCCGCGCTCGCCAGCCCGGCCCTCCGGCGCATACCTTCCCTTCTCCCGTGGATGCGACGTCGGGGACCGTGACCCTCGCCAGGAGCGCCGATGCACCGAATCCTGTTGACGTCCGTTGTCGTGGCCGTGGCCGTGGCCGCCACTCCCCTCGCCGCCCAGACGCTCGACACGGCGGCAGCCAGCCCCGAGCACCAGGCATACCGGGCCAAGCAGGCGTGGCTGCTCCGAGACGGCGGCAAGTGGTCGGCCGACAACCCCACGTTCGACTCCACGGCGGAAGGGTCCCCGCGGTCGTTCGGCTACCAGTTCACACAGGGCTGGGGAGCCGACGTGATGCGGCTCAAGATCACGGGCCGGGTTGGCGAGAAGACCTACCTCTACTGGGACGGCTTCTATTACTGGCATCCGGTCAAGAACCGGCTGATGTACGTGGCGCAGGGCACGGGCGGCGCGATCGCGGCAGGTGAGAGCGTGGACGCCGCGGGGACGCTAGCGTTCGAGATCATCACGCCCGACGGGACGGTCGCCCTCCACCGCGACGGGGATACACGCCTGAGCGACGAGGCGTTCCAGTCGCAGAGCTTCCGGTACACCGCCAGCGGCTGGACGCCCAACCAGACGCTCACGTGGCGGCGGGTGAACGAGTAGCAGGCAGGGGGGCGGTGATCGTGGGATCCCCGCCCCCCCATGCCGGTCACCCCATACGTCTCAGTCCGCGGTCTTGGGTGGCGCGATGTAATCCGCCGGAATGGTCCCCGTCAGCGCCCCGAGCCACGCGACCACGGCAGCCACCTGGGAGTCCGTCAGTTCCTTCCCCAGCTGATGGCGCGCCATCAACCGGACGGCGTCGTCGAGCCGCGCCACCTGGCCGTCGTGGAAATACGGCGCGGTCCGCTCGACGTTGCGCAACCCGGGCACCTTGAACACGAGGCTGTCCGCCGGGTTCTTCGTGAGCGCGTAGCGACCGGGGTCGGCACGGTCGGGCCAGGGCCGCGCGGTACCCGCCTTCTGGAACATCGTGCCGCCCAGATACGACCCGTTGTGGCATGCCGGGCACCCGGCGGCCAGGAACTCCTGCAACCCCACCTTCTCCGCGTTCGTGAGCGCCGTGTCGGTGCCGTTCAGGAACGCGTCCCAGCGCGACGGCGTGACGAGTTCCCGCTCGAACGCGCCGATGGCCTTGCCGAGGTTGTCGTAGGTCATCGGGTTCCGCTCACCCGGGAAGGCCGCCGCAAACGCCGCCCGGTAGCCGGGGATGCGGGCGAGCCGCGCCATCACCGCGTGCGCGTCGGGCATGGCCATTTCCACCGGGTTCAGGATGGGGCCCTTGGCCTGTTCCTCGACGGTGGCCGCGCGCCCATCCCAGAACTGCGCGATGTGGCCGGCCGCGTTGTACACGGTGGGGGCGTTGCGACCCCCGCGCTGGTCCTTCACGCCGGTACTGACCGTCTCATGATCCGCGCCGTAGCCATCGAGTGGGTGGCACGAGTTGCACGAGTGGTTGCCGTCGGCCGAAAGCTGGGTCTCGTAGTACAGTCGTCGGCCCAGCTCCACCTTGGCCGGCGTGACGGGATTGTCGGCGGACGCCATCACCGACGGTAGCGGCGCAAAGGCGTCGAGCTGCGCCGGGTCGATCGCGACGTCTCGCTGGCACGCGAGTGGTACCAGCGCCAACAGCACGACAGCGGTGCGCATGGCGGTATTCCTGTCTCGAGAGTGGTCGCAACATGCGCGCGGATCGGTGAAGCCGCGCTGAAAACTCCCTGAGAGTCGGTGCCAATCCGAGCGGAACCCTCGCCTATCGCCTCGCGGCAGGACGGCCACCGCGGTCCCAGCGAGCGCGGGCCCGCGTACTCGATGGCCTGAGCCAATCCCATCATGCAGTTTGCAGCGGTGAGCAAGACCGCCGCAGGGCGCGAATCTCGACCGAGGATCACTCGTCAGCGCTGGGACAGCACTCGGGCGCGGCGGCTGGGCCGCATTGTGCTCTGTGCGTTGTCCCTGACGCCTGCGCGCGCCGCGGCGCAGGCACGCGAGCGCCCCCTGCTCGAAGCGGCGGCGCGCGTCCGGCTCATCGCCATGACGGCGGCCGGCCCGCGGGCGTTCGCCGGACGCCTCCTGCTGCTCGACCCGCACGGCGTCACCATCAGGGAACGGGACGCGGCGTCTCCCCTGAGCTTCCGGGTCGCCGAGTTGCGCAGGTTCCAGGTGAACCGCGGCAAGCCCCGCGCGCTCATCCATGGGGCACCACTCGTGGGCGCGGCGCTCGGCGCGTGGTTCGGCGCTACCGCGCTGGCCCCGGACGCCGCGTGCGACGTGCCGGGCAATCCCGATCCCGCGTGCCGCTGGGAGGTATCGCCCACGCTCGTGGGCGCGGGCGGCGGTGCGATCCTCTTCGCCGTCGCGGTCGGGCTGCTGGTGCCGGACGTGTGGGAGGACATTCCCCTCGAGGCGTTCGCCGGTGGAGTGCATTGGGTCGGCGGGCGCAGCGTGCGGATCGCCCTGCGGGTTCGCTTGCTGCCCCCTGGGGAGCGCTAGCGCGACCGGCTCGCGACGACGCGTGGCGGCCAAACCCTTGAGACGAGCGGTGCCAGCACGAAGCGCCCGCGGACGTGACGGTCCACGGGCGCCCCCGTTGACGACGGACGGCCGGTGTTAGCTGCGCACGCGCGCCAGTACCCGGTCCACCGACCACGCGCCACTGCCACGCACGATCACGGCCAGCGCCAGCCCGATGGCCAGGAGATGGAACTCGAAGCCCTCACCCGGCAGCGCACCGCTCCAGTTCATGAAGAACCCGTTCGCGAAGTGCGTCGTCGCGATGGCTCCGACCATGACGGCCGCGACGCCCAGCGCCATGAGCCGACCCGCGAAGCCGAGGATCAACGCGAGCGACCCGAAGAACTCGATCAGGATCACGGTGAGACCCAGGATCCATGGCAGCCCGATGGACTGGGTGAGAAAGCCCATCGTGCCCTCGAAACCGAAGCCGCCGAACCAGCCGAGCAGCTTCTGCGCCCCGTGCGGGAACATGACCAGACCCAGCGTGATGCGGGCGATCGTGAGCGCGCTCTCGTTGGGCGTGCGGAACAGTGCCGCCAGCGCCCCGCCGGTGGGATGCTCGGCGGCGGCGGGCTGGGGGCGTGGGACAGCGAGCGTGTCGGTGGAACTCATGGTTTCCTCCTGTGGCATCGATGGTAAGGGTTCCTCAGATTATTGACTACATGTTCATTAACTCATCAACTATTTAGCGAAAAAAAGGGGCTCAGGGTTCCCCGGCCCGCACCTTCTCCAGGCTGGTGATCAGGGCCTCCAACTCGGCCCCGCTCAGCCGACCGGACCAGGCCGCCTCTGCCTCGTCCACTTCGGGATCGAGTTGGCGCAGGACCTCGAGTCCCGCCGGCGTGATGAAACAGTGCACCTGGCGGCGGTCTTCCCGGCAGCGCTCCCGCCGCACCAACTCCTTCACCTCGAGCCCGTCGAGCAGCCGGGTGATCCCCGGCGTCTGCTCGATCAATCGGGAGGCGATCTCCAGCGTGGCCATCGGCTTCCCCCGCGCCCCGCGGAGAATCCGCAGGACGTTGTAGGCCTGGCCGCTCAGGCCGTACGGCTGGAGCAGCCCCGCCATCCGCCGCCGCAGCACATCCGCCGTCTTCAAGATTCCCAGCGTGGCCTCCTGTGCCGGCGACCGGAACGGCCTGGTCTGCTTGAGCTCCACCTGGAGCCGAGAGCGGCGCGTCATGAAAATAACCTATTCATCATTAGTTGATATGTCAAGTACTCTGCCTCTCCCGGCTCCAGTGCCGGTACAGGGGCAGGCCTGCCGCTACGATCACGACCCCCACCAGCGCCTCACGCGGGGTCTCCAGCACCGTGCTCGCGACCAGCCAGATGGCGAACCCCACGAACACGAGCGGCGTCCACGGGTACCCCCACGCCCGGTACGGCCGCGGCAGGTCGGGCGCGGTGCGCCGCAGCCGGATCACTGCGGCCGCGCCCATCGCGTAGAAGACCCACGAGGCAAAGACGACGTAGGTGAAGAGTTGCTCGTACGTCCCGGTCAGCGCCATCACCGAGGCGACCGCTCCCTGCGCGAGGAGCGCCGGTACGGGCGTTCCGAGCGACGGGTGCACCCGTCCCGCCCACGCGAAGAACGCCCCATCCCGCGCCATCGCGTAGGGAATGCGGGCCGACGTGAGCACGATCCCGTTGTTCGCGCCGAGCGTGGCGATCACGATCGCCGCGGCGACGAACGCGGCGCCTGCGCTCCCGAGCACCACGGTCGCCGCGTCCGAGGCGACGAGGGCGCTTCCGGCCATCCCCGCAGGCGCCAGTACGTAGAGGAATGCGAGGTTGACCAGGGTGTAGACGGCGATCACGATCACCAGCGAATAGACGATCGACTGCGGCAGGACGCGGCCCGGGTGCTCCACTTCCCCACCGACGTACGTGATCTCGATCCAGCCGTCGTACGCGAACAGCACGGCGACCATCGCGATCCCCACCGGGCCCCAGAGCCCATCGAACGACGCCGGGAGCCACGGCGCCAGCTGTCCGCCGGACCCCCCGGGGAGCGCGAACGCCGCGACCACCAGTCCCGCGAGCGCGGCGACCTTGAGCGTGGTCAGCACGTTCTGCGTCACCGCCCCCGCGCGCACGCCGGCGCAGTTGAGCAGCGTGAGCGCCACGATCGAGCCGACCGCGACCGCCTTCTGAGCGGTCGCTCCGAGGGGAACGAAGAAGCTCACGTAGGCCGCGAAGATCGCGCCGATGGCCGCGATCGACGCGGGGTTCACGAGCACCGCCACCGCCCACCCGTAGAGGAATCCCCACACGGGGCCGTAGGCCTCGCGCAGATACACGAACAGCCCCCCCGCGCGCGGGAACGCCGCCCCCAACTCGGCCATGCACAGCGCGCCGAGCAGCGAAACGACGCCGCCCAGGATCCACACCGCGAGCACCAGGCCCGAGGCGCGGAGCTGCAACGCGATCATGCTGGGCACGATGAAGATCGCCGAGGCGATCATCGTCCCGACGTTGATGGTGGTGGCGTCGAACAGGGAGAGTTCGCGCTTGAGGCCGGTTGGGGCTGTCACGGCCGCCTCGGCGGTGCGCGCGGGTTCCGGCATGGCGGGGGAAGGTATGTGCGAGGGCCCCCGCCGCCAGATCGTCCGCCAATTGCCGAGTCTCCACCTCCCCCTTAGTTTTCCGTCAGACTATTTGAGAGTCGTTCTCATCCAAGTGGCGGAGCCCACGACGGCTGCCGACGCCCCTTCCATAGAGACGCCCCTTCCATAGAAGTGAAGGAGACGGAGCATGGTCGCACGCGTGGTTCTCGCCCTGTCGCTCGCCGGCTCAAGCTCCCTGACGGCCCAGGACGTCGTTGGCACGCTGCTCGTGGCGCACGGGGGGAGTGAAGCATGGAACGCCGACGTGCGCGCGGTTGCCCGGGAGGTGCGCACGGGCGGGCCCGTCGCGGTGTCGTTTCTGATGGGTGCGGGGGCTCCGACCAGTCGCTTCCAGGACCAGGTAGCCGCGTTGCGGGCCGCCGGGGCGACGCGCGTCGCCGTCGTGCCGCTCCTCGTCTCCAGCCACTCGGGCCACTACGAGCAGATCCGCTGGCTCGCCGGGCAGGTTGATTCGCTGGACGCGGCGATGGCTGCGCACCTGCAGCACGCCGGGATCGAGCGAGCGCTGGATGCGGTCCCGCTCGTGGTGACCCGCGCACTCGACGATGCCCCGGAACTCGGCCGGATCCTCGTGGACCGCGCGCGTGCGCTGTTGGCCGGCGACTCGGCCGGAGCGCACGCGCTCTTTCTGGTCGGTCACGGCCCCAACAGTCCGGAGGACCACGCCAAGTGGATGATGGGCCTGCGGACACTGGCCGAGCACGTGCGCGACGTGGTCGGTTTCCGCGACGCCCGCGCCGGCGTGGTGCGGGACGATGCCGCGCCCGCCGTGCGCGCCGAGGCCGTTCGGGCGGTGCACGACGTGGTCGCCCTGCAGGCCGCGGCGACGGGCACGGACGTGCTCGTCCTGCCCCTCGCGATCGCGGCGGGACGCTTCACCGACCGCACGCTGCGCGCGGATCTCGCGGGCCTGCCCGTGCGGTACGACGGGCAGCCGATCCTGCCGCACGCGGACGTCGCGCGCTGGGTCGAGCGGCGCGTGGCCGAGACCGCGCGCACCGCCCTCAGCCCACGCGAATAGTCTCCAGGCCGTGCGCGTGCGGCCCTGTCTCCTGGCGGCGCAGCAGCCACGCGAACAAGAAGCCCACGAACCCGAGACCCGAGAAGATCCACATGCCGAGCGCGTAGCCGCCGGGGTTGGCGGCGCTCGCCCCGGCGACGTCGTTGGCCCAGCCGATCAGGAAGTTGAAGCCTGCGAGCCCGATGTTCTGGATCATGGTCATCACGCCATAGGCGGTGCCGAGCCGGCGCTCGTCCACCAGGTACGCCACCGCCGGCCACATCACCGCGGGAATCAGCGAGAACGCGACGCCCATCATCGCCATCGGCACCAGCAACGGCACGTCCGTGTACGCCATCAGGAGGTAGACCGGCACGAGCAACAGCGAGCCCAGCATCATGAACAGGGCGCGCCGGGCCACCCGGTCCACCAGGTAGCCGAACAGCGGGGTGCACACCATGGCGAAGGCGGTGAGCAGGCTCGAGAGGAACCCGCCGTACTCCCGCGTGGCGCCGTGCGCCTCGATGAAGAACTTCACGGCGAACGTCTGGAACGGGAAGATCGCCGAGTAGAACGTCACGCACAGCAGCACCACGTACCAGAACGACGTCCCGAACTTGAACAAGTCCGACCACGCCACCCGGTCGACCGGTGCCGCGTGGCCCAACGCGTAGCGCGCCTCGGCGCGGTTCTCGAGCACCCAGTACACCACGGCGCCCACGACGCAGAACACCCCCATCGCCGTCGCGATCACCAGCGGGGCCTGCCAGTGCTCGAACGCCGGCTTGGCCCAGGTGGGGGAGTTGAGCGCCGCGAACGAGCCCAGACGCGCGATCGTGAGGTTCACGCCGAACGCGAACGACAGCTCCTTCCCCTTGAACCACTTGGCCAACGCCGTCGTGACCGCCACGATCAGCGATTCGGCACCGATGCCGAAGATGAGCCGGCCCGTCGCCATCACCGCGAGCGTGCCCGTCGCGGCCGTCACGCCGGCCCCCACCAGACACAGCACGCCGAACACGAACGTGGCGCGCTTGACACCGATGCGGTCCACCACGATCCCGCCGAGCAGGACCATGACGACGTTGGGGACGCTGTAGATGGCGTTGAGCAGGCCGATCTGGGAATCGGAGAAGCCCAGCTGGGCCTTGAGCAGATCGGCGATCGGGCTCACCGCGTCGTAGACGTAGTAGTTGCCGAACATCGCCAGGCTGATCACGACCAGCACGACCCACCGGTACAGCACCGGGGGCGGGCGCTTCGAGACGGGAGCGCGGTCCGCCGCGTCGGTCATGCCTCGCCTCCTCCCTTGCAGAAGTACCTGCCCGCGATACCTTGCCCACGCCATGGATGACGTGCGCCTCAACCGGCTCCATCCCGACGCGCGGCTGCCCGAACGCGCGACGCCGGGCGCGTTGGGCTACGACCTCGCCACGCTCGCAGACGAGCGGGTGGGTCCCCGTGAGACGCGCGTGCTGCCCTGCGGCTTCAAGCTGGCCCACGATCTGCCGCACGATGCCGGCCGTGGGCTCGCCATGCTCATTCTTCCACGCTCGAGCCTGCCGCTCAAGCACGGGCTCATCCTCCCGAATTCTCCTGGGCTCGTGGACGCCGACTACGCAGGGCCGATCGGAATCATCGTCCACAACCTGCGGGACGCCGTGGTGACGCTCCCCGCCGGCACACGGATCGCACAAGCGGTCTTCGTGGAGGTTCGGTTTCCGGTTCTGCGGCTGGTGGAGGACACCGATCCCAACCGGCAGCGCGGCGGGTTCGGCTCGACGGGCTGAACGCCGCGGCGGTCAGGGCGAGAGCACCTCGGCCACACTATCCCGCAGTTGGTTCAGCTCGAAGGGCTTACCGAGGAATTGCGTGGCGCCGGCACCGATCATCTCGGCCGCCGCGCCCTCCGGACCGTACCCCGAACAGATCAGGATGCCGATGCCCGGGTTGACGGCGCGCAGCTGGCGGACCAGCTCCGGACCGCTCCCCGGCATGACGACGTCCAGCACGATCGCGTCGATCGCCGGATCGTTGGCCTGCAGGGCTTGCAGCGCGGCGGCGCCGTCGTTCACCGCGATCGTGGCGTAGCCGAACCGTTCGAGGGCCCGGACCACGGTCCGTCGGTTCATCTCCTCGTCGTCAGCCACGAGCACGGTTCGCCGGGCCCGCACGCTCCGGGGCGTCGTGTCACGATCGGCGCGGTCGGCCGCGACGGGGACCAGCAGGTGGATGCTGGTGCCGCGGCCGGGCGCGGAGTCCACGGCGATCGCCCCGCGGTGAGCGCGCATCACCCAATGCACGGTGGCGAGCCCGAGCCCCACCGATTCGTGCATCGGGCGGGACGTAAAGAAGGGCTCGAACAGCCGCGTGCGTGTCGCGGCGTCCATCCCCACCCCGCGATCTTCCACGGTCAGCCGCACGTACGGGCCGGGGAGCGCTCCGATCCACCGCGTGTCTCCACGGCCGACCTGCTCGGTCCCCACCGCCACACGCACCGGCTCTGGACGGCCCCCCAGGGCGGCGGCGGCGTTGCGCACCAACTCCACGAGCGCGTCGCTCAAGTGCCCGGGGTCGGCGGCCAGGAGGGGAAGCTCGGCCGCCACGTCGAACGCGATCGGGACCCGGGGCAGTTCCGCGGTCACCCGCTCGGCCACCCTTCTGCATACGTCGGAGGCCGGCACCGGCAGGGTCGTGACGGTCGTGTTCGGGGTCAGGCGGATCAGCGTGTCGGTGAGCTGCGCCCCGCGGCGCGCCGTGTCCCGAATTCGCTCGAGACCCGCACCCACGTCCGGACCGACCGCCTCATCCCGCAGCAGCGACGCTTCGGTCAGAATCCCCCCGAGCAGGTTGTTGAACTGGTGCGCGAGCCCCCCGGCCAACCGACTCACCGCTTCGATGCGGCGCTCCTCCGCCTGCCGGTGTTCGACGCTGCGTCGCGCACTGCGGTCGCGGAGGATCGCCAGCATTTCCGGCGACCCGCCCCCGGGGAGCAGGGAAAACACGACCTCCACCTGACGTTCGTCCCCGCCGCCCCGCACGATCACGCCCTCGACCACTTCCGCCGCCACGGCCGCCCGGGCAAACCGCACGGCATCGACGGGCTGGACGTGCTCACCCGTCTGCAGCCGGAGCATGCCGTGCAGCGGGCTACCGCGTACCGCCTCGATGGGCCGCCCCAGCAGCTCGGCCAGGCGCGGGTTGCCGTGCCGGATGCGGCCCGACGTATCCAGCACAGCGATCGCGTCGCCGGCGGCTTCGTACAACCCCCGAAACCGCTCTTCCGACTCCGTCACCAACCGGCGGTCCGCGCCGCGCAGGGCGGTCACGATGAGGGAGACGCCTCCCACAGTGAGCAGTGACAAGATCGTTCGCAGCCGGGTGACGCCCGGCAGGACGCTCTCGGGCACCCACAGCAGGACGGCCGCCCCCGAGCCGGCGGTGACGATGGCCGCGAGCGCGGCCTGATGCCGCCACGACCACGGCGCCAGGCCCGCCGCCCCGACGATCACGATGGATTGGACGAGCAGCGCCTCCATGGCGCCCGCGGGGTAGATCCACGTCACCAGCACGTTGCACACGGCCACGTCGAGGGCCAGCACCCACACCAGCGCCTGCAGCGCGGCGATGGACCGACGGGGCGTCGTCGCCCACGCGACCACGAGGGCCACGGTCGTCTCGAATACCCGAAGCACGGCCAGGCGCTTGAGGATGATCGGATCCATGCCCCAACTGGCAATCTCCCACGTCGCCGCCACGATGGCGACGACCACGGCGATCGCCCGCAGGGGACGGACGTAGCGATCGACCTCGCGCTGTCCGGTCGACGCAAAAAGCGGTTCCTGATCCTGGGAGCGGCTCACAGGTCCCGGGGACTCGCGGCGCGCGCCTGCGGCAGCGTCACGGACGCCTCCTCCAACACGCGGGTGGGATCTTCGCCGGGATTGATGAACACGTCCTCCTCCACCCGGTGCTGGCGGTCGTGCAGTTCCCGGTACCGGCCCCCGAGCGCCATCAGTTCGGCATGCGTGCCGCGCTCGACAATCCGTCCCTCCTCGAGCACCAGAATCTGGTCGGCGCTGCGAATGGTGGAAAGCCGGTGGGCGATCACGAACGTCGTGCGGCCGTGCCGGAGCCGACGCAGCCCGTCCTGAATCAGCGCCTCGCTCTCGCTATCGAGACTCGAGGTCGCCTCGTCCAGGATGAGCACCCGCGGATCGGCGAGAATGGCCCGCGCGATCGCGATGCGCTGCCGCTGCCCGCCCGACAGCTTCACGCCACGCTCGCCCACGATCGTGGCGTAGCCTTGCTCGAACTCCATGATGAACTCGTGCGCGTGGGCGACGCGAGCGACCCGCTCGATCTCGGTGCGCGTGGCATGCGGCTTCGAGAACGCAATGTTCTCGGCGATGGTCCCGTCGAACAGGAAGTTGTCCTGGAGCACGACGCCCAGCTGCCGGCGGTAATCATGGAGCTGCACGGTCGCGAGGTCGCGCCCGTCGACGACCACCCGCCCGGATTCGGGCCGGTTGAACCCCATCACGAGAGAGATGAGCGTGCTCTTGCCGGACCCGCTCGAACCCACCAGCGCCGTCGTCGTTCCGGCGGGCGCCTCGAGCGAGACGCCGCGCAGCACCGGGACGCCAGCGACATAGGCAAACGTGACGTCCTCGAACGCGATGTCGCCCTCGACGCCGTCCAGGTGGGGTTTCCCCCGATCCTCGTCCTGTTCGGTGGCCATGCGCCGCAATTCCCGGATCCGGTCCAGGCCCGCGAACGCCTCGCTGATCTGCGTCCCGATCTCGGCGATCTCCACCAGGGGTAACGCCACCAGCCCGGTGAAGAACACGTACATCACGAAATCGCCGAGCGTCATCGTGCCCGCGAGGATCGCGCGTCCGCCCATCACCACCATCACCACGCCGATGCCGCCGATGACCACCGTGGTGAAGGCGGTGATGGCGGACACGCCGGTGATGGTCGTCGCGATGTTGCGGAACAGCCGGTGCACGCCCTTGGCGAAGACGAGCCGCTCCGACCGCTCGGCGACGTATGCCTTTACCACCCGGATACCGCCAAGCGATTCGGCGAGCCGGCCGGTCACATCCGCGTTGATCTTGCTGCGTTCGCGGAAGATCGGGCGCAGCTTGCGGAACGCGAACGCCATCGCGCCGCCAAACGTGCCGAGCACCACGAGCGTCACGACCGTGAGCTTCCAGTTGAGCCAGAACAGCACCCCGAGGCCGATGGTGGCCGTGACCAGTCCGCCCGTGAGCCGCACCAGGCCAGTCCCGACCAGATTCCGGATGCCTTCCGCGTCGGTCATGATCCGGGAGATCAGGACGCCCGACTTGGTGGAGTCGAAGAAGCGCACCGGCAGCCGCTCGACGTGCGTCTGCACCGCCTTCCGCATGTCGGTGATGGCTCGCTGCGCGGCGACGCCAAGGACCTGCGACAGGGCGAACGAGGTCGAGGCCTGGACGAGCGTCGCCGCGGCGAGGGCCGCGGCCAGCGGCACCAGCAGCTCGTGGCGCGCCTTCCCGATCACGTCGTCGATCAGGAACTTCGACGACCCGGGCAGCACCAGTCCCGCGAGCCGGTTCGCGATCATCAGGATACCGCCCAGGCCCAACCGGCGGCGGTGCGCCCACACCAGTTGGCGCGCCTCCTGCCACACGGCCGAAAGCTCGGGACGGGACTTCTTGGCGTCGGTCATCCTCACCTCTCCGCCCAACCACGCCACGCGGCGCGCACGGCGGGCAACGCTGACGCGCTGGCGAAAGCAGCCTGGGTCGCGAAGCCTGTAATGTAGCCGATTCCCGAGCCGTTCGGTCCCGTCCCCTGGCCGACGGAAGTTCCGCCGGTATCTTCCCGCCCATGTCGCTCGCGCTCATGAGCAGTGCCGGCAAGGACTGCACCCTGGCGCTGGACCGCGCCCGGCGCCGCGGACTGGCGGTCCGATGGTTCGCGAACATCTACGAGAGCGACACCGGACGGGTCCGCTACCATGGCGTGCGGCACGAGCTGGTGGAGGCACAGGCACGCGCCCTGGGCCTCGAGCCCGTGCTCTACGCCACCAACCCGGCGCCGTTCGACGCCGTCTTCCTGCAACTGCTCCAGGAGCTCAAGCGGCGGGGGTGTACCGGCGTCGTGTTCGGCAACATTCATCTCGCCGACGTCCGCGACTGGTACGAACAGCGCGTGGTCGCCGCCGGCCTCGCGCACGTCGAGCTGCTGTGGGGCGAGCCCTCCATCGAGGTCGCGCACGAGGTCGTCGAGCGCGGCTACCACGGCTTGATCGTGAGCGTCAACCTCACGATGCCCGCCACCCGGTTCCTGGGACGGGAGCTGGACGCCGATCTGCTCACGGATCTCGGCATCACCGACGATCTCGACCCCTCGGGGGAACGAGGCGAGTTCCACACCTTCATCTACGACGGCCCGGAGTTTCGGGCGCCCGTGCCCTTCGGCCTGGGCGCGACCCTGGAACTCGACGGGCATCGCGTGCTCGACTTGATCCCGGGCAACGGCGGCGGCGGCTAGCGGCCCTCCGCGAGCCCGAGCGCGTCAGGCAGGTCGGCGACCGAATCGAGCACGAAGTCGGGAGCCGGGTCGCCGACTTCGTCGGCGGCCCGGCATTTCCCCGTCCGCACCAGCACGCCCACGCACCCGGCGCCGCGCGCACCGGCCACGTCGCTCACGGCGTCGTCCCCGACCATCATGACGTCCGCGGGCGCGAGGCCCATGGAGGCGGCCGCCGCCGTGAAGAAGGTGGGGCTCGGCTTGCCGGTGAGCGTCGCCGTGACGCCGGCCGCAAATTCGAGCGCCGCCACGAAGGCGCCGGCGTCGAGCGTGAGCCCGTCAGCCGTCTTCCAGTAGCGGTTCTTCTGCACCGCCACGAGCGCCGCGCCGTCGAGCAGCCAGCGAAACGCCCGATTCAACCGCTCGAAAGTCCAGGCGCTGCCGAGGTCGCCCACGATGACGGCCTCCGGACGCTCAGCGGTGCGCTCGAACTCCGCGAAGTCCTCGAAGGTCACGTCCGGCACGCAGAGCGCGATGCGGCGGACTCCCGCGGCGCGGAGCCACGTGGCGGCCGCCACCGGCGCGGAGATGATCTCCTCGGCGGCGGCGGGGATCCCCAACGCCGCGAGACGGTCGCCCAGCGCGCGGCGGGACATGCGGGTCGTATTCGTCGCGAACCGGACCGGGAGGCCAGCCCGACGGAGTCGGGCGACCACCTCGGCCGCGCCCGGAATCGGGGTGTCGTCTTCGTAGAGCGTGCCATCGAGATCGAGCAGCACGCCCGCGACGCGCGTCAGGCGCACGCCCGCACCACCCGGGCTTCCACCGCGTCGAGCGCCGCCACACAGGCATCGCCGAAGTAATAGCGGATCTCGTCCCGCACCCCGCGATAGAGCGTGGGGCCCTGATCCATGCACACGAGCTCCCCGTCCAGCACTTCGTCCGCTACACAGAGCGCGTTCCCTTCGAACGTGAGCGGGAACAGACAGTCCACGATGGACTTGAGCTCGTGGTAGTCCCGGCCGCGCGCGAGGCTGTAGGCGTGCAGCAGGCAGCCCCGTCCCTCCCGATTGAGAAAGACGCACCGTCCGTTTTCCGCGCGTGTCCGCAGGGCGCCGCCGCCCGGGAGCTCATCGTCCTCCTCCACGTCGGGCTCGAACCAGCGCGCGCGCGGGATCCCCGTGAAGCGCTCCAGCGCGTCGGCTTCGCGCCGGATGGCGTCCACGTGCAGGAGATCCACGTCCACGCCATGCGAACAACACCAGTCGTGGCAGAATCCGCACTGCAGGCAGTGCGTGAAGTAGCGAAAGGTGAAGACCCGCGGGTCCACGCGCGCCACGACGGGAACGCCGTAGCGGGACGCGAACGCGCGGGACAGGCGAAGGAAACGAGGCATGGACACAGAACCGTGAAACGTGAAACGTGAAACGACTGTGCCGATTCAGCAAGCGGGGGCCCGGCGCGTGCCACCCTGTTCTCGCGTCCCGCGACAGCGTACACTGCACCCGTGCCTGCCCAGCAGCGGCCAGCCGTTGCGGACGGTTCCGACCCGCCCATCCCGACCGCGGCGCGAAAGTGGCGCGTGCTCCTGCTGCTCGCCGTCGCGGAGCTGCTGGCCATGGGGCTGTGGTTCTCCGCCACCGCGGTCGCCCCGGCGCTGCAGGCCGAGTGGGGCGTTACGGCGGGCGCGGGCGCCTGGCTCACCATGTCGGTCCAGCTGGGGTTCGTGGCGGGGGCGCTGCTGAGCGCGTTGTTCAACGTCCCCGACGTGTGGGCCCCGAAACGCGTGCTCGCCGCGGGCGCCCTGGCCGGCGCGGCCCTCACCGTCGCGATTCCGCTCGCGCGCACGGGATTCGCCGTCACCATCGTCCTCCGCTTCGCGACCGGCATGGCACTCGCCCTGGTGTACCCGGTGGGCATGAAGATCATGGCCACGTGGACCCGCGAGGACCGCGGCCTCGGCATCGGCCTGCTGGTGGGCGCCCTCACGGTGGGATCGGCCTCGCCCCACCTGTTTCGCGCGCTCGGCGACTTCCGGGCGTGGGAGCCGGTGCTGTACGTCGCGGCCGCGCTCGCCGCGCTCGGGGGCGTCCTGGCGTGGGGGTACGGCGACCTCGGACCGTATCGCGCTCCCGTCCCGCGTTTCCGGTGGACGTACATGACTCGGGCCCTCACCGTCCGACCTCTGCGCCTCGCGAACCTTGGCTACTTCGGCCACATGTGGGAGCTGTACGCCATGTGGACGTGGCTGCCCGCCTTCCTCGCCGTCGCCTACGCGGCACGCGCGTGGCCCGACCCCGCGGCCGCC
>JAOTWJ010000217.1 GCA_029862925.1 Gemmatimonadota bacterium
CATTGGGCTCCGGGGTCCCGGCGAGACCCAGATCGAGACCGACCGCCGAATGATCCGCACCAAGATCAGCAGACTGAAGACGAAGCTGGCCGACGTCGAGCGCCACCGCGCGGTCCTGCGGCAGGGCAGGGAGCGCCGCGGCGTCCCGACCGCCGCGCTCGTGGGCTACACCAACGCCGGGAAATCGAGCCTGCTGCGCGCGCTCACCGGGGCCGAGACGTTCGTGGAGGACCGGCTGTTCGCGACCCTCGATACGCTCACCCGCGAGGCGCACGTCGGCGACGGCCGCAGCGTCCGCCTGGTGGACACGGTCGGCTTCATCCGCAAGCTGCCGCACAAGCTCGTCGCGAGCTTCCGGGCGACCCTCGAAGAAGTCCGCGACGCGGAGGTCATCCTCCATGTGATCGACGCCGCCCACCCGCAATGGGAGGAGCAGGTGGACGTCGTGGACCGCGTGCTGGCCGATCTGGACCTCAACGGACGCCGGGTGGTGCACGTGTTCAACAAGATGGACGGCGTACCCGACGCGGAGGGATTCCGGCAGCGAGTGCTCGTGCAGTTTCCGCCGGCCGCGTGTGTGAGCGCGATCCGTGGAGAAGTCGGGGAGTTGGTGTCGGTGCTCGCGAATAGGATCTCTGTCAAAGTGAAAAGTGAAAAGTGAAAACTGAAAGCACCAGCCGGTCGCCGCCAGCACGCAATGGCTAACCCTTTTCACTTTTCACTTTTCACTTCCCACATCACCTCCGCCACCTCCCGCGCAAACCGCCGCGCGGAGTAATGGTCTTCGGCCCGGACCCGCCCCTGCGCGCCGAGTTGGCGCAGGGAGGCGGGTGCCATCCCCAGCGCCCCCACCATCGCCGCCGCGAGCGCCGCGGGGTTGCGCGGCTCCACTAGCCAGCCGCCTTCGGTCACGACCTCCCGCGGCCCGCCTTCCGCCGCGGCGATGACCGGCACCCCGCACGCCATGGCTTCGAGCACGACCCGCCCAAACGCCTCCGGCCGTGTGGAGTAGTGCACGGCCAGATCCAATTCCGGATATACCAGCTCGATCTTGGCCTGAAACGGGACGAGGTGCACGCGGTCTGCGCCCTCCGTGCGTCGCTGCTCGATCGCCGTCCGCAGGACCCGCTCGTAAGCGCGCTCCGCCGCGGTGTCGTAGATGCTGCCGCCCACGAACACCAGATGCGCTTCCGGCAGTTGGTCGCCCGCCTGGGCAAACGCGTCGAGCACCTCCAGCTGGCCTTTCCAGCGCGCCAGCACGGCCGGCATGCCAATCAGTCGATCGTCATGCGGGATGCCCAGCTTGTCGTGCATCCAGAAGGTGCGCTCGCGTGGACGGAAGCGATCGAGGTCGACGCCGTTGGGAATGACGGAAAGACGGAATGGCGGTCGGACGGAAAGAATGTCGATCAGTCCGTCCTTCCGTCCTTCCGTCCTTCCGTCATTGCGTCTTTCCGTCAATCCGTCATGCCGTCCTCCCCATGCCGCCCCCACCGCCTTGCTATTCGCAATCATCGCCGCCGGCGTCCGCCGGGCGAGCTGCTTCCAGAACAGGCCGGTGATGGCGGGCGGAAACTCGTGCAGGTGCCACACGATCGGTCCGTCCCAGGGCGCCGTGGCCACGTGGGCCTTGAACGCGACCGAATAGAGCACGTCGGTGTCGCGCAGGAAGGGATGCGCCAGCAGCGCCCGACCCCACGCCTTGAGGCCGGCGATGGCGAAGGGCAGCGAGATCAGGGCGCCGGGCCGCTGCGAGCCGCGTAGCAGCCGCGCGCTGGCCGGGACGACCTGGGTGGGGACACCCAACTCGTTCAGGATGTCGACCAGCGGTCCGGACTTCGGCACGAGGACGCGGAGTGCCACGTCGTGTTCGAACGCCCGGGCGGCGAAGTCCAGCAGCACGCGCTCCGTCCCGCCCAGCTGGGCGGAGGCGGCGACCGCCGTCACCCGTACCGCGTCACGTGCCGACAAGGGACCGATACACCTGCGCCGTGCGGCGCGCCGTTTCCGCCCACGAGAACCCGCGGGCCCGGGCGCGCCCGCGCTCGCGGAGATCGGCGGCGCGCGCGCTGTCCTGCGCGAGCGCCACCAGTGCCTCGACATAGCGCTCCGGATCGCGGCTCGGCACGACGACGGCCGCGTCGCCGGCCACCTCGCCCAGCGCGCCGGCGCCCGACGTGATCACCGGCAGGCCGGACGCCATGGCCTCGAGCAGCGGCAGGCCGAACCCCTCGTAGTGCGAGGGAAAGAGCAGCACGTCTGCCGCCCGGTAGGCAGCCCGGAGATCGGATTCCGGGGCTTCGGGCAGCTGGGTCACGCGGTCCGAGATCCCCATCGACTGGAGCAGGGACAGGTGCTTGGCGTTGAGTCGCCCCCCCACCTGGAGCAGCCAGGCCGGGACGCCCCGCCCGCGCAGGCCCGCCGTGCCCTCGATCACGGCCGGGAGGTTCTTGCGATCCACCGCGCTCCCGACGTGGAGCACGACATAGGCCTCCGGCGGGATACCAAGCCGGTCCCGCATCGCCTCTCGTCCTGCGTCCGCCTCGTCAAAGAACGCGTCGTCCACGCCGTACGGGACGACGTGGATGTCCTCGTCGCGGCCGAGCCACGTGGCCAGCTCGCCGCGGAGCCATTCGGTGGCAACGATCCACGCGCGCGCCTCGCGCAGGGCGGCGAGGACGCGTCGCAGCAGCAGGTTGCGCAGGTGGTGACGGAAGTGGAGCGGGCGCCGCCGTACCGTGATCTGCGGCAACAGGTCATGGACGGTCACCACCACGGGCGCACGGCGCGCGCTGCGTCCGAGATGCGCGTAGGAGTGGTCGAGCACATGATACAGATCGGCGCGTCGCGCGCGGATGCGGGCTGGATACCGCACGTATCGCTGCCCGTAACGCATCAGCTCGAACCCGAACGAGGTGGGGTGCGCTACTGGCTGTTCCTCCGACTGGCGGCGGGCGGCGGGCTCGCTCGCCACCAAGCCTCGCACCGGGGCGGCCAGCGCATACGCGAGATCCGGCGCTTCCTGCGGCAGATGCTGCCACAGCCGCAAGGCGTAGCGTTCCATGGACGGCCAGCGCTCGACCGGCAGATCGGGGATCAGCAGGACGCGCTTCACGCGGCCTCCAGCTCGACCTCGAGGTACCAGGCGGGCAACAGCCACGCGAGGCGGTGCTCGTAGAAGTCGGGCCAGCGATTCGCGACGCGCCGTGCGACGGCGTCCACGGGACCCCCGTGGAACCGCAACACGCGGTGGCGAACCCGGAAGCGGCCCGTCGAGTAGTACGCGAGCGGATGGTCCGCCGTGAAATAGTCGAACGAACGCCAGCCGAACTGGTGCCGATGCGTGGGGTCGGTAAACGCGTTGGCGCAGGAGAAGTGCGGCGTCGTGATGAATACGGTTCCCGCCAGCCGCAGCACTCGGTGAATCTCCGCCAGCAGTGCCGGGACGTCGGGCACGTGCTCGACCAGATCGAAGCAGTACACGCGGTCGAGCGACCGGTCGCGAAACGGCAGTGGTGCTTGCACGTCGAGCACCACGTCCGGGCGCACGGCCCGGGCGCGATCGGCCCGAAGGGCCTTCGGGACGCGATGCACCGCGCCCGCGCCGAGGTCGAGCTCAGGCACCGGTTGGCTCCGATGCCCCTTCGTGCTCGAGCAGTTCCAGTCGAAGCAGCGCGCCGAGAAAGAACCACCAGATGGTGCCGTGGGGCGCGGACGTGAGCGGCGACCCGACCAGCAGGATGAGTCCGGTGGACACGATGAGGGCGCCGATGCCAAGGGCCAGCGGCTCCGAGACTGTATCGCGCAGCACCCGGAGGGCGCGCGCCACGTGGGGGAGAAGGCCGAACACCAGGAGCAGCAACAGGGCCAGCCCGATCACGCCCAGCTCGACGGCGACCCGGCCGATATCGCCGTCACTGCCGACGAAGAAGCCCTCCGGCCAGGACCGGTAGATCTGGAACGGCACACCGACGCCCGAGCGGCCCAGCCCGAGGCCCAGCGGTGCTTCGGTCACTGCGCGTGCCGCCACCGTGAGCGGGGCCAG
The DNA here is from genome assembly GCA_029862925.1 of Gemmatimonadota bacterium. Classification (GTDB taxonomy): domain Bacteria; phylum Gemmatimonadota; class Gemmatimonadetes; order Gemmatimonadales; family GWC2-71-9; genus JAOTWJ01. Next base: position 4,046 of record JAOTWJ010000217.1, read on the forward strand.
CACGTAGGTCCACAGCAGCCCTTCCTGCAGGGCGATCGTGCGCCACCGCGCCAGGAACCCGCCGGCGGTGAGGACTGTCGCGAAATGGGCGCCGACCAGCAGGACG
>JAOTWJ010000061.1 GCA_029862925.1 Gemmatimonadota bacterium
CGCATGCCCCGGAGCATGATCCGGTCGCCTTTCATGCCACCGCCACCGCGTCGAGGGCCCGGCGCAGCTCGCCGACGAGGGCGCGTGCCGCGGGCACGCCATCGGCGAGCCGGCGGACGAGTGCCGTCCCGACGACCACCCCGTCCGCCAACCCGGCCACCGCGCGTGCCTGTTCGCCCGAGTCGATCCCGAAGCCCACGGCGATCGGGAGGCTCGAGCGCGCGCGGATGGCGGCGACCGAACGGGCGAGCTCGGCCGTGACGGGGGTCCGGGCGCCCGTCACGCCGAGGCGGGCGATCAGATAGACAAACCCGTCGGCCGAGGCGAGGAGGCCGACCAGCCGGCCGGGCGAGGTCGTGGGTGCCACCAGCCGGATGAGATCCAGCGGCCCACGCCGCAGCGTCTCCTCGAGGCCGGGGTCTGCTCCCCCTGGAAGATCGGTGAGCAGCAGGCCGTCCGCCCCCACGGCCCGGGCGTCGCGCAGGAAGCGGTCGACGCCGTACCGCAGAATGGGGTTGAGATACGAAAACAGAATCACGGGCACCGGCAGGGCCGCCTCGGCCACCAGCTCCAGGACGCCGGCGGTGGTCATGCCCTGCTGCAGGGCGTGATGCGACGCCCGCTGGATCACCGGCCCGTCCGCCAGCGGGTCGCTGAACGGTACGCCGACCTCGACGAAGTCGGCGCCCTCATCGGCCACCATCTGCAGGGCCTCGAGCGACCGCGCCCGCGACGGGAACCCGGCCGTCACGTACGGAATCAGCGCCGACCGACCTGCGGCCCGCACCGTCCGCCAGCGCGCTGTAATCCCCCGCTCAGACGAAATAGTCACCTGGTGTGATCCCCCAGCGTCCGGGATCGGTGACCTTGATGATCGTGCGCTTGTAGTTTCCCTCCGGGCCGGCATCGGCGAGGTTCACGAGCGGGGCCGGCACCAGGCGCTGGCCTTCCGTGCTGAGGACGAGGCGCACCACCGGGCGGTGGATCTGGGTGAGGTCTGCGTTTGCCGCGTGCACGAGTCCGATCTCGTACGTGTCCAGGATGACGCACGTCCCAACGGGGTACACCCCCATCAAGTTGATCAAGGCCTTGACGAGCACCGGGTCCAGGCCTCGGCGTGGGTTCTCCCACATCTCGCGCAGCACCTCGTCGGGCTGCAGCGGCACCGTCTGATACGTACGGCGCGAAGTGGCCGCGTCGAACCCATCCGCCACTGCCACGATCTTGCTGAAGACGGAGAGCGTGCGGGGGCGCAGCGCCTTGGGATAGCCGGAGAGATCCGTCTTCATGTGGTGCTCGTGCGCCACGATGATCCCGCGATACGGCACCTCGCCGTAGCCACGCAGCCCGAAGAGCGTGAGCACGCCTAGCCACGGGTGCGACTGCATGATCCGCCACTCGTCCTCGTCGAGCGACCCCTGCTTGGTGACGACCTCGACCGGGACTCGGCTCTTGCCGACATCGTGCAGCAGCGCCGCCAGTCCGAGGTCGAACAACTGAAGCCGACCGAGGCCCAGGCGCTTGCCGATTGCCACGCTGAAGATGCAGACGTTCACCGAATGCGTGAAGGTGTACTCGTCGTAGTCGCGAATCGTCGTAAGGCCAACCAGGGACACCTCGTTGCTCAGCACCTGGTCGACGATGCTCTGCACCGCGCGTTTCACCTTCTTGACGCTGGCACTCCGTCCCATCCGAATGCTGTTCACGACTTCCTTCGTTACCGCGACCGATCGCTCGTACGTACGCTTGGCCACCTCCTTGGCCTGCGCCTCGTCTTCGAGGTCCTCGTCCTCGGCCGGCGGCTCGACCGTGATGTGGGTGACACTGCCCTGGAGCATGCGCTGATAGAGTTCCGTGAGCCGATTGGGGGACGGCTCCCGGGCCCCGCTCGCGAGCAGGAGCGAAGCGAACACCTGCCACTCGCGCCGCTCGACGTGCTCGTCGACCGACATGACCCCGACACCGGCATTGCGCAGTGTCCCGAGGACGTGACTGAACGACGCGTAGTTGTCCAGGTTGAGCCGGAGACGCGTCGCGTTGACGAAGATGAACTCCCCGGACAGCCGGACTTCGAGCTGGTCCTCGACCTGGAGCAGCGAGAGTGCCGACTGGTGCAGCTCGTCGAGCGCCCGCTGGGCCAGCTCGTTCTCGATGGGGTAGAGCTTGAGGGTCCGCAAGACGGCGTAGAAGTGCAGCAGGAACTGGCGGCCCGCGTGGCGCACCAGCCCCTCGGTGGTCTGCATCGCATCGGCGATGGTGGTGCGGGGCCGCCGCTCGTCCGCATCCGTCATGCGCTCACCGCCCCTCCCGCAACGCCTTGCCGACGGCGTTGCGCACGAGTGGGTCCTTGTCCTGCTGCAGCGCCTCCTCGAGCGCCTGACGGGCGTCCTCCGTCCCGATCTTCCCGAGCGCCATCGCCGCGCACGCCCGCGTTTCCGGATCATTCTTCTTCTTGAGGAACCCGCCGGTCTGGAGCATCGGGCGCAGGTGCCGCACCATGTCCGGCCCACCCAGCAGTCCGAACGCCTCGAAGAACGCCATCTTCTCGGTCAGGTCGGCGCCCTTGAGGCCCTTGGCCAGCACGGCCGTTTCGATGCGCGGGAGCGCGGCGCGATGCCCGCGCGCCCCCAGCACGCGGACCGCCGAGATCCGTACGTCGCGCTCGTCGTCATCGACGGCGCGCTCGAGTTGCTGCATCGCGCCGGGCGTGCCCATGGCCGCCAGCGCCTCCACGGTCACGACCTTGATCTCGGCCGGCGTCTCGGCGATGAGCAATCCGCCGAGCGCCGGGACGACGGGCGCGAGGCGGAGGCGCCCGGCAAGCCGCGCGGTTTCGATGACGACGGCCGGGTTCTCGTTGGCCAGCGCCTTGGCGAGTTCGTCCGGATGCGCGGCGGCGAGGCGCTGCACGGCGGCGGTGAGCAGTTCGCGCACCCGCTCGTTCGTGAGCCGCGGCAGCCAATCGAGCACCGTCTCCAGCGCCTCGCCCCGCAGCTCCCGGAACAGCGCCCCGAGATCCTCCTCGCTCGGGTGCACCACCGCCTCGTCGAGTGACTGGAGCAGCTGGGCCACCGCCTCGGATTGTGACAGGCGGGCGGGCAGGTCGGTCAGGACCTGCCGGTGCTCGGGCAGGAGTTCCCGCGCCCGGTCCACCAGGACGCGCAACTCGCGGAGCAGGTGGGCCACGGCCCGGAAGTCTCCGACCCCGAGCAGGTAGGGAATGAAGTTCTCGATGATCGTGATGATCTCGGCCCGCACCGTCGGGAACGATTGCAGTTCCACGATGTCGAACAGGATCGACAGGATGTTACTGCGGAGATCCTGTTGATACTCCCGCTCGATTTCATCGCGGAGATAGTTGACGTCCTTCTCGTCGAGGAAGTACAAGGTCGAGTCGAAATCCTCGAGCTTGACGACGCCCGACGGCCGCTCAGGTTCCGGTTCCTCTGCCGCCTCGCGGACGGTTTGGGGGGCCACCGCGTCGACGGCCTGTTCCTCACCGAGCTTGTCGAGTTGCGGCTGGTCGTCGGCTGCGAGCTCGATCGCGTCGTAGCGGATGTACTGGAAGTCCTGCTCCCAGAGCAGCGTGAGCAGATCGTCTTCGGCGTCGGCGGGCAGGAGCCGGGCCTTGTTGATGACCTGCAGCAGGCGGACGACCTCCTCACTCTCCGACCCCGGGGAGAGGGTCAGCGTCCGGACGCCGTCCTTGAACAACACCCACGCCAGGCTCTCCGCCCGCGCCTGGCTGAGCACGACTCGTCCCTCCCACTTGAGTTCGCTCTCCAGCACGGACAGCCGGAGCTCGTCCATTGCCTCCCAGACCGGTGGGAACGCCTTCTGCACGTTCGCCATGGCCGTTTGGTACACGGGATTGTTGGGGAGGTACAGCTGGGCCGCCCGCAGGGCCTTGAGCAGCGCCTGCAGGAACGCCTCGACGGGCGTCGCGTCGACTTCCCAGCCCGCCTCGGTCGCCTCGGTCACCGCGTGGCCCCGCTGAGCGCCGCGACGTGCGCGACGTCCTTGTCGCCCCGGCCGCTCACGTTGAGCACCACCACCTCGTCTCCCTGTCGTCCCGCCGCCTGCGCGAGGACCCAGGCGACGGCGTGCGCCGGCTCGAGTGCGGGCACAATGCCCTCGAGACGGGCCAGTGTTTCAAAGGCGGCCAGCGCGTCCGTGTCGGACACGGCGGCGTACGTCGCGCGCCCGGACTCCTTGAGGAAGGCGTGTTCCGGGCCGACCCCGGGGTAGTCGAGCCCCGCGGATACCGAGTGCGCCCCCAGAACCTGGCCGTCCTCGCTCTGCAGCAGGTAGCTCAAGCTGCCGTGCAGCACGCCGGGCCGCCCCGCCGCCAGCGAGGCGGCGTGGCGGCCGGAGGCGAGGCCCTCACCAGCGGCCTCGACGCCGATCAGCCGGACGGCCGGCGCGTCCAGGAAGCCGGCGAAGATGCCCATGGCATTGGAGCCTCCGCCGACACAGGCGACGACCTCGTCGGGCAGCCGCGCCACGCGATCAAGTACCTGCGCGCGCGCCTCCCTCCCGATCACGGCCTGGAAATCACGCACGAGACGGGGGAAGGGATCAGGACCAACCACAGACCCGAGCACGTAGTGTGTCGTGACGACATTGGTTACCCAGTCGCGCAGGGCTTCGTTGGTGGCATCCTTGAGGGTACGGGTGCCGGCCGTCACCGGCACGACCGTCGCCCCGAGCAACTCCATGCGGTACACGTTGAGCCGCTGCCGCTCCATGTCGTCGGCGCCCATGTACACGACGCACGCGAGCCCATAGCGGGCGCAGGCGGTCGCGGTGGCGACCCCGTGCTGTCCGGCCCCCGTCTCCGCGATGATCCTGTGTTTGCCCATGCGGCGCGCGAGCAGGATCTGGCCGAGCGTATTGTTGATCTTGTGCGCGCCCGTGTGCGCAAGATCCTCACGCTTGAGCAGGACACGGCAGCCGGCTGCCTCCGAGAGGCGGGGGGCCTCCGAGAGGGGCGTGGGGCGACCGACGTACTCGCGCAGCAGCCCACCGAGCTCGGCCTGAAATCCGGTGTCGTCACGCACGGCATCATACGTCGTCGCGAGGTCCTCGAGCGCGGCGACGAGCGTTTCCGGTACGTAGCGGCCTCCGAACGGTCCGAAGCGGCCCGTGGTCGGCATCGGCTCAGCGATCAGCACTCGTGGTTCTCCGTGCGTCACGGGTCGCTCCGCGCCCGCGTCGGCCCACGCCGGACAACGCCGCCACGCGCGTCGCCGGATCGGGTGCGCGCGCGAGGGCCGTGCCCACCAGAATAGCGTCCGCCCCCCACGCCGCAACCCGCTCGACGTCCGTCCGGGTGGCGATTCCCGACTCCGCCACGGCCGTGACCTCGGGCGGCACGGCGCGCAGTACGGTCTCCGCACCGTCCAACTGCACGCGAAACGTCTCCAGGTCGCGGCTGTTGACCCCGATGCTCTCGGGCTCCAGGGAAACCGCCAGCTCGAGCTCGTCGAGCGTGTGCACTTCGACGAGCCGGGCCAGCCCGAGGTCCCCGGCCACGGCGCTGAGGTCGGCCAGCTGCGCCGGAGCAAGCACACGCACGATGAGCAACACCGCGGACGCGCCGGCAGCGCGGGATTCGTGGAGTTGCAACGGGTCCAGGATGAAGTCCTTGCGGAGCAGGGGGACCGAGACCGCAGACGCGACCGCCTCGAGGTCGGCGAGCGACCCCCCAAAGTGGGCCTCGTCGGTGAGCACCGAGATCGCCCCCGCGCCGCCCGCCACGAATGCGCGGGCGTGCGTCGCCGGATCGAGCTCGGGGGCAATGGGCCCCGCCGACGGCGATCGCCGCTTGACCTCGGCAATGACCGTCAGTGTGGACCCGCGCAGGCCCGTGGACCAGTCCGGCGCGACGGGTGCCGCGCGCGCCGCCTCCTCGATGCTGCCGCGGTGGGCGCGGAGCTGGCGCACACGCGCGCGGGCGGCATCGAGGATGGACTCCAGCGTTACGGTCACCACGGCCTGCTTGCGGTTCGGGTAGTATTCGGGTATACTAGCTTCGGGGTCCGTTCGGGAACAGATCGGCCGGAGGCGTGGGATGCCGTTGACGCGTCGCCAGAAGCAGATCCTCGACTTCTTGGAAAACTATATTCGAACGAACGGCATCGCGCCGTCGTTCGAGGAGATTGCCGACCAGTTCGCCTTCAGCTCCCTCGCCACGGTCCACGAGCACCTCACCAACCTCGAGCGCAAGGGATACATCCGCCGGGCCCACAATGAAAGCCGGGCCATCGAGGTGCTCCCCACGCCCGGCCAGACCGGCGCCACCGAGCTCCCGCTGCTCGGACAGGTCGCGGCGGGCGAGCCCATTGAAGCCATCGCGCATCCCGAGACCATCGCTGTCCCCAACGACCTCCTCCCCCGGCGGGGCGCGGCCTACGTCCTGCGCGTGCGCGGCGACTCGATGGTCGACGATCACATCGAGGACGGGGATCTCGTCGTCGTGCACAACCGCAACGCGGCGGACAACGGGGAGATGGTGATCGCCCTCGTGCACGGGACGTCGGCCACCGTCAAGCGGTTGTACCGCGAGGCGAACGGGTGGATCCGTCTCCAGCCGGCGAACGAGCGCATGCAGCCCATTCGGGTCCACGAGAACGACCTGCTCATTCAAGGGGTGGTGGTGGGGGTCATTCGGAAGTTCTGAATCAGGTCGCGGCCCGGAGCGCAGCCAAGGCGCCGGCGGCCCGCCCGTCCTCGAGCGCCGCCCCCGCCAGGCCAAACCCGTCGGCCACGGTCGGAGCCAACCCTGCCACGTAGACCGCCGCCCCCGCGTTGAGCACCGTCGCGCAACGCGCCGCGCGGTCCCGCGCCGGATCGGCCAACAGGCATTCGATGCGCCGCGCGTTGTCTCCCGGTTCCCCGCCCCGCAGCGCGCCGAGGTCACGATGCTCGAGGCCGTGCCGAGCGGGGTCGAGCGACCAGGTCGCGACGCCGCCATCCCGGATCTCCCACACCTGTGTCAGCCCGGTCGGGGCAATCTCGTCCATACCAACCGCACCGTGCACGACGAGCGCATGCTCGGTGCCGAGGCGGGCGAGGGCGTCGGCCACCACGGGCGCGCGCTCGGCATCGGCCACGCCCACCACCTGCCGCCGCACGGCAGCCGGATTCGCCAGCGGACCCACCAGGTTCATGATCGTAGGCACCGCGAGCTCGCGGCGCACCGGGGCTACGTAGCGCATCGCGGGGTGAAACTCCGGTGCGAACAGGAACACCATGCCGGCGCGCGCGAGGACGGCGGCCGCCCGCGCGGCCGTCTGGGTGAGGTCCACGCCCAGGGCCTCGAGCACGTCGGCCGATCCGCAACGCGACGTGTACGAGCGGTTCCCGTGTTTCGCGACGCGCGCTCCGGCCCCGACGGCCACGAACGCCGCCGCCGTGCTGACGTTGAAGGTCGCCACCGTTCCGCCGCCCGTGCCGCAGGTGTCGACGGCCTCCGACATCCCCGGCAGATCGACCCGCCGCATCACCGCGCGCAGGGCGCGGGCGGCACCGGCCAGTTCCGATCCGGTTTCGCCTTGCACGCGCAGGCCCATCAGCAGGGCGGCCGCCCGGGTGGGCGGTGCCGACCCGGACATCAGCACGGCAAAGGCCGCGGCGACTAGGTCTTCACCCAGGCGCTCGCCGCGTGCAAGCGCACCAAGAGCCCGGGTCAGCGCGTCGGACATGCGCGGAATGCTACGCCGGTCCGGAGCCGAGTGTCAACGCCGCAACCCATTGAATTACTTGTCCGTAGCATCCTTGGAGCGGTACATTCACCGCCGCATGGCCGCCGTCACCTGGTTTGCCGTTCTTCAGTACGCGGGCCACGGCTTTGCGGGATGGCAGCGCCAGGCGACCGCCCGCACCGTCCAGGGCGAGGTGGAAGCCGCGCTGGCGCAACTCGCCGGCGCGCGCGTCGTGGTGCACGCCGCCGGTCGAACTGACGCCGGGGTGCACGCGTTGGGGCAGGTGGTGAGCTTTCGACTGGGCCGTCCGTGGGAGGAGGCCGACCTGGTGCGGGCGCTCAATGCGATGCTGCCCGGCGACATCTGGGTGGTCCGGGCGGGGCCCGCCCGTCGCGGGTTTCACGCGCGGAAGCACGCGACGAGCCGCTGTTACCGCTATGTCGTTGGCTGTGATGCCGGCGCGCGTTCCCCGTTCCGCCGCCCCTTCGAGTGGGCACTGGGCCGAGCGCTCGATCCCGCCGCCCTGCAGGCCAGCGCGGACTGCGTTCGGGGGACGCACGACTTCCGCGGCCTCTCGACCGTTGGGCAGGCCAAGCCGCACTACCGCTGCACGCTTGACGTCGCGGAGTGGCGCGCGCGCGCGCGGGGGGAGGGCTTTATCTTTCTCGTCGAGGCGGACCGGTTCCTGCACCGGATGGTGCGGTTCCTGGTCGGGATCGCGGTCGAGGTGGCGTTGGGGCGGCGCCCGATCGACGACATCCGTCGCCTCCTCCAGAGCACCGACAATCGCGACGCCAGTCCACCGGCCCCGCCGGAGGGTCTGTATCTCGTGGGCGCCCGCTACCCGGAGTCTCATCTCGGAGGGGACCTGGACTTATGCAGTTCTTTCTCGACACCGCGAATCTGAGCGAGATCCGTTGGGCCGCGCGCGGCGGCCTCATCGACGGGATTACCACCAACCCAACGCTGCTGGCGAAGGTGGCCGGGGACCTCGACCCCCGGGATGTGCTCAAAGAGATCTGCTCCGTGGTGGAGGGACCGGTCAGTGCCGAGGTCGTGGCGCTCAGCACCGAGGAGATGTACGCCGAGGGCAAGGAGCTCGCGAAGGTCGCCGACAACGTCGTGGTCAAGATCCCGATGATCGAGGACGGCTTGCCGGCCGTGCGGCGCCTCGCGGCCGACGGAATCCGTGTCAACGTGACCTTGTGCTTTGGCGCGATCCAGTGCCTTCTCGCCGCGAAGGCGGGCGCCACGTATGTCTCCCCGTTCCTGGGACGCCTCGACGACATCGGGCATGACGGCATGGACGTGATTCGCGAGACCCGGGTGATCTTCGACAACTACGGGATCGAGACGCAGATCCTCGCCGCCTCCATCCGTCATCCGCGCCATGTCGTGGACGCCGCGATGCTGGGTGCGGATGTGTCGACGATGCCCGCGGAGGTGCTCCGGAAACTCCTGCTCCATCCGCTGACGGATCGGGGGCTGGATCAGTTCCTCAACGACTGGAGCAAGCTGCAGACGCGGGCCAAGGTCGGGGCGTGAACCGCGGGCTCGTCGGGTTGACGCTGCTGGCCGCCGCGTGTCGGGGCGCGTCGTCCGACGCGCCCCCGGCATTGGCGCAGGCGAGCCCTCCGCCGGCGTCGGCGGCGCTCGACGGGTCGCGGCGCACGGCGATCGTGACGGCGGCGGAGCGCGTGGCGCCGGCGGTCGTCAGTGTCCACGTCGTGCGACGCGCACGGCAGGCGGCCACGGATTTGTGGGGCATGTTCTTCACCCCGCCGGACGTCGAGCGCACCGTCCAGGGTCTCGGGTCCGGCTTCGTCATCTCGCCGGACGGGCTGGTGATCACGAATCAGCACGTTGTCGAGGGTGCCGAGCAGATCGTCGTCACCTTCCGGGACGGTACGGAGCACCCGGCCCGGCTGCTCGGCGAAGACCCGCTCACGGATATCGCGGTGCTGCGGATCGACGCCCGCGATGTCCCGGTGGCCCCCCTGGGCACGAGCCGGGATCTGGTGATCGGCGAGTGGGTCGTGGCGGTGGGGAATCCGTTCGGCTATCTGCTCGGCAATACGGAGCCGACCGTCACAGCGGGGGTCGTGAGTGGGGTCGGGCGCAACCTCATCCCGTCGGGTACCCAGTCGGGGATCTACGTCGACATGATCCAGACGGACGCGGCGATCAACCCGGGCAACAGCGGCGGCCCGCTGGCCACGGCCAGCGGGGAGGTGGTCGGGGTCAACAGTTCGATTCTCTCACAGTCGGGTGGGTCGGAGGGCATCGGATTCGCGATTCCGATCGAGCGCGCGCTGCGCGTGGCGCGCGAATTGACGGAGTTCGGGGCGGTGCGGCGTGCATGGGTCGGGTTGGACGTCGTGGGTGCCGACGGGATGCGCGAGTGGACCCGCCGCGGCGGCCTGGTTGTCACGGCGGTCACGGCGGGGAGCCCTGCCGAGCGGGTGGGGATTCGGGACGGCGACGTACTCGTGCGCTCGCGCGGGCGCCCCATCCGGACGTTCCTCGATTGGGAGGCGGTGAAGCTCGACGCGGGGCCGGGTGACACGATTCCGGTGGTCGTGGCGCGCGACGGCCGCGAACGCTCGGTGCGGCTCGTCGTGGAGGATCTCCCGACCGCGCGGGCGGAAAAGGTCGACGTCCTGGGCGGGGTGCGGCTCATCACGCTCACGCCGGCTATCCGGCAGGAGCGGGGCATCCGGAGTGAGCGCGGCGCCCTGATCTACGACGTCCCCGAGGAGACGCAGCGCCAGACCGGGATGCGCGCTGGCGACGTGATTCGGCAGATCAACCGCGCGCCGATCGAGCGCGCGGAGGACGTCGAGCGGGTGCTGCGTGCGGCGCGGGGCCGCAGCGCGATCCGCGTCTATCTCGAGCGCGGCGCGCGGTTGGTCTTCTCCGATTTCTACGTGCGATGACCACTCCGTACACGTCGCCGCTCGCCTCCCGGTACGCTTCGCCGGCCATGGCACAGCTCTGGAGCGCCACCCACCGGGCGGGCCTCTGGCGCCGCCTCTGGCTCGCGCTGGCGGAGACCGAGCGCGACCTCGGGGTTCCGATCCCCCCGGCGGCGATCGCCGCGATGCGGGCCCATCTCGACGACTGCGACCTCGCGGCGGTGCGCGACCAGGAACGCCGGCTGCGCCACGACGTCATGGCGCACATTCACCACTTCGGGGACCAGGCGCTGGCTGCCCGCCCGTATCTGCACCTCGGCGCGACGAGTTGCTTCGTCACCGACAACGCCGATCTCATCGTGCTGCGCGAGGCCACGCGGCTGCTGCTGGGGCGACTCCATGGCGTCCTGGCCGCCCTCCGCGCGCTCGCGGTCGCGCAGGCGAGTCGGCCGACCGTGGCGTACACGCACTTCCAGCCGGCGCAACTCACGACTGTCGGCAAGCGCGCGGTCCTGTGGGCGCACGACTTCGCGCTGGACGCCGAGGCCCTGCTGCGCACGGCGGAAACGCTGCCCTTCCGCGGGTGCAAGGGCACGACGGGCACCCAGGCGAGCTTCCTGGACCTCTTCGGCGGGGACGAGGCGAAGGTCCGGGAGCTCGACCGCCGCATCGCCGCGGCCTTCGGATTCGCGACGTCCGTGCCCGTCTCCGGACAGACCTACTCGCGCAAGGTCGACGCGGCGGTGCTCGACGGCTGGGCGGGGCTGGGGCAGTCGAGCGCGAAGTTCGGCACCGACCTGCGGCTGCTGCAGCACGAGGGCGAGCTGCTCGAGCCGGCGGAGCCGGACCAAGTGGGTTCCTCCGCGATGCCGTACAAGCGCAACCCCATGCGGGCCGAGCGGCTGTGCGGGATTGCCCGCTACCTCATCGCGCTGCGCGACAACACGGCGTACACCGCCGCCACGCAGTGGCTGGAGCGTTCGCTGGACGACAGCGCGAATCGCCGGCTCGTGCTGCCCGATGCCGCCCTCGCCGCGGACGCGTTGCTGCTGCTCGCGCGCGACCTCGCGGCCGGGCTGGAGGTGCGTGAGGCCACCATCCGCCGCAACGTCGAACGGACGATGCCGTTCATGGCCACCGAGCGGTGGCTCATGCTCGGGGTGACGGCGGGGGGCGACCGGCAGTCGCTGCACGAGGTGATTCGGCGGCATGCGCGGGCGGTCAGCGAGGCCGTCGAACGTGGAGAGCCCAATACGCTGCTGGACCGACTCGCCGGTGACGCGGCCTTTGCGCAGGTGGACGCGGCCCGTCTCAGCGCCGAGCTCGATCCGGGACGCTACGTGGGCCGGGCGCCGGCGCAGGTCGCGGACTACGTGCAGGACCATCTCGATCCCCTGCTCCAACGGCTGGCTCCGCTGGCGATCGCCGATCAGGCAGGAGTAACCCTGTGAGTGATGTCATCCTGAAGGAGAGTGCCCTGCCCCTGCCGCTGGTGCGACGGGGCAAGGTGCGGGAAGTCTACGCCGTCGACGACGAGACGCTGCTGCTCGTCGCGAGCGACCGGGTGAGCGCCTTCGACGTCGTGCTCCCCAATCCGATTCCCCGCAAGGGGGCCGTGCTCACACAGCTGAGCGCCTGGTGGTTCCACGCGCTCGCCGACGTGGTGCCGAGCCATTTCCTCTCGGCGGACGTCGACCAGATCGTCGCGCAGGTCCCCGCCCTGGCACCGCACAAACGCCTGCTGGCCGGACGGGCCATGCTGTGTCGCCGCACGACGCCGCTTCCGGTGGAGTGCGTCGTGCGCGGCTACCTGTCGGGCTCGGCCTGGGCCGAGTACCGCGAGCGCGGCACGCTGGCGGGAGAGCCGCTGCCGCCCGGACTCACCGAGAGCGCCAGGCTCGACCCAGCCATCTTCTCCCCCGCGACGAAGGCCGACGTGGGCCACGACGAGAACATCACCTTTGCGCAGATGGAGACCAGCGTGGGCGCCGAGGTGGCGAGCCGGTTGCGAGCGGCGAGCCTCGCGCTGTACGCCGCCGGCCGCGATCGCGCGGCGACCCGCGGCATCATCATCGCCGATACGAAGTTCGAGTTCGGTCGCACGGCCGCGGGTGAGCTGCTGGTAATCGACGAGATCCTCACGCCGGACTCCTCGCGCTTCTGGCCCGCGGACCAGTACGCCCCGGGGCGCGGACAGCCGAGCTTCGACAAGCAGCCGCTGCGGGACTACCTGGCCGGCCTGCGCCGGGAAAAACGCTGGAGCGGCGAGGCGCCCGGACCGGACCTGCCGGCGGCGGTGGTGCAAGCCACCAGCGAGCGCTACCGGGCTGCCTTTCGACAGATCACGGGCATGCCGCTCCCCGGGACGGCGTGAAGTTCGCGCGCGAGGGGAGGCCGTTCATCCTGGTGGGCTTCGGGGTGCTCGGGGCCCTTGGTGCGCTCGCCGCGGTCGCGGGCGGGGGGTGGTGGGCCGCGCCCGTGGCGTGGTTGCCCGTGGCCCTGTGGATCCCGGCCTTCTTCCGAGATCCGGCGCGCCAGGGACCGCGCGGCGACGGTCTGGTCATTGCCCCGGCCGATGGACGCGTGGTGAGCATCGTGGAGCTCGACGAGCCGGAGTTCGTGCGGGGGCGCGCCCTGCGGATCTCAGTCTTCATGAACGTCTTCAACGTGCACGTGAACCGGCATCCGGTGAGCGGGACGGTGGCCCTGCGGGCCTACCGACCCGGCACGTTCGTGAATGCCACGCTCGACAAGGCGAGCGAGCACAACGAGCAGATGTCGCTCGGGATCCGGACGGCGCGCGGGCCCGTGTTGGTGCGGCAGATCGCGGGCCTCGTGGCGCGGCGCATCGTCACCGATCCGGCGGTCGGGGAGACGGTCACGCAGGGTGAGCGGCTCGGCTTGATCCGGTTCGGGTCGCGTGTCGACACGTTCCTCCCGGCGGACGCGGTGCCCGGCGTTCAAGTCGGCGACCGAACGCGCGCCGGCGAGACGGTCATCGGGGAGTGGCCGTGAAGCGCGCGCGGCGGGGCCGCCCCAACGTGCGGCGCGTCGTGGTGGTCGTGCCGAGCATGTTCACGCTGGCCAATCTCCTGTTCGGGATCTGGGCGCTCGTGCTGGCCTCGCGTGGCGAATTCTATCGGGCGAGCTGGTACATCGTGCTGGCCGGCGTGATGGACACGCTGGACGGCCGCGTGGCCCGCATGAGCAAGACGGGCTCGCGGTTCGGAGCGGAACTCGACTCCCTCGTCGATATCGTGAGCTTCGGCGTCGCGCCCGCGGTGCTGGTGTATCACCTGGTCTTCGCGAGCCAGGGTGGGTTCACGTGGCTCTTCTCGTATGGGTTCGTGGTGTGCGTGGCGCTCCGGCTCGCGCGCTACAACGTGAGCGATACGGGTCACGATCCAGTGGGGGCGTTTCACGGCCTGCCGTCGCCCGCGGCGGGGATGACGCTGGCGACCTACTATCCGTTCACGCAAACCGAGTTCTTCCAGTCGCAGCTCGCCGCGCTGCCCTGGTCGCAGATCATCATCTTCCTCACGATGGGGCTGAGCCTCGCGATGGTGAGCACAATCCGGTACGCGCGGCTGCCCCGCATCGGCGTGCGGACGCTGCGCGGGCTGGTGGGGCTCGCCGTCGTGCTCACGGTCCTGGCGTTCGGGATCTGGTCGCGCGACATCTTCTTCTTCCCGCTCGGGATCGCGTACCTGACCTACGGGCTCGGGCGGGCTGCGGTGGTGGGGTTCCTCGAGCGGGGCGACGAGGAGGACAACGGGCAGCTGGGGGAGCGCGACGAGGGGGCAACGTGATCCGGATCGCGGTGGGGCCCCCGGCCGGAGTCCATGCTGTCAAACGCGGGACGGCCGGCTTCGGTGGTGCCGAGCCCGTGCGCCGATGGCCGGACGCTATTATTTAGGGTGGTCCCCTGAACCGCATCGGCGGAGGCCCGGTCTGTCTGCCCCCGGCGCGTCTGGAGTGCGCAGAGGGATCACGATTCTCGCGAGGAGGCGTCGCATGACTTGGCGAACCTGCACCGCGATCCTGTTGGTCGGGATCGGAACGACCGCCTGCCAGTCCCCCATCGGGAGGGGTGGCGAGCAGGACACGACGGCCGTCGCCGCGCAGGCGACGGACTCGGCGGTCACCGCCCCGGCGCCCGCCGGGACGCCCACCGCCACACCCCCGGCGCGTCAGCCGTCGGCGGCCCAGCAGCCCGCGGCCTCGCCCCGCCAGCCTGGGGTCCAACTTGCGGCGGAGGAGCCATGGACGCCGACGCAGACCGGGACGGTCAATCCCGGGATGTCGCGGGACGAGGTGATTACTGTGTGGGGGCCGCCCGTCGCCGAGCGTACCGCAGGGGACTTCGCGTATCTGTACTTCCGAAACGGATGCGAGCTGGCCTGCGGGACATTCGACGTGGTGTTCCTCCAGAACGGGCAGGTCGTGGATGCGATCGTGCGCGGTCCCGGACACACGTACTCCGGGCAGTCGTCGTCGCCGCCGGGTCGCCCTGCCGTTCCCACCCCGCCCGTGACGGGCGGAGGGAGTTCGTCCTGAGCCATGCCTATAAACCCTAGCCGGAACGAGGAAGAGTACTTCGTCCGCCAGGAGGCCGAGCGCATCAAGGCGCTCAAACAAGAGGCGCAGGAGGCGTCGCAGCGGGCGGAGCGGCAGAGCCACTTCATGAAGTGTCCCCGCTGCGGCGGGGACCTCCGGGTGGAGCATTACCAGGGCATCGAAGTGGAGCGGTGTCCCGACTGCCACGGGCTCTGGTTCGATGAGGGCGAGGCGCAGCGTCTCGTGGAGCTGAACGCGAGCAAGGGGGTGGGCGGCGTCTTCCGGTCCATCGTGGAGGCCGTTCGGCATCCGACGCGGCCCAAGAAGCCGACCGCATGACCGCGACCCCGGTGGAGGGTTCCCGGGGCGGTGCCCGCCGCACGCACCCCCGGGCCGCTCCGCGCCGGCTCCGCCCGCCCGGCATCCCCGAGGACTGATCGCATGTGCGGCGTGTTTGGAGTGACCGGCCTGCAGGACGCGGCGCAGCTCGTGTATCTCGGTCTCTACGCCCTGCAGCATCGCGGCCAGGAGTCCGCCGGGATCGTGTCGGTCACGCGGGACGGCCGGGCCCACGGGCATCGCGGTATGGGGCTCGTCAACGAGGTCTTCGAGCCCGACACGCTGCGGCGGCTCGTGGGCGACGTGGCGATCGGCCACACCCGGTACTCCACCACGGGCAGTTCCGTCCTCGCGAACGCACAACCGGGCCTCGTGAACTACCACGGCGGGCCGCTCGCCCTGGCGCACAACGGGAATCTGACCAATGCCCGTGAGCTCCGGGCGGATCTCGTTCGCCAGGGGTCTATCTTCCAATCGTCGTCGGATTCCGAAGTGCTGGTGCACCTCATCGCGCGCTCGGATGCGCGGCGGATCGAGGACCAGATCCAGGACGCCCTCGAGCGCGTCGAGGGCGCCTACTCGCTCGTGCTCACGGTGGGGCGCACTCTCTACGGGATCGTGGACGCGCGAGGGTTTCGCCCGTTGGTACTCGGACGGCTCGGGGCCGGGTGGGTGCTGGCGTCCGAGACGTGCGCGCTCGACATCGTCGGCGCGCGCATGGTGCGCGAGCTCGAGCCCGGCGACTGGGTCAAGATCGAGGACGGTCGGCTGGACGAGCTTCCCCGGTTGCCCGGCAAACCCTCGCGCCGCTGCATCTTCGAGTTGGTGTACTTCTCCCGGCCCGACAGCACGGTCTTTGGGCAGTCGGTCGATCGCGTGCGGCGCGCGCTGGGGCGGGCGTTGGCGCGCGAGCATCCCGCGCCGGGGGCCGACAGCGTGTTCTCCGTGCCCGACTCCTCGAATGCGATGGCGCTCGGCTACGCGGACGAGAGCGGGCTCAAGCTCGAGCACGGGCTGATCCGGAATCACTACGTGGGACGGACGTTCATCAACCCGGGCCAAGCCACGCGCGTGGCGAAGGTGCGCATCAAGTTCAATCCGGTGCAGGATGTCATCGCCGGCAAGAGTGTCGTAGTGGTGGATGATTCGGTCGTGCGGGGTACGACCTCACGCGAGCTCGTGCAGATGCTGCGGCAGGCGGGGGCGCGGGAAGTCCATTTCCGGGTCGCGTCACCCCCGATTGCCGGGCCATGCCACTACGGCATCGATACGCCCACACGCGCCGAGCTGATTGCCTCCAGTCACTCCACCGCCGAGATCCGCGCCCATCTGGGTGTCGATTCGCTTGGGTATCTCTCTCTCCCGGGGCTCCACGGGGCCGTCGACGCCGGCGATCGGTACTGCGACGCGTGCTTCTCCGGACAGTATCCCACGGACCTGCACGACGTCGTCGATCTTCCCGATCGTGAGCCGATGCCCCTGATCGTGGGCTGATCATGACCCAACACGTGTATTTCTTTGGCGACGGCACCGCCGAAGGCGGCATCGCCATGAAACCGATCCTGGGCAGCAAGGGCGCCAATCTGGCCGAGATGGCCAACCTCGGCGTTCCCGTCCCGCCGGGGTTCACGCTCTCCACGCGCGTGTGCCTCGAGTATCTCGAGTCCCGGTCCCTCCCGGACGCCGTGCGCGCGGAGATCCGGGAGGCCGTGGCGCGCCTCGAGCGCGTGACAGGCCGGACCTTCGGCGGTCAGCCGCGGCCGCTGCTCGTGTCGGTGCGCTCGGGGGCAGCGGTCTCCATGCCGGGCATGATGGACACGATCCTGAACCTCGGTCTGAACGACGTGACCGCCGAGGCCTTGGCCGCGGAGTCGGGGAATGCGTCGTTTGCCTACGACTCCTACCGCCGGCTGGTCCAGATGTACGGGGACGTGGTCTGCGGACTCAAGGCCCAACCCGGTGAGGCCGATCCCTTCGAGGCGGGACTCGAGGCGGCCAAACGGGCCCACGGGGTCACCCGGGAGATCGACCTCCCCGCCGCCACCCTGCGGCAGTTGGTGGGCCAGTTCAAAGGTATGGTGGCCCGCAGCACGGGTGAGGGGTTCCCGCACGACGCCTGGGATCAGCTGTGGGGTGCCATCGAGGCGGTGTTCCTCAGCTGGCAGAACAGGCGGGCGG
>JAOTWJ010000062.1 GCA_029862925.1 Gemmatimonadota bacterium
GACCGGTCACGTTCAGGACGACGGGCGGCACGGCACAATGCGCGAACGCCCGGATCGCGACGGCGTTGGCGTCGCGCTGCCAGATCACGTTCACGTGGCTCATGGCAAGATCGAGCGGCTCCCGACGCCGCACGCGGTCGGCGATGTCCCGCAGCACGCCGTAGCGGGGCTCGACCGCGTAGTTGAGCCGGAGGATCGCCATCGGGGTCCCGTTGCGGCGCGCGAGATGGGTGAGCACGCGTTCGCGCCCGAGGGCCGATTGCGCGTACTCGCCGATGGGTCCCGGAGGGTCGGTCTCCACCGAGCCGCCCCGGCCCACCGGGGTCAGGGGGTACACGTTGCCGGTCGAGAACGCCACCAGCCGCGCGTCGGCGAACCGCTGCGCCACGAGGCCGGGGAGCAACGTGTTGGTGGCCCACGTGGCGGCCGGGTCCGTGGTACTGCCGAACTTCTGCCCGGCCATCAGCACCACATTGGGGGCGTCCGGCAGCGCCGTCAGCGCCGCGGGGTCCAGGAGATCGCAGCTGACGGTGGGAATGCCGTCGCGCTCGAGCGCTTGCCGCAGCGCCGGATCCGAGAACCGGGCGGCGCCGATGACCCGGCTGGCGACGCCCGCGTCGCCCACGGCGCGGTGCAGGAGCCGGAGCAGGCTCGGGCCCATCTTCCCGCTGCACCCGAGCACGAGCACGTCGCCGGCGAGGTCGCGCGCCGCCGCGATCACCTCGGGGGTGGGGCGGGACAGGACCTCCTCCAGTGCGCGGTCGGGATCCGGTGACGGGCGTTCCCTTGCCGGGTCCGGCATGCGGGTGTATTTGGTAGCAGGACACTCGTCAGGCAAGGGGGCGGAATGGAGGAGATCGATCGGAAGAGTCATGCGCTCGACCCCGTACGGCGCGCGCTCCAGGCGTTCGAGGCGGCGGTGATGCAGCGGGAGAAGCTCTCCCTTACCGAGAGTAAGGTGATGCGGCAGCAGGAGGCCGACCGCGCGCGGGAGCGCGTGATCGAGGAGATCATGGAATTGGTGCGGACGACGATCCGGGAGCGGGAGGCGGGGAAGAAGCGCTGATCCCGGCCGGCGCCGGAAGCCGGGAGACCCGATCAGTTCTTGTGTCGGAAGGTGATGCGGCCGCGGCTCAGGTCGTACGGTGACACCTCGACCGTCACGCGGTCGCCCTGCAGCACGCGAATGCGGAACCGGCGCATCTTGCCGGCGATGGTGGCGAGGACGACGTGCCCGTTCTCCAGTTCCACGCGGAAGGTGGCGTTGGGCAACACCTCTTTCACCGTGCCTTCGAGAACGATCGAATCTTCCTTCGACATACCATTCCGTAGGGATGAGGCTTGGATAACATAGCGGATCGCGCGGGCGCGCGCCTCCCGCGGGCCACGCCAATCGGGCCGCCCCGAGGGTCTCGGAGCGGCCCAGTGGGGCGCGACCTCCCCGCGGCGCTCAGGCGCCGACTTTGGCGACGTTCTGGGCTGCCGGGCCCTTCTCGCCCTGCACCAGATCGAACTCGACGCGGTCGCCCTCGACCAGGGTGCGGAACCCCCCCATCTGGATCGCGGAGTGGTGCACGAAGCAGTCCTTCTCCCCGTTGTCGGGAGTGATGAAGCCGAACCCCTTCGCGTCGTTGAACCACTTCACCTTGCCGGTGGTACGCATAGCCGTACTCCACCCTCCTGATTTGATGCTGCGTCGGAGACGGCCCCCGCCGTACCTGCCGACTCCTCGAGATGGCGCGGTCTCAGTGCCCCCGCGGCGGGCCTCGCTGGTGCGCGACGGCTACTAGGGTAGCGATGCAGGCTGGGCCTGTCAAAGCGGGACGTCGCCCGATGGCGCGCCGTAGCGCAGCCGCACGAGCCGTGCCGGACCGACCCCTCCCACGGTGACGACGAACAGGCCGTCATACTCTCCGTCCGCGATCGCCGGGGGGTCGGCCACCCCGAGGGCCCCGAGCAGAGCAGGGGTCGTGTTGCTGTGTCCGACGACGAGCACGGTCTGCCCGGCGTGGCGCTCGCGCAGCAGGGCCGCCAGGTCCGCGGCATACGTCGCCGATGCTGCCTGCTCTCGGAGCGGAATTCCTCGCGCCTCGGCCACGCCGCGGCCGGTCTCCCGGGTGCGGATGAACGGCGTGACGTACACCGCGTCGAGCGGCTGGTCGTGCAAGGTCCGGACGAGGGCCTCCGCGCGGGCCACGCCGGCGGCGCTGAGTGGCGGGTCGCGAGAGTCATCCGCCTTCTCCGCGTGCCGCACCAGAATCACGGTGGTGAGCGGGGTGGGGACGGGCGCCGGGGGCCGCGGCGGCGCGCACCCGAGGAGCGTGCCCACTCCCAGCGCCAGCCACCAGCCGCGGACGCGCCGTGAATCCTCCCCATGCCACCCCGGCTCCTTCAGACAGGCGGTCCTGGCGCCGCCACACCAATCGTGTCTCTTCAAGGAGTCTGTCATGCTGGCTCGGCTCTTTCCCTCCAATGTGCACCCCGCGGAGCGAGCGGCGCGTGTGCTGCTCGGCCTCGGCGTACTGTCACTGGCGTTCGTGGGTCCCAAGACCCCGTGGGCCTACCTTGGGCTGGTGCCTATCGTCACCGGCTTGCTCGGTAGCTGCCCCGCCTACACTCTGTTCGGGATCAGCACCTGCCCGAGAAAGGCGCATTGACCGAATCCGACGCCGCGTTGCTCATGCACTCCGCTGCCGGTGACCGCTCCGCCTTCGACCGATTCGTGGAGCGGCACCAGGCCGCGGTCATGCGGCTGCTGCTCGCTGGGGCCGACTCCCCGGACGACGCAGAGGACGCCTTGCAGGAGGCGTTCCTGGGCGCGTGGCGCTCCGCGTCCACGTTCGCCGGCACCGAGTCGGCCCGGGGATGGATCCTCACGATTGCGCGGAACGCGCTGCGCCGCCAGTACCGGCGGCGCGTGGGCGAGCCGTCGGAGTTCGTCTCGCTCGACGAGTTGGGGCGCAGCGCGGGGTGGGGCAGCGAGGACCCCTCGGACGCCGTCTACGCTCGGGTCGAGACGCGCGAGCGCCTCGCCGCCGCCCTGCGCGGCCTGCAGGCGTCGGATCGCGAGGTGCTCGTGTTGCGGGATCTCGAAGAACTGTCGGGCGAGGCGACCGCCGCCGCGCTCGGGATCACAGTGCGTGCCATGAAGAGCCGGTTGCACCGCGCGCGGCTGCGGCTCGCCGCCGAGTTGAGGGGGCAGCATGCCGGAGCCTGATCGGATCGTGGCGGGACTCAGCTGCCGGGACGTGCTGGCGGACTTGTCGGACTACGTCGACGGCGAGCTGCCGCGCGCGCGCGTGACCCAGATCGAGGCCCATCTCGCCGGCTGCGACTGGTGCGAGCGGTTTGGCGGCGAGTTCAGCACGGTCGTGCGAGCCTTCCGACAGGGCCTGCGGGAACCCACGCCCCTCGACGATCCCGTGGCGCACCGCCTGCGCGCCCGGCTGGACCGGGAGCTGCCTGCCGCCCCCTGACGCCTCAGAGCTGCTTGCTGAACCGGTTCAGGAAGGTGCGTTCCTCGGGCGTGAGGCTCTCCATTCCCCCCGCCGAGATCTTCTCGAGTACGCGGTCGAGCTCGTCCCGGTTCAGCGGATGCAGATCGTCACGGCGGATCCGCCGCCACCGCTGGAGGTCGTCCGCGCCCGTGCTCCGTGTCGGCGGGGGCGTGGGTCGAAAGCGGGCGCGGACGGCGGCCGCCTGCACCTCGGTGAACTTGAGATAGAGGTAGCCCCCGAGGAAGCCGCCGAGGTGGGCGAAATGGGCGATGCCGCCGGAGCCACCGGTGAACCCGGCCCAGAGGGAGAGGGCCGTGACCGCGACGACCAGGACGCGCGCCTCGACGGGGAGAATGCCCCAGATGTAGATCCGCTCCCGCGGGTAGTAGCGCGCGAAGGCGAAGAACACGCCGAAGACCGCGCCCGACGCCCCGATGATCAATGCCCGGGGCGTCAGGACCGACAGCGCCGCCCCCGCGATGCCGCTCGCGAAATACAGCAATAGAAACCGCCGAGACCCGAGCCGCGCCTCGATCCGCGGGCCGAAGAAGAACAGCCCCAGCATGTTGAACAGCAGGTGCCAGAGATCGCCGTGGAGGAACATGTAGGTCACCGGGGTCCACGGACGGACCAGGACCGCCGCCGGCAGGAGCCCCAGCAGCAGCGTCACCGTCGGGTTGAACAGCTGCTGGAGCAGGAAGACGCCCGCGTTGGCGAAGATGAGACGGGTAACCCAGGGTGTCAGCATGGCTCAGTCGGTGATCGTCGCGCGCCCGATGGTGTTGGCGTCTGTCCCGAACCAGATGGTCCGGGTGGCGGTGTGGTAGACCATGTGGCGCACGCTGCCGGCCCCGCTCGGGATGGGGATCGGCGCGCCGAACGATTCCGTGGCCGGGTCGAACGCGACGAACCGGTTGGGGCGCGGGCCGGTCTCGACCAACCAGATCCGATCGCGCGCGTCGACCGCCATGGCGTAGGGCAGCGCGCCCGCGCCGGCCGGGAGCCGCCACTCGCGGAAGGCCCCGGAGCGCGGGTCGTACCGGCCTAGGTAACCTCCCGCATAGTCGCCGTACCACACGGCGCCATCCGACGTCAGCACCAGGCGACGTGGACGGGCGTCGGCGCGCGGCAGCGGGATCTCCCGCAGCGCAAACGTGGCTGGATCCACCGTCGCGAGCTTGTTCGTGCCGAACAGGACGATCCACGGACGCCCGTTCGGTTCCACGACGATCCCGTACGGGCGGGCCCGCGGCGTCGGGACGGGCACCACGCGCACCGCGCGGCTCGCGATCGTGAGGCGCCCGACGTAGTTGCTCTGCTGGGCCGTGAACCAGATGTGGCCGGCGCCGTCGAACACGAGCGTGTGCGGGTCCTGCACGCCGTCGGGCATCGGGATGGTGGTGATGGTCCCGGTGGCGGGGTCGAGACGACCGATATGCGCGACGCGATTCCCCGCGTACCACACGATCCCATCCGGACCCACGATCAGATTGTGGGGTCCGGTGCCCGGCGCGAGGTCCTGTTTGGTGAACGTACCGGTGGCGGGGTCGAGCACGGCTACATAGTGACCGGCCTGGCCGACGAACCAGACCTTCCCGTCCGGGGCCACGTCGGGGTCGCGGGGCCGCGACTGCTCCCACGGCACCGGCCATTCCTTCACGTCCACGTCCACCGTCGGTCCGGCGATGAGCAACGCGACGGCGGCAGACACGAGTACGCGGATCACGGGGCCTCCTTCCCCTGATGGGACCTGGGTGGGAGCCGAAAGATGGGAACGGGACGCGGCACGCGCTACCGTGGGCCCGGGCGGCTCACACGAGCCTCGACCTTCCGGGACGAAACAGTAGATTGTCCTACCATGCGAATGCCGCGAACGATCCCTCTGGCGGCGCTCCTGGTCCTCGCCGGATGCGCCCGCTTCTCGTTCCAGCAGCCCACCGCACAACTCGTGGCCGTGCAGGTAACGGGCGTCGGTCTCGAAGGCGGCGCCCTGCGGCTCCAACTGGACGTGCACAACCCCAACGCGTATCGGCTCACCACGACACGGATCGCGGTGAGCATCGATCTGGACGGCACGCATTTCGGCGACGTCGAGCTGGCGCAGGCGATCGCTCTGCCGGCGCAGACCACCACGCCGGTCGAGATCCCGCTGGCGTTCACGTGGAGTGGGGTGGGGGCCGGGGCTCGGGCGCTGCTGGGTCGGGGCGCCGTGCGCTACGGTCTCACGGGCCGGCTCGAGGTGGATACGCCGGTCGGGCCGCGGCGGGTGGAGGTGCGGGGTGCCGGTGACGTGAGCCTGCGGGATATCGTCGGGGGTGGCGGGGCTGGGTTGTGAGGGGGGGTCCGCGGCGCCCAACCTCACGTCCTCCGGTTCTCCCGTTCTCAGGTCGCCAGCGCCGTCACCTCCGCGTATCGGAAGCACCCGACCAAGTGGTCGTTGACCATCCCCGCGGCCTGCATGTACGCATAGCAGATCGTCGAGCCCACGAACCGGAACCCGAGTTCCTTGAGGGCCGCGCTCATCCGATCCGAATCGGCTGACGTCGCCGGCACCTGCTGCATGCGGCTCCAGCGGTGCGGTCGCGGGCGGCCATCCACAAACCCCCAGATGAACGTGTCGAACGATCCGTGACGGGCCTGGACGTCCAGGAACGCCCGGGCGTTGCCGATGGTGGCCACGATCTTCTGACGGTTCCGCACGATGCCCGGATCGGCGAGCAGGCGCGCGGTCGAGCGCGACGTGTACCGTGCGATGCGGGCCGGGTCGAACCCGTGGAAGGCGCGACGGAAATGCTCGCGCTTGTTGAGGATCGTCGACCAGCTGAGCCCCGCCTGAAACGCGTCGAGCACCAGGAACTCGAAGTGGCGGTGATCGTCGTGCAGCGGCACGCCCCACTCCTCGTCATGGTAGCGGCGCATGCGATCGCTGGATTCGCACCAGGGGCAGCGGGTCATGGACGGAGGGCTCCCGGTCGGGTTGGGCGGCTGCGCCGTTCCCCGTTCTAGCTCGTGCTCCGGAAAGCGCGTATTCTACTCCGACGCCTTCCCTCCCGCCATCCGAGGATCGCTCCATGGCTCCTGTCGTTGTCGTGCTCGCCGCCGCGCTGCAGGCCAGCGCGCCGCAGGTGCAGGATTCCTCGCCGTTTCGGCCGCTGGACCTCCCGTCGCCGACCGCGTACCGCGCCGCGGACGGTCGGCCCGGGCCGCAGTACTGGCAGCAGCGCGTGGATTACACGATCGAGGCCACCCTCGACCCGGAGCGGCAGCTGCTCGAGGGGCGCGAGGCGATTCGCTATGTCAATCACTCGCCGCAGCCGCTCGCGTTTCTATGGGTGTTTCTCGACCAGAACATCTGCGGTCCGACGAGCGTCACCAACCAGCTGAATCAGCCGCCGCTCGTCTTCCAGGAATCGGTGTTCGACTTCTCGTGCCTGGGCTTCGACGGGGGCATCACGCTCGGGTACGTGCGGAGCGGTGGGCGCGACCTCGCGCACACGATCACCGGGACCATGATGCGCGTGGATCTCGCGGCCCCGGTCCCGCCCGGTGGGGAGACCACGCTGGAGATCGGCTGGCGGTTCCGTATCCCGGAGTATGGCGCCGGGCGCATGGGGCGCGACGGGTCGCTCTATGAGATCGCGTGGTGGTATCCGCGGCTCGCCGTGTTCGACGACGTGCGCGGCTGGAACAACGATCCGTTCATCGGCGCGGGTGAGTTCTACCTCGAATACGGACGCTTCGAGGTGGCGCTCACGGTTCCCGCGCGCTTCGTGGTGGCCGCGACGGGCACGCTCAGCAATCCGGCCGACGTGCTGACGGCGGTGCAGCGCGACCGACTGGCGCGGGCCCGCGGGTCGGATACGCCCGTGGCGATCATCACGGCCGGGGAGGCCGGTCGCGACGCGACGCGGCCGACGACGCGCGGCACGCTCACGTGGCGGTTTGCCGCGGACAGCGTGCGCGACTTTGCGTTCGCCGCGGCGCCGAACTTCCGCTGGGACGCGGTGGGGTGGAACGGCATCCTCATCCAGACGCTCTACCGGCCGGGCGCCACGCTGTGGCCGGAGGCGATCCAGATGGCCCGCCACAGCATCCGGCATTTCAGTGAGCGCCTGTATCCCTACCCCTATCCCCACGCCACCACGATCGAGGGGCCGATTGCGGGAATGGAGTACCCGATGCTGACGTTCGTGCCGCCCGGCACGTCGCGCGAGGACCTGTACTGGGTGCTGATGCACGAATTCGGGCACGAGTGGTATCCGATGGTTGTCGGCTCGAACGAGCGGCTCCACCCGTGGATGGACGAAGGCTTCAACACGTTCATCGACATCGAAGCCGCCGAGGACTACTTTCGCGGCACTGCCTACGGCGACACGGTCGGGCGGATGCAGTTGAACCTGTATCCCACCCACGCGATTCCGGGACAGGAGCAGCCGCTCAGCACCCGCCCGGTGGAATCCCGCGACCTGTTCTGGACCGCCTACCAGAAGCCGGCGCTGATGCTCAACGTCCTGCGCCACGAAGTGCTGGGCCGGGAGGTGTTCGACCGCGCGTTCCAGGCGTACACGGCGGCGTGGGCGTTCAAGCACCCCACGCCGGCGGACTTCTTCCGCATGCTGCGGAACGAGACGGGCGTGGATCTGGACTGGTTCTGGCGTGGCTGGCTCTATACGACAGCGCGGCTCGACCAGGCGGTGGATTCCGTGACGGCGGGGGCGGACGGACCGGCGATTCACCTCTCCAGCCGCGGCACGATGGTGATGCCCGCCGAGCTGCTGGTGACGTTCGCCGACGGCCGCACCGACACGGTGCGGCTCCCCGTGGAGATGTGGAATCTCGGCAGCCGCTTCACGTACCGCTATCGCGGGCGCGGGACGGTGGCGTCGGTGGTGCTCGATCCGCGGCGGGTGCTGCCGGACGTGGACCGGGGGAACAACGGCTGGAGCCGGTGATGGGATGACGGGATGACGGGATGACCCTTCACCCCACCGCGGCCTTGAAGCGGCGAACGATCTCGCCCGCGGGCAGGATCTCCGTGATGTCGCGGACGCTCTTGCCCGCCTGCCAGTAGTCCTTGGTGCCCGTCTCATCGAGGGAGGCACGCTTGAGCTGCCAGAGGGAGCGCAGCGCGTAGATCGTCCGCATCAGGTGTTTGGTGCGGCGGTGGCGGAGCATCCAGCGGGCCACCGGCCCCGCCGCGAGTCCCATGCGCTCGATGTAGGGCGTCTTGATCACGGCGACGGGGACGCCCGTCAGCCGTTCGCTGAGCACGATGTCGTCCTCGGTTGCGCGGAGGATCGCCTGCTTGTAGACGGCGCTCGCCCGGCACTCGGTGGTGGCGATGAAGCGCGTCCCGAGCTGCGCGCCGGCGTACCCGAGCCGGAGGGCGTCGACGAACCCCGACGCGCCGCCGATCCCGCCCGCGCAGATGACCGGGACGCCGAGGTCGCCCAACTCGTCCATCAGCTCCTCGGCACTCTTCGGTCCGGCGTGGCCGCCGGCCCGACGGTTCACCGCGATGAGACCGTGCACGCCGCCGTCGCGTCCCTTGAGCGCCCATTTCCGCTCCGTCACGTCGTGATAGACCACCCCCCCCACCGGCGTCACGCGCTCGACCACCCAGCGCGGGTTGCCGAGCGACGTGATGAAGAAGCGCACGCCTTCCTCGAGGGCGATGTCCACCCAGCGCTCCATCCGTTGGTGGTAGGTCTTGGACGATTGTTCGATCAGGGCGTTCATGCCGATCGGCTTGTCGGTGAGGCGGCGGATCAGCCGGAGGCCCTCGCGATAGTCGTGGCCGTGCACGTAGGTGAGTGAAATCGGCTGGACGATGCCGATCCCGCCCGCGTCGGACACGGCGGCGACGAGCTCCGGATTGCTGCACGGGTACATGGCGCCGCAGATGAGCGGCACCGTGATGCCGGTGTGACGGGTGAGTGGTGTGTCGAGCGCACTCGGGGTCATCGGGGGTCCAGTTGCCAGCGCACGGCGATGCGCGCGACCACGTCGCCCTGCGGATCAGTGATGTCGGCCGTCGCCGTGTGCGCCGTCGGCTGCGTCACGGCGGGCACCGTGCAGCGCGACTCGGCGCGCAGCCGACCCCGCGCCTTCTTGGCGTACTCGATGGTGAGGTGGACGGGGATGCCGCGTACCGAAGGCGGCAGCGCCGTGGTCATCGCCAGCCCGGTGGTCAGCTCGCCCAGGTTGGCGAGCGCAATTGCGTGGATCGAGTCGAGATGGTTCCGCACCGCGCGCCGGTCGCGCAGCTCGATGCGGGCGTAGCCCGGTTCGAGCGCCTGCACGTGGGCGCCCATGGAGCCGGAGTACGGCGCCATCCGTCCCACCTGCCAGCTGAACAGCCGCCGGCCCCCGGGCAGCCCGGCAAAGCGGCGCCATGCCGCGAGCAGGGCGCCGCCGGGCGATTCGTGCTTGGTCGTCATGGCGGTACCTCCGTGTGCTCGCGGAATCTACACCGGCGGCCCGGGCAGCCGGGCGCGCGGTTCGCGGTCACGGCTCCGGACCCTCCCTTCTCCGCCGGGTTACCTTTCGAGGCGCGTAGCACCCACCGTACCCAGACCGGAGGACGCATGGCCGCGACGATGGCGCTCGACGAGGCACGCCGCCTGGCGGTGGCCGCGCAGGGGTTCGATCGCGCGCGACCGAAGGGTGCCGTGAACCGGGGCCATCTCCGCCGGCTCGTGCAGCGTCTCGGCGCGATCCAGCTCGATTTCGTGAATGTGGTGGAGCCGGCGCACTACGTCGTGCTGTTTTCGCGGCTCGGGGCGTACGATCGCGAGTTGCTCAGCGACCTGCTCTACCGGCGGCGCGACCTCACCGAACAGTGGGCCCACCAAGCGAGCATCGTGCCGGTGGAACACTGGTCGCTACTGCGGGACGGGCGGGCCATGCACGATCGCCGCGTCCGCGCCCTCGCCGCGTTCGCGGAGAAGCATCCCGACTACGTGACCCTCGTGCTCGAGGAAGTGCGGGCGCATGGGCCGCTCGGCGCGGCGGACATTCCCCTGATGGAGGACGCGCCGCCGTATCCGCGAGATGCGTGGGGCTGGACGCTGCCCAAGATCGCGCTCGAGGCGCTGCTGGTGCAGGGGGTGGTCGCCGTCGCCGGCAGGGCCGCGGATCACTCGCGCCTGTTCAACCTGGCCGAGCGGGTCATTCCGAAGAAGCACCTGCGCCCACCGGGCAAGCCGGACGACGCGGCCCGGGCCCTCCTGCTCCAGGCGGCGCGCGCGCTCGGCGCGGGAACGGCCGGCGATCTCGCGGACGTCTACGGATTGCCCGCCCAGGTGACCAAGCGCCACCTCACCGCGCTCGTTCGGAAGCGCGCGCTCGAGAAGGTGCGAATCGGGAACTGGCGGGAGCCCGCCTACCGCCACCCGGAGGTTGTCGAGCCGGCGCGGCTCCGCGCCGCGGCCCTGCTCGCGCCGTTCGATCCGCTGCTCTGGTCCCGGCGCCGCGTCGCGCGGCTGTTCGAGTTCGAGTACGTGCTCGAGATCTTCGTTCCGAGCGCCAAGCGGCGCTGGGGGGACTACGTGCTGCCGTTCCTGCTGGGCGACCGGTTGGTGGCGCGCGTGGACCTCAAGACCGACCGGAAGGCCCGGTGCCTCGAGGTGGTGGCGGCGTTCCTCGAGCGCGGAGCCGACGGCCTGGCGGTGTCGGACGCGCTCGCGACGGAGCTGTGGGCGATGGCCGAGTGGCTCGGCCTGGAGGACGTGTCCGTCGGCCGCCGGGGCAGTCTGGTGGTGCCGCTGGCAAGGGCGGTGCAGCGCTGACGTCCACGTTCTGGAGGAGCTTCGGGCCGGGGCTCCTCTGGGCGGCCGCCGCCATCGGCGTGTCGCACCTGGTGCAATCCACGCGCGCGGGGGCGGACGCCGGGTTCGCGTTGTGGTGGGTGATCCTCCTGGCCCTCCTGCTGAAGTACCCGTTCTTCGAGTATGGCCCGCGCTACGCCGCCGCCACCGGTGAGAGCCTGGTGGAGGGATACCGGCGCGTCGGCCGCTGGGCGCTGTGGCTCTACATCCTCATCACGGTGAGCACGGCGCTGATCGTCCAGCTCGCGGTCGTGTTGTTCACCGCCTTTCTGTTCCGCTACGTGTTCGGCCTTCCGTGGTCGCCCGCGGCCGTGGCCGCGCTCGTGACGGTGCTGTGTGCCTCCCTGCTCTTCGTTGGCCGGTTCCGGGGCCTGGATCGGTCGGTGAAGCTCGTCGTCGCCCTGCTCTCGGTCTCGACCGTGTTCGCAGCCGTCGTCGCGCTGCCGCGCGCAGACGCCGGCACGCTGCTCCCATGGCCTCTCGTCGAGCGCCACGCCGTCGCCCTCCCGTTTCTGCTCGCCCTGATGGGATGGATGCCGTCGGCGATCGACATCTCCGTCTGGAGCTCGCTGTGGACGCTCGCCAAGGACCGGGACGTGGGCTCGCGGGCGAGCGTGCGGCATGCGCTGCTGGATTTCCGCATCGGCTACGTCGGGACGGGCCTGCTCGCCGTAGCGTTCGTCGTGCTGGGTGCCGGCGTGATGCACGGCAGGGGCACCAGCTTCAGTGCCCAGGGGACGCAATTCGCCATCCAGCTCGTGGATCTCTATGCCCAGACGCTGGGCGGGTGGCTCCGGCCCATCGTGCTCATCGCCGTGGTGACGACCATGTTCTCCACCGCGCTCACCGTGATCGACGGGTTTCCCCGCGCCATCGCCCGGTCGGTCCGTGTCGCCGTGCGCGGGCTCGACGATCCAGGTCGCGACGACAACGCGGTGTACTGGGCGTCCGGGGCGGTGCTCGGGATCCTCACGGTGGTCGTGATTGCGACGTTCGTGGGGTCGCTCACGGCCATGGTGGATTTCGCCACGACGGTCTCGTTCCTCACGGCGCCGGTGCTCGGCTACCTCAACCTGCGGGCCGTCACGGCGCCCAACGTGCCGCGCGCCGCCCGCCCGGGCCGCGCCCTGCTCGCCCTCTCCTACACGGGTCTGGTGCTGCTGGGCGGGACGGCGCTCGTGTATCTGGTGTCGCTGCTCACCTAACCGCGGCTCGTCACGCGGCTGTGAACGTTCTGTAATCCAGTTTCCACCAGGCGGTCAAGCACCCCGAGCCGGGGCGTCGTATCCATAGCCCAGGCCCCAACGGAGGTGCCGTATGCTGGATCGCCTGGTTGCCTCCCGCCCGGACCGGCGTGCCGGACGCGCCGCGTCGAGTGCCATCCTGTCGCTGATCGTCCACGGCGGGATCCTCACCGCCGCGGTCGTCGCCACGCTCCCGCCACCCCGACTGTTCGTGTGGGGCGAGATCGCGCTCATCGACAGTCTGGTATATCACGTGCCGTCGGACGGGACACGGCGGGCGGCCGGCGGCGCGCCGGTCGGCCGGACGCCGGTTCTTCCAGCCGACTTTCGCGTTGGCGTGGGCGTGCCGGAGATCTCCGTTCCGGACCTCGACCGCCTCGGTCCACCGGACTCCGTCGGGTCCTGGACCGGCCCGGCCAGCGGCGGGGGCACGGCTGGTGGGCTTCCGTACGGCCCAGGACTCGGCGGGCAGGGCGAGCCCGGGGCCGTGTACCACGAGCTCACGGTCGAGCAGCCTCCGATGATCCTCACGCGACCGCCTCTGGTCTATCCGCTGCGCCTGCGGGAGGCCGGCATCGAGGGCTGGGTGATGCTGGAGGTCGTCGTGGACAGCGCGGGCGTACCGGAGCCGGCGTCGCTGCGGGTCGTGGAGGCATCCCACCCGGGGTTCGTCACGTCCGCCATGCAGGTGGTGCTGGCGGCGCGCTTCCGGCCCGGGCGGGTGCGCGGCCAGTCCGTGCGGGTGCTGATTCGCCAGCCGATCGTGTTTCGGATCGTGCGACGTGGCGGGTGAGACGCTGCCGCGGCCGGGAGCGGGGGACCGGTGACGGTGCGGCGCTCACCCTGCGGCGAACTTGGGCAACTCGCTCCGGTGCCGCTCCAGGAACGCCTCGTACGGCTGCGTGTCGGTGTAGTCGCGCATCTCGCAGATCCGGTCACCCCGGAAGTGGATCACGACGCAGGTGCGCTGATCCAGCACGTCGCTGGGGGCGCTCTTGAGCCAGGAGCGTTCGCGGATCTCGACGATCACGCGCTCGTCCGCCTCGTACCAGTCGCGCCACACGTCTTCGTAGCCCCAGTCGGCGGCGCCGAGTCCGAACGCGCGGCTGGTAAAGGCGTCGATGACGGCGTCGCGGCCGCGCCACTCGCCTCCGAGCGGCGGCCGGCCGGCCACCCAGTAGACGACGTCGTCGGTGAAGTACCCGCCCACCTCGTCCATGCGGCCCGCGAACAGCGCGCGCTCGTAGGCCTTGGCGATCTCGAGCCGACGGGGCATGCTCAGCGGCCTGGCGCTCCGGTGCAGCCTTCGCGGCGGCGGCTGTCGGCGATCTGCACGATCGTCCAGCCGTCTCCGCCTCGCGCGAGCTGGAACGCGTCCACGCCGCAATGGCTCAGCTCGCCGTTCACGTAGAACACGTACGGCGTCCAGACCGTGGCGAGGTCGTCGTCGAGTCGCACCTCGGGATCCCAGAACTGCTCGTCCAGCTCCGCGGTCGCCCGCCCGATCGACGCGATGAAGCCGTCGATGGGGTTCACGCGCACCACCGGGTTGCCCTGCTGGTCCCGGCCGGTCCCCGCGAGGCGGGCGTCGGGGTGGAACACCGCGCGGAGCGCGACGGTGTCCTTGGCGCGCATGGCGTCGAACAGGCGCTGGACGACCGCGATCACCTCCGCCTCGCCCTGCTGCGCGGGGAGCGCGGCCGGCAGCCCCGCAAACAGCAGGGCCGCCAGCGCGATGCGTGGGATGGTCACTGCTCGGCCTCCGGCAGGAGCGTGACGCGCACGTAGTGGTCGAGCCGGAGGTAACGCTGCGCCGCGTCACGGATGGTGGCGGCGTCGAGCTTGGCAATCAGGGCCTCGTACGTGAGGATGTCGCGCGGGTCGAGCCCCTGGCGATACGCGGCCACGAGCTGTCCCATCCAGTAGCCATTCTGGCGCAGGCTCGTCTCGCGGCTCCGCCGCTGGGTCTCCTGCACCTTGTGCACGATGGAGTCGGAAGGTCCGCGTTCCTGGAAGGCGCGGATCTGCACGAACATCGAGTCCACCAGCTCCTCGATGCGCGCGGGATCGGCGCCAAATCCGATGGCGAAGGAGTACGAGGTGTCGGGCACCACGGACGACGACCCGCCGGCTCCCACACCGTACACGCCGCCCAGATCCTCGCGCAGCACCTCGCGCAGGCGGATCGAGAGGGCGTCGCCGAGCGAGCGCAGGGCGTAGCGGTTCTCCCGGCTCTCCGCAAAGGCGCCGGTGAAGACGAACTGCACGCGCGCCTTGGGCTCCCGGCCCTTGTGGACGACCTTGCGCACCACGCCGGCCGGCGGCCGCACGCCCACGTCGCGCCACGACTCCACGCGCCCGTTCGCCGGCAGGGCGCCCAGCCACCGCTCCACCAGCGGGCGGATGGTGGCCAGGTCGATGTTGCCCACGAAGAAGAACGTGAAGTCGCCGAAGTCGGCGTACCGGTCCCGATAGAAGTCGAGAGCCGCGTCCAGCTGCACCTCGTTCACGCGCTCGGGGGTGAGGGGCTGCTCGCGCGGATGGTTCTGCGCGAGCGTGGTCTGGAGCGTGTCCTGGAAGTTCGCCTCGGGGCTCGCCCCGCGGTTTTCCGTGAACGCGCGCAGGCGGGCGGTGAACGCGGAGAAGGCGGCGCTGTCGGTGCGCGGCGCGGTGGCGAACAGGTACACCAGCTCGAACAGCGTCTCCAGATCCTTGGGCGACCCGTTGCCGGAGAACCCCTCGTCGGTGTCGCCGATCGAGGGGCGGACGCTCACGGCCTTGCCCGCCAGCACCTTCTGGAGGTCGACGGCGCTGAACGCGCCGGCGCCGGACATGCTCACGACGCTCGACGCCATGGCCGCCGACATGTACCCCGCATCGGGCGCGAGCGACGTCCCCCCCTTGCTGGTTGCCTGCATCACGATCTCGTCGTCCTTGAAGTCCGAGGGCTTGAGCACCACCCGCACGCCGTTCGCCAGCCGCCACTCGGTCACGCCGATCTCGGAGATCTGCTTCTCGGCCACGATCCGGCCCGGGGCCGGAGGCGTGGCGACGAGCGTGGCGCTCGCGAGCGTGTCCGCGTAGGCAACGATGGTCTTGCGTGCGATCCCGTCGAACACGGCCGTCAGCTCCACGTCGGACGGCGCCGTCACGCCCGCCTTCTCGGGCGCGCTCGCCACGACGACGCGGTTCTCTCTGGTGATCCACGCCCGCGCGAGCCGGTTCACTTCCTCGAGCCCGATGCCCGGCAGCAGCTCCTGGTGCAGCGCCAGCTCGACCCCGATGCCAGGGATCGCCTCGCCTTCGAGGAAACTCCGCGTGTACTCGTCGGCGTAGACGCCGGTGTTGGTCTTGTCGCGTTCCGCGAACGCACGCTCGAGCCCGCGCAGCCGCCGCGCCTTGGCCCGCTCGAGCTCGGGCGGCGTGAAGCCGAACCGGGCCACGCGCTCGGCCTCGGTGAGCAGCGCGTCCAGCCCGCGCACGATCCCGCCCTCGGGCACGCCCGCGCCCATCGAGAAGATCTCCTTCGCCCCGATAAAGCGTCCCTGTCCCACGCCCGCGCCGAGAAACGGCGGATCGGCCTGCTGCGACAGCTCGAACAGGCGGTCGTTGAGCATGGCCGTGAAGAGATTCTCGACCATGCCCTGCCGGAACGCCCCGTAGGTCGAGTGATCGCGGAGCGGCTGCTTGTACAGCACGCCCACGCTCGTGTTGGTGGCTTCCGGATCGGTGGCGACCGCAAACAGCGGCTCCGCGTGGTCCGGCACCGGGACGTCCGGGCGCGGCCGTGCCGACGCGCGCCGCGGGAGCCGGCCGAAGTGGTCGCGGATCTGGCGCTCGATCGCGGCGGGATCGAAGTCGCCGACGGCAATCACGGCCATCAGGTCGGGGCGGTACCAGTCACGGTAGAAGCGGGTCAGGGCGTCGCGGGGGAACGTCTCGAGCGTTTCCTTCTTGCCGATAGGCAGCCGCTCGGCGTACTTCGAGCCCTTGAAGATCACGGGGAACTGCTTGTCCCGCAGCCGCGCGCCGGCGCCCTGGCCCAGGCGCCACTCCTCGATCACGACGCCCCGTTCCTTTTCGACTTCCACCGAGTCGAACGTCACGGCCGACGCCCAGTCTTCGAGAATCTGGAAGGCGGTCTGGACCACGGCCGGTGTGTCGGTGGGCACCTGCAGGAAATAGACGGTCTCGTCGAAGCTCGTGTAGGCGTTGATGTCCGGGCCGAACCGCATCCCGATGGACTCGAGATAGTCCACCAGCTGATGTTTTTCGAAATGCGCGGTGCCGTTGAACGCCATGTGCTCCGCGAAGTGGGCCAGCCCCTGCTGGTCGTCGTCCTCGACGACCGATCCGATCCGCACCACGAGCCGGAACTCGGCCCGCTGCTCGGGTTTGCCGTTCTTGCGCACGTAGTAGCGCAGTCCGTTGGGCAGCGTTCCGACCGTCACCTGTGAGTCCACCGGCAGCGGCCGCGCCATGCGATCCTGAGCGCCGAGCGCGCCCGGCAGCGCGAGGAGGAGCGCCACCCCCAGGGAGCGCTTGAGCCGATCGAGGTCGCGCCGCTGCTTCTTGGTGGGACGGCCCTTGCCGTCGTAAAAGGCGTTCGGCATCGCCTTCATCTTGCGGGCCAGGTCCTCCCGCGCACGGGTGCTCATCGGGTCCTCCTCATAGAGAGTCGCGGCGACCTTGGCCGGCCCCCGGCGCTCGGCGAGCGCCTTCACGGTCAAGTGGTATTCGAACGGCGCCTGCCGGATCCGGATGCGGTCGCCGACGGCGATCAGCTTCGCCCGCTTGGCGCGGTCGCCGTTCACCTGCACGCGGCCGCCGTCGATGGCCTCGGCTGCCAGTGCCCGCGTCTTCATCAGACGCGCGGCCCAGAGCCACTTGTCGAGGCGCACGCGCGTGGGCGTGTCGGGCCCGGAATCCGGGGCAGGGGAATCCGTCATGAAGGTCGCTGGAAGTCTGGAAGCTCGCGCCCGCGCCGAGCGTCCGCAACCGGTGGGGAGACCGCTCCCCGGGGCTGTATCTTTCCGCGGCTTCCATGCACGTCACCCTCGCGGCCTGTGCCGCCCTTCCGGGC
>JAOTWJ010000063.1 GCA_029862925.1 Gemmatimonadota bacterium
CTCCGCGAGGATGAGCACGCTGCGCCCGTCGGGGAACGTCCACTCGTCGTACTGGGGCTTGATCGTCTCCCGCCGGATCCCGCGCACCTTCTTGAGACCGGCCATGTCGATCTCGTTGTCGAAATGGCCGATGTTGCCGACGATCGCCTTGTTCTTCATGCGGTGCATGTGCGCGACCGTGATGACGTCCCGGTTGCCCGTCGCCGTGATGAAGATGTCGGCCGTTTCGAGCACGTCGTCGAGGGTCTTGACTTCGTAGCCTTCCATGGCGGCCTGCAGCGCGCAGATCGGATCGATCTCGGTGACGATCACGCGGCACCCCTGCCCACGCAGCGCCTGCGCGCTGCCCTTGCCGACCTCGCCGAACCCGCACACGACCGCCACTTTCCCACCGAGCATCGTGTCACTGGCCCGGTTGAGTCCGTCGATCAGCGAGTGCCGGCAGCCGTAGATGTTGTCGAACTTGCTCTTCGTCACGGAATCGTTGACGTTGATCGCCGCGCAGCGCAGCGTGCCGGCCTCCTGCATCTGGTACAGCCGGTGCACGCCCGTCGTGGTTTCCTCGCTCACGCCCATCAGCGCGTCGGCCACCGCGCGCCAGCGGCCCGGATGCTCCCGCTGCTCGGCCCGCAGCAGCTCGAGGATGACGCCCCACTCCTCCGGCTCCGCCTCCGCGTCGAACGCGGGCACCCGTCCCGCCTCCTCGAAGTCGGCGCCCTTGTGAATCAGCAGCGTCGCGTCGCCTCCGTCGTCCACGATCAGGTCGGGTCCCGACCCGTCCGGCCAGCGCAAGGCGCGAGACGTATAGGCCCAGTACTCCTCGAGGGTCTCGCCCTTGTAGGCGAAGACCGGCGTGCCCGCCGGCCGCTCGGGGGTGCCCGTGCGGCCCACGACCACGGCGGCGGCGGCGTGGTCCTGCGTCGAAAACACGTTGCAGCTCACCCAGCGCACGTCGGCTCCGAGGTCCACCAGGGTCTCGATCAGCACGGCGGTCTGGACCGTCATGTGCAGGCTCCCCATGACCTTGGCCCCGGCCAGCGGCTGCTCTTTGACGTACCGCTGCCGCAGGGTCATGAGCCCGGGCATTTCGTGTTCGGCCAGCCGAATCTCTTTCCGCCCCCACTCGGCGAGCGCGAGGTCGCGCACCGCGTAGTCGAGCGTCGCTGGCGCCGTCTTTCCCGTCCGTGGTTTCACTGCCGTCATGTCTGCCACCCCGAAAATGGTTGCGCGCCCATGGCGGGCGCGCGCATGGTCAAACGTACTCGAGTGTACTCCGCGCGGCACGCGGAGGTCCGCTAGGCCACGCGCCGGACCGCGTCCCGCAGCTGGTCGACGGCGGACGGATCTTCCCAGGTGAAGAGCCGGACGGTCTGTCCCTCGATGATCCGCTCTTCGGGCGTCCGGCCGAAGTGCCCGTACGCCGCCGTGGGTCCGTACATGGGCCGCCGGAGGCCCAGCCGCTCGATGATGCCGCGGGGCGTGAGGTCGAACACGTCGCGGACCGCCCGCTCAAGCGCCGTC
Organism: Gemmatimonadota bacterium; assembly: GCA_029862925.1. GTDB lineage: Bacteria > Gemmatimonadota > Gemmatimonadetes > Gemmatimonadales > GWC2-71-9 > JAOTWJ01. The sequence goes on from JAOTWJ010000063.1 coordinate 1,522, forward strand.
TCCGGCACGCGGCCCGTCCCGAACGTGTCCACCATGATCGACACCGGCTCCCGCACGCCAATGGCGTACGCAATCTGGACCTCGCAGCGGCGGGCCAGTCCGGCGGCCACGACGTTCTTCGCCACCCATCGGGTGGCGTAGGCGCCGGAGCGATCGACCTTCGACGGATCCTTCCCGCTAAAGGCGCCACCGCCGTGCCGTGCCATCCCGCCGTAGGTGTCGACGATGATCTTGCGGCCCGTGAGGCCGGCGTCCCCCTGCGGACCCCCGATCACGAACCGACCCGTGGGGTTGATGTACAGCTTGGGCTGCGCGTGCTCGATGCCGGACGCGTCCAGCACGGGCTTGATCACGACTTCGCGCACGGCTTCCTCGAGCGCCGCCTGCGCGATGTCGGGCGCGTGCTGGGTCGAGACGACGACGGCCCGGACGGCCACCGGCGTCGCGCCCTCGTACTCAACGCTCACCTGACTCTTGCCGTCCGGCCGCAGCCAGCCCAGTTCGCCCGACCGGCGCACCTCGGCGAGGCGTTGCGTCAGCCGGTGGGCGAGCATGATCGGCGCCGGCATCAGCTCGGGCGTCTCGTCCGACGCGTACCCGAACATCATGCCCTGGTCGCCCGCCCCGCCCGTGTCCACGCCCTGCGCGATGTCCGGCGACTGCCGATCGATCGACGTCAACACGGCACACGTTTTGTAGTCGAACCCGAAATCGCCGCTCGTGTAACCGATGCGCTCGACCGTCCGCCGGACGACCTCCGGCACGTGCACGTAGGCCGACGTCGTAATCTCCCCCGCGACCACGACCATCCCGGTCGTGACCAGCGTCTCGCACGCAACCCGGGACGCCTCGTCCATGGCCAGCATCGCGTCGAGGACGGCGTCGGAGATCTGGTCGGCGATCTTGTCGGGGTGGCCCTCGGTGACGGACTCCGAGGACATGATATGCCGGTGCGTCGTCATGCAAACCCTTTCAGAACAACACGATACCGCGGTGCCTATCCGGACCCGCGGTGCTCCTCCAAGCTAGCCGCCGACCGGTTTCCGGGCAACCAGCCGGCAGCGACGAGATCGAGGTCCACGAGCGCCGCCAGCCGATCCTGCAGGTGCCGCAGGGCCTCGGCCGCGCTCGTGGCCGTCAGGGCCGCCTCGGCGGCGGCCTCGGCATCGGTGGTCCGCAAGTGTCGGACCAGCCAGCGGACCAGCGGCAGCGCCGTGGGGGCCACGGACAGCTCGCGATACCCCAGCCCGAGCAGCAGGAAGATGCCGAACGGTTCCGAGGCCATCTCCCCGCACACGCTGACCGGCGTCCCGCGCGCCGTCCCGACGGCGGCCACGTCGCGCAGCAGCCGCAGCACGGCGGGGTGGAACCCGCTGAACCGGGCGGCGAGCCGGGCGTTCCCGCGGTCGAGGGCCAGCGTGTATTGCGTGAGGTCGTTGGTCCCGACGCTCAGGAAGGCGGCGTGGTCGGCCAGTTGGTCGGCCACGGTCACGGCGGCCGGCGTCTCCACCATCACACCGACCGGCAGGTGATCGGCCGCTCGCAGGCCGTCGCGGCGCAGGGCGTCGCGCGCCTCGGCGATCAGCTCCTGCGTGCGGGTCACCTCCCCCACTTCGATCACCAACGGGAGCATGAGGCGCACATCGCCGTCGAGCCGGGCCCGCAGAAGGGCGCGCAGCTGCGTGAGGAACACCTGGGGGCGGTCGAGGCAGACCCGAAGCGCCCGCCATCCCAGGAACGGATTGGGCTCGGGCCCGATGCGAAACGCGGCGGGGAACTTGTCGCCGCCCACGTCGTAACTGCGCACCGTGATCGGTTCCTCCGGGAACTGACGCGCCACGCGCCGGAAGTAGTCGAGCTGTTCGCTCTCGCTGGGGAGGCTGGCCCGTCCGACAATCATGAACTCGGTGCGCAGCAGGCCGACCCCTTCGGCGCCATGCCGGACGAGTGGCTCCAGTTCTTCCGGCAGATCGAGGTTGCCGCGCAGGGGGATGCGGGCCCCGTCGAGGGTCACCGCGGGCTCCCGCCCGATGGTCTCCAGGTCGGCGAGCAGCTTGTGGCGCCGCGCGTCGAAGGCGTGCGCCGCGCGCACGTCCTCCGGGGTCGGCGACACGATCACGGTGCCACGCGTGCCGTCGATCACGAGCTCGCGCCCCGCCGTGATGCGTTCGAGGGCGTGCGGCAGGCCCATGACGCACGGAATGCCGAGGCTGCGCGCGAGAATCGCCGCGTGGGCGGTGCGCGTGCCCTCCTCGCTCACGAACCCGGCGACGTGCTCGCGCTCGAACTGGATCGTGAGCCCGGGCGTGACCTCCCGCGTGACGATGATCGCGGGGCGGTCGTGCGCGTGGAGGACCTCGTCGTCCCGCCGTTCCAGCAGGAAGTTCAGCACGCGGAGCTGGACGCCCGAGAGATCGGCGACCCGGTCCCGCAACTGCGTGTTGGCCGAGTTGGCCCAGAGGGCGCGCACTTCCAGCGCCTTGAACTCGAAGGCGCGTTCCGCGGCCAGCTGGTTGTCGCGGATGAGGCGCTCGACCTGGCCGAGGAACTCGCGATCTTCGAGCATCAGCAGCTGCGCGTCGAAGATCTTCGCCTCTTCGGTCCCCACCCGTTCACTGGCCCGTACGCGCAGACGCTCCAGCGTCTGGCGGACGGCCCCGATCGCATCGTAAAGGCGTTCGACTTCGCGTTCGACGGCATCCGGCGGCACCACGCGGTGGGGGACGGTGGGGAACTCGAGCTGCAGCACCACCGCTGGCCCGATGGCGATCCCGGGCGACACGCCGCTTCCGTACAGGAGACGTCCGCTCATCGTGATCAGTAGTCCTGGTACGCTTCGTCGAATCCGCGCTGGACGAGGTCCACCAGCGCCGCGAGGGCCGCCTCGGCATCGCCGCCCACCGCGCGAATGGTGATCGAGCTCCCGCACTCGGCGGCCAGCGTCATCACCCCCATGATGCTCTTCCCATTCACCAGCATGCCGTCCTTCTCCACGTGGATATCGGCGGTGAACGCGGCGGCCACCTTCACAAACGCCGCGGCCGGCCGGGCGTGCAGGCCCAGCGGATTGACGATCGCGACGGCGCCCTCGATGCTGGTCACCAGGCCGTCCCCAGCCACACGACGACGGCCGCGAGGAGGCCGAGGCGCACGACCCCCAGCGAGGGGGCAAGCCAGCGCCCCACGACCCAGGCGGCGGCCGCGCCGGCGGCGGCCGCGACCCAGGCCGCCAGCTCGAGGGTACCGGCCAGCCGGCCGGCGACGGCGGGGAGCGCCAGCCCGACGCAAACGGTGGCCAGCGGCCCAATGATTCGGAGCGCCGCGCGCAGCAGCGGCGTCCCCAGGGCCCGGGCGAGCGCGGCACCGGAGCGCCACCCCGCCCGGAGCCCCCACACGCGCAGCGCGACGTGCGGGACGTTGTACAGGGTCAACAACGCCGCCACCCCGACCCCGGCGGGCGCCGACGCCGACAAGGCGAGCCCGACGGCCGAGGCCGCCGGGAGCGTACCGGCCCAGACGAGCCGATCCCCCACCGCGCCCAGCGGGCCGAGCAGCGTGTCGCGCAGGCGCTCGACCTGCTCGCCCGGCACTTCCGCATGTTCCGCCCGGGCCAGCGCCCCGGCCGCGAGCCCCGTGAGATACGGGTGCGCGTTGAAGTACTGCGTCGCCCGGCGCATGGCCGCCGCGTACGGCTCCCCCGCCCGGCCGCCGGGCAGCGCCCGCAGCAGCGGCTCCGACGCGTAGCCGAGGCCCACGCCGATCATCCGCTCGTAGTTCCAGCATGCCTGAACGGTGAGCAACCGCAGGCCCGTACGGACGAACGCGCTCACCGGAGGACGACCCATGCCGTCCCTCCCGCGAGTCCGAGCGCGAGCCACCACCCCGCCCGCCGTGGATCCGCCAGCCGGAGCGCGTTCTGCGCCGCATTCGCGAGACCGATGCCGATGAGCACCGCCGTGAGCAGCAGCCCGCGTCGGTCGTCGAGCGGCGGCGCCGTGCGGGCCGCCCAGGCCAACCCCAGCCCCGCGCCGGTGAGCGCCAGCGAGCGCAGGGCGTCCCACAGGATGCCGCCGAGCTGAATCCGGCTGATCGTGTGCAGGTCTCCGGCGTCGAGGCCGCGGGCGGCGCGCCGGACCCGCCACGTGTTCCAGCGCCGCAGGCCCACGAGACTCCAATCACCGCCATACGCGAGCACCAGGCCGAGCACGAGCGGGACGCCGAGCTGCCCGAGCGGCATGCCGACGGCCGCCGCTGCCGCCGCGACCGACGCCGGTCCGTAGTCGGGATACCGCGCCCCGCCAACCGGCAGGAACTCCAGCGCAAACAGCTCCAACGCCATCCCGATCAGGACCCCGTTGGCGGGATCCCCGGCGAGCGCGCCGGCAACCGTCGCCGCCACCAGGGGACGCCCCACCATGGACTGGAGCACGCTCACGAGATCCAGTCCCGCGATGATCCCCCAGAGCAGCAGGGCGATGAACACCTCGGCGCTCACGCCAGCAGCTCCTCGATCGGCACGGCCCGGCGCGTCGGCACGTCTTGCGCCGAGATCGCGACGCCGGCCCGATCGAGTGCGCGCAAGCGGTCGGCCTCCGCCTCGGTGAGGAAGACGTACGGCAGATGCTCGCGGCGGCCCGGCTGCTGGTGAATTCCGCCGAGGTTGACCCGTCGGACGGGGGCGACGGCACACAGCCGGGCCAGCGTCTCCACGCTGCCGAGCAGGAGGATCGTGTGCGCAGCATCAGCCGCCCACCGCGGGAACGCCGTCGCCGCGTCCGCCACCGAGGCGAACTCGATCTGCACGGCGCTCGGGACGCCCATCCGATACAGGTCCTGCTCCCACGGACTCGCCCGGATGGCATCGTCCACCAGCACGATGTGGCGCAGCCCGAGTGCCCGGCCCCAGCCGACGACGACCTGCCCGTGGACGAGGCGATCGTCCACGCGCACGAGCACGTCGGTCACGGCAACACCTTCAACGACCGGTTGCCCGTCGCGACCGCACGCGCCGCGGCGTCGTGGACGCTGAGATCGCGGTGATAGAGGAAGTCCACCAGCATGGCCAGGTTGACCCCGGCCACGATCGCGACGTCGGGGCTCCCGCGCGCGAACTTGACGGACGCCAGCAGACAGCTGCCGCTCGGGAGATCCACGAACACGACGGCGGGCTGGCCGCCGACGGCCTCCACCAGACGTTGCTCGAGCGCGTCGCGACTGCAGCCGTCGTTACTCACGGGAACGAGCCCCTCGGCGTGCCCCGTGATGCGGGCCACGGCCTCGACGAGGGCCTGCGCCAGGGCGGCGTGGGAGACCACCACCCCGCGGAGCGGCTCACTCATAGTCCTCGCTGAGGTAGTCCCGCAGTTCCCGCTGCTTGCCGAGCTGCTTCAGCAGGCGCTCGTTGAAGGCCTTGGCCGCGTCATACCCACTGTACCGCAGCAGATGACTCATCGCCACGACTTCGGAGATGACGGTGATGTTCTTGCCCGGATTCAGTGGCACGACGACCTGCGGGAGCGCGACGCCGAGGATCTCGGTCGTCCTGAGGTCGAGCCCGGTCCGGTCCACGTCGGCAGTGGTGTCCCACTCGAGCAGCTCGACGACGACCTCGATGCGCTTCTGCTGGCGCACCGACCGGATCCCGAACAGCGCCTTGACGTCCACCAGGCCAACGCCGCGGATTTCCATGAAGTGGTGCGACAACTCGTGGCCCCGGCCGAGGAGCACGTCCGCGCCGCGCCGCGACACGTGGACGACGTCGTCGGCGACGAGCCGGTGCCCGCGTTCGACCAGGTCGAGCACGCACTCGCTCTTGCCGATCCCCGAGCGGCCGACGAACAGCAGACCCACCCCGTAGACGTCCGCCAGCGACCCGTGCACCGTCGTCCGGGGGGCGAACGCCTCCTGCAGGAACGGCGTGATCCGCGAATAGAACTCGGCCGTCTTGAGTTTTGACCGGACGACGGGAATCGAGCGTTCCCGCGCCACCGCGAGGAGCCCCCGCGGCACGCTCAGCCCCTTGGTGATGAACACGCACGGCAGCTCGTGCTGGAAGAACGCCTGCACCGTCGCCACGCGATCGCCCGGCTTGAGCGACCGCAGGAACGCGATCTCCGTCTCGCCGAGCACGTACAGGCGCTTGGCGGCGAACCGGGCCATATATCCGGCGAGCGCCAACCCGGGACTCCCGATCTCCGGCTCCGTGATCGGTCGGTCCAGTCCACGGTCGCCGGTCAGCACGTCGAGCTGGAGCGACAGCCGTTTCTCCTCGATCAGTTCCCGGACGGTCAGCTTCGGCATCGGCTAGGTGGCAGGCTGGCGTCGGTTCGCGCGTTCCGCGTCTTTGACGAGCTGGGAGCGTAGCTTTTCGGCCGCCCGGTCGAGGGACGTGCTGAAGTCGGTCGACTCGCTGCTGCCGATCAGGGTCTGGTTGCGCGGCAAAGACACCCGTAATTCGACGACTTTCCGCTGGTGGTCGTCGTCGAACACGATGTCCATGCGCTGGGGACGGTGCGCGATCTTGGCGAGCTTGGCCGCCACTTCGAGCGCGCGGGTCCGCAGATCATCGGGAATCTCGCAGTGGCGGGCCGTCACCGTGGTCTGCACGGCTATCGCTCCTTTCCTCCGCGCCGGCCGGCGCGGACTGTCTCATCGAGATGATCGGCCGTTTGCGCCGCCGCCGTCTCCCACGACAGCGACTCGGCAAAAGTGCGGCCACCCTGACCGAGGCGGGTGACCAGCACCGGATCCGCGGCCAGCCGAGTCAGGGCGGCCGCGATGGCGGCGGGATCGTCGGGGGGAACGAGCAGGCCGGTGACCTCGTGGCGCACCGACTCCCGCAGCCCCGGGCTGTCGGCCGCGACGGCCGGCGTGCCGCACGCGGCGGCTTCCACGTTCGTGATCCCCCATCCTTCTTTCAGGGACGGGAACACCGTGGCCCAGGCCCGGCGCAGCAGCGTGCGCTTCTCCGCTTCGGACACGAACCCGAGAAACCGAACGGTGCCCTCGAGCCCAAGATCCGCCACGACTCGCTCGAGTCGCGGCCGGTCGTTGCCCTGCCCCGCGATGTCCAGCCGCACGTCCCGCCCCGCCTGCCGGGCCAGAGCGACGCCTCGAATGGCCGTCTCCACTCTTTTATAACGCTTCAACCGCCCGACGTACAGGAAGGTCGGCACCGCGGTGCGCGGCGTGGCGGCGTCCGGCGTAAACCACGCAGCATCCACTCCGGGGTAGATGACGCGAACGCGTTCGGCCGCCACCCCGCGCGCCACCAGATCGTCGCGCGTGCTGTCGCTGATGGCGTGAAACGCCGCCCGCCGGTACACCGCCGGCACCGGCTGCTCCGCCAGCCAGACGACCGTCGCCACCGGCCACGCGGCTTCGCGAAACGCGGTCGTCCCGAACAAGTGGGGCACGATTACGTAGCAGGGGAGTCGCGTGACGGACGGGAGGAACAGCGGCAGCTTGTTGATATCCTCCACCACCACGTCGTAGGTGTCTTCGCCCAGCGCCCGACGCACCGCCCGTCGGCCACGCAGCGCAAACGTGTGGCGCCCACCGATCCGGCGGACCGCGACGCCGCGCACCATGGCGCGGGCCGCCGCACCCGGCCAGCCGGAGGTCACCAGCGTCACAGCGTGGCCACCGGCCGCGAGGCGGCCGAAGAGCTCGAAGAAATGGACCTCCGCGCCCCCCGCCTGCGGATTCTCGAGATCCAGCCAGTTCACGGCGAGGATCTTCACAGCCGCCCGATCCGCCGCGCCAGGGCGTCCAGCACACCGTTGATGAACGCGCCCGCTTTGGCCCCGGCGAACCAGTGGGTCAGCCGCAGGGCTTCCGAGATGATCACGGGCGCCGGCAGCTCGCCCTGCCGCAGCTCGTGCGCAGCCAGTCGCAGGATGTTGCGTTCGTTCACCCCGACGCGCGCCAAACGCCAGCCGGCCAGTTCCGGAACGATCGCGCCATCCAACTCGTCGGCCGCCGTCGCGACAGCGAGGGCCAGCCGTTCCGCGTCCTCCCAGACGCGATCGTGGCCGCCGTGTACCGGGTACAGGCCGTCCGCCACGGCGCGGATGGCCGGCCGTCCCTGCAGTTCCCACGCATAGAGGATCTGAAGCGCGCGCGCCCGGACCCGAGACTCACGGCGCAGCATGGCCCTCCAGGGCATCGAGCGCCCGCCGCGACCGGAGTGCGGCTTCGCCCGCCTCGATCCCCTTGTTGCCGGCCGCCCCGCCTGCCCGCGCGACCGCCTGGTCCAACGTATCACACGTGAGGACCCCAAAGCCCACCGGCACACCATGGGCGAGCGCCACCTGACTGATGCCGCGCGTGACCTCGGTCGCGATGAAGGTGAAATGCGGGGTCTCCCCCTGGACGATGGCCCCGACCGCCACGGCCAGCCGGTAGCGTCCGGTGGCGAGGGCCCGGTCGAGCACGAGCGGCAGCTCGAAGGCACCGTCGACCCACAGTACGTCGGTCCGCGCCGCATCGTAGCCCCCGGCGGCGAGCACGCCGAGCGCGCCGTCGACCAGCCGCCGGGTGACGGCTTCGTTGAACCGGCTGGCGCACACGAGCGCCCGGCCGGGCGCTGCGGGGGGCACGGAGTTGGCGGGGGTCACTCGGCGAGCAGGTGTCCGAGCTTGTCGCGCTTCACGGCGAGGTAGGCCCGGTTGTCTTCGGTGGACGGCGGCACGATCGGCACCCGGGCCACCATCTCCAACCCGTACCCTTCGAGGCCCACGAGCTTCCGCGGGTTGTTCGTCAGCACCCGGATGGACGACAGGCCCAGGTCGATCAGGATCTGCGCGCCGATCCCGTAGTTGCGCAGATCGGGCGGGAACCCGAGCCGCGCGTTCGCCTCGACCGTGTCGTGCCCGGCATCCTGCAGCTCGTAGGCCTTGAGCTTGTTGAGCAGCCCGATCCCGCGCCCCTCCTGATCGAGATAGACGATCACCCCTGTCCCTTCGTCCGCGATCATCGCCATGGCGCTCGCGAGCTGCCAACCGCAGTCGCATCGGCCGGATCCGAACACGTCGCCGGTGAGGCACTTGGAATGCATCCGGACGAGCACGTCTTCCCGCCCAGTCACCTCCCCGTACACGAGCGCGATGTGCTCGGCGTCGTCGATGTCGTTGCGGTAGCCGACGATGTGGAACTCGCCGTATGGTGTCGGCATCCGCGCTTCGGCCACGCGGTGCACCAACCGCTCGTGCTGCAGCCGGTAGGCGACCAGCTGCGCGACGGTCACGAGCGTGAGGCCGTGCCGCGTCGCGAACTCCTCGAGTTGCGGGCTGCGCATCATGGTGCCGTCGGGAGCGAGCACCTCGCAGATGACCCCGGCCGGATAGAGGCCGGCCAAGCGGGCGAGATCCACGCTGGCCTCCGTATGCCCGACCCGCTGCAGCACGCCGCCGGGCCGCGCCCGCAGCGGGAACACGTGCCCGGGGCGCCGCAGATCCGCGGGCACCGTGGCGGGATCGATCGCCACCCGCACGGTTTGCGCGCGATCGGCGGCCGAGATGCCGGTGGTCACGCCGAACCGCTTGGCCGCGTCGACGCTCACCGTGAAGGCGGTTTCGTACGACTCGGTGTTCGCCTCGGCCATCTGCGGCAGGCCGAGCACCGCGCAGCGCTCGGGCAGCAGCGTGAGACAGATCAGGCCGCGGCCATGCGTCGCCATGAAGTTGATCTTCTCGGCCGAAATCAGCTCCGCCGCGACGACGAGATCGCCCTCGCTCTCCCGGTCCTCGTCGTCGGCAACGACCACGAGCTTCCCGTCCCGGATCTCGGCGATCGCCTGGTCAATGGTCCCGAACGGCATCAGCGATCCTTCGCCAGCAACTGGCGTACGTATTTCCCCAGCATGTCCGCCTCGACCTGCACCCGGTCACCCACCTGGCGGTCACCCAACGTCGTGTGTTGGAGCGTGTAGGGAATCAGCGCCACCTGCACCGTGTCGGCGGCGGGCAGGGCGTTGATCGTCAGGCTCACGCCGTCGAGTGCGATGGACCCGTGCGGGATGGACAACTCGGCCACCTCGGGGGGCAGGCGCACGTCGAGCAGGCGCGCGTCCGCCTCCTCCCGCCGGCCCACGACTTCGCCGAGACCATCCACGTGTCCCTGCACGAAGTGCCCTCCCAACCGGTCACCGACGGCGAGGGGCCGCTCGAGGTTGATGCGGTCGCCGGCGCGCAGGTGCTCGAGGCTGGTGCGGCCGCGTGTCGTCACGATCACGTCCACGCGAAACGTCCGCCCGTCGGTCTCGACGACAGTGAGGCACGCGCCGTTGACCGCCACGCTGTCGCCCAGGGCGAGGTCGTCGTAGGGCGACCGAATCGTCAGGGCGAGTCGCTCCGGGCCGCGGGCGGCGGCCGCGACCTCGCCCATCGCCGTCACGATGCCAGTAAACATAATTCCCGATCTACCACTACCAAGCTATCCTGGCCGAGCGCTCGGCGCTCGGTGACGCTCCAGCGGGGGGCTTCCGCCAGTCCGATGCCGGCGCGCTGACCGAACGCCGGCGTCCCGTCCCCGAGCCAGAGTGGTGCCGTGATCTGGTAGACGCGATCCACCAGCCCGGCGTCCAGCAGCGCGCCGACCAGCCGCCCCCCACCTTCCACGAGGAGGGCGCGCACGCCTTCCCGGCGGAGCGCGGCGAGCGCCTCGGGGAGGCCCGCCGTCTCGAGCACGGTGACACCGCTCGCCGCGAGCTCGCCGGGCTCGGCCCGCCGCGGCCCGGCCGTCCCCGCGGCGCGCACGACGAGCGCCCGGCCGGGGGCGTCCGGATCGAGACACGCGAGCGAGGGCGCCAACGGTCCCCGCCCGGCGAACACGATCCGGGCCGGCGGCACCCGCGGCGCGATCGGGCCGCGCACGGTGAGTTGCGGATCGTCGCGCACCGCCGTCCGGCGTCCGACCGCGATGCCGTCGAAGCCGGCGCGCAGCCAGTGCACGAACTCGCGTGCCTCGCCGCCCGAGATCCAGCGGGATCGGCCCGCCCTGTCAGCGATGAATCCGTCCAGCGAGGTGGCGACTTTCACCGCGACGAAGGGACGCGCGGGCCGGACCGTCGACCACAGGAACGCGGCATTCGCGGCCGCGGCCGCTTCTGCCCCCAGCCCGAGCTCGATGGCGACGCCCGCCTCCCGCAACCGCGCCACCCCGTCACCCGAGACCGGATCGGGGTCCCGCCCGGCGATCACGACCCGTCGGACGCCCTTTGCCACCAGGGCCTCCGCGCACGGCGGTGTCTTGCCGTGGTGCGCGCACGGCTCCAGTGTGACCACGCAGGTCGCGCCCGCCGGGTCGGCCGCCGCGCTCAGCGCCGCGAGTTCCGCATGCGGCCCGCCGTGCTCCGCATGGAACCCCTCCCCGATCACGCGGCCGTCCTTGAGGAGCACGGCACCCACCATCGGGTTGGGCGCGACCCGGCCCCAGCCCCGCAGGGCGAGGGCCACGGCCCGCGTCATCGCCGCGCGCTCGTCCATGCTACCTCGCGATACGGACCCCGGAGCCCGCCACGATCTCACCGACCTCCCAGGTGTCGATGCCCGCGTCCGTCGCCGCAGCCCGCACCGCCCCCACGTCCACCCGCGCGACGATGGCAATCATGCCGAGTCCCATGTTGAACACGCGGTCCATCTCGTCCGCCGACACGCCGCCCGCCCGGCCGAGGAACGTAAACAGCGGCGGGACCGGCCACGCGTCGGCGCGCACCACCGCGCCGCAGCCCTCGGACAGTGAGCGCGACAGGTTCCCCGGGATGCCGCCGCCGGTGATGTGCGCCAGCGCGCGGACGCGACCGAGCACGGGGTGCAGCGCGTCCCAATAGCTCCGATGCACCGCCAGCAGCGCGTCGGCCACGGTCGTGCCCAGCGCCGGCACGACGCTGTCAGGCGCGAGCTCCAGCTCGTCGAACACGATGCGGCGCGCCAGCGTGTAGCCATTGGTATGGAGGCCGGACGAAGCATAGCCCACGAGCACGTCCCCGACGCATACGCGGTCGCCATGGAGCGCCGCGCCCTCGGAGACGACGCCCACGATCGTGCCGGCCAGATCGTAATGACCGGCCCGGTAGAGATCGGGGAGCTGCGCCGTTTCGCCGCCGACCAGTGTCATCCCGTGCGCCCGGCAGCCGCGGGCCACGCCGTCCACCAGCGCCGCGACGGTTTCGACGTTCATCGCCGCGGTGGCGATGTAGTCGAGAAACGCGAGCGGGCGCGCCCCGTGCACCAGAATGTCGTTCACGCAGTGATTGACCAAATCCTCGCCCACCGTATCGTGGCGGCCCGCGCGCATGGCCACCAGCACCTTGGTCCCCACGCCGTCGGTACTCATGACCAACACGGGGTCGTGGACGTCGGGTGGCAACCGCAGCATGCCGCCGAACGCGCCGACCAGCCCGCGCGCCAACCCTGTCCGCGTCGACTGGACGGCGGTCACGATGCGGCGCTTGGCGGTCTCAGCCGCGTCGAGATCGACGCCGGCGGCGCGATACCGCTCGGTCACGGCCACCCCTGCCCTTCGTTGAACGGCTCTGTGTCGAACCGGACCAGCTCGCTGAAGGCCCGCACCCGCGCCGCGATCTCGTCCGGCGTCAGCTCGTCGAACCGCTGCACCGAGAATCGTTCCACGGCGAACGAGCCCATGGCGCTTCCCACGACCATCGCGCGGCGGAGATTCTCGTGGCTGACATCCTGCGTGCGGGCCAGGTGCGCCATGAACCCGCCGGCAAACGCGTCACCGGCGCCCGTGGGGTCGAACACTTCCTCCAGCGGAAACGCCGGCACGTAGAACGTCCCGTCCGCCCCCACCAGCACGGCCCCATACTCGCCCTGCTTGATCACGATGTAGCGGGGTCCGTGTTTGAGGATCCAGCGCGCCGCGCGGTAGATGTTCCAGTCGCCCGAGAGCTGGCGCGCCTCCGCGTCGTTCACCAGGAGCACGTCCACCCGGCGCAGCAGCTCCAGCAGCACGTCGCGCTTGCTCTGGATCCAGTAATTCATCGTGTCGCACGCGACGAGGAGCGGATCGTGGATCTGGTCCAGCACACCGAGCTGCAGCTCGGGATCGATGTTGCCGAGGAACACGTGCCGGGCGTCGCGGAATGCCTCGGGAATGCGCGGCTCGAATGCGGCGAAGACACCGAGCCGCGTCTCCAGGGTCTCCCGGTTCTGGAGGTCGTAGGAGTATTTCCCCTTCCAGCGGAAGCTCTCGCCCTGGATCCGCTCGACGCCGCCGAGGTCGATGCCACGCCGCGCCAGGCGCTCGAGCCGCTCGTACGGGTAGTCGTGGCCCACCACGCCCACGACCTGCACCGGGTGGATCAGACTCCCGGCCACACTGAAGAAGACGGCGGACCCGCCCAGCGCATCCGCGGTCTCGCCAAACGGGGTTTCCACGGAATCCAGCGCAATACTGCCGACGACGAGCAGGGTCACAGCTTACATCCGTTCCGGGGCGGAGACGCCCACCAGGGTGAGGCCGTTGCGCAGGACGATCTGCACGGCGCGGGCCAGCATGAGGCGCGCGCGCTCGATGGGGGCCGGCTCGCCGAGCACGCGGTGGTGGTGGTACCAGGCGTTGGCGGCGCGCGCCAACTCTTCGAGGTAGGCAATGACCCGGTGGGGTTCCAGAAATTCCGCCGCCTTCTCCACCACCGCCGGATACTGCCCCAGCAGTTTGAGCAGCTCCGTCTCCGCCGGCGCCGAGAGCGGCGACGGATCCGCGAAGTCGGGGCCCACGGCCGTCGGATCCCGGTCGGCGTTGCGGAAGATGCCCGCCATCCGCGTGTGGGCGTACTGCACGTAGTAGACCGGGTTCTCCTCGGACTGCTTCTTGGCGAGGTCCACGTCGAACACGAGCTGCGAGTCTCCGCGCCGCATCAGGAAGAAGTAGCGGACCGCATCGCGCCCCACGTCGTCCACCAGCTCCCGCAGGGTGAGGTAGCTACCCGCACGCTTGGAGAGCTTCACCTCTTCCCCACCCTTCGTGACCGACACCATCTGGTGCAGGACGTACTCCGGGTACCCTTCCGGAATCGCCATCTCCAGCGCCTGAAGTCCGGCGCGCACTCGCGCGACGGTGCCGTGATGGTCGGCGCCCTGCACGTTGATGGCGCGCGTGAAGCCGCGCTCCCATTTCGAGACGTGATAGGCGACATCCGGCACGAAGTACGTGAAGTCCCCGCCCTTCTCGGCGCTCTTCCGCATCACGCGGTCCTTGTCGTCGCCGAAGTCCGTCGTCCGCAGCCACAGCGCGCCGTCGCGCTCGTAGGCGTGGCCGGCGCTCACCAGACGGCGGACGGTCGTGTCGACCTGGCTCCCCGCATACAGCGCGGACTCCAGCGCGTAAACGTCGAACGCCACGCCGAACGCCTGGAGATCGCGGTCCTGTTCCTCCCGGAGCGCGCGCACCGCGAACTGCCGGATCGCGTCGAGGTCGGCGCCCCCCGCGTCCGACGGATGCTCGTGCACGTACTGCTCGGCAATGTCGCGGACGTACTCGCCGTGGTAGCCGCCCGGCGGGATCGCCGCGTCTTCCCCGCCGAGCCGCCGGATCCAGGCCTGCACGCTGTGCGTGAGGTTGGCGATCTGGGCGCCGGCGTCGTTGTAGTAGTACTCGCGCGTCACCTGCCAGCCCGTGGCCTCGAGCAGCGAGGCGATCGCGTCGCCGAGCGCCGCCTGCCGGCCGTGACCGACGTGGAGCGGGCCGGTCGGGTTGGCGGAGACGAACTCGACGTTGGCGCGCCTGCCGGCCCCGGCGTCCGAGCGGCCGTACCGCTCGCCGGCGCCGAGCACCGCCGTGAGCGTCGCGCCCAGCGCCCGCTCGGCGAGGAAGAAATTGACGAATCCCGGACCGGCGATCTCCGCTTTCTCGATGACGCCCGGCGGAAGGGTGAGCTTGGCCAGGATCTCGGCCGCGACGTCGCGCGGCTTGCGTTTGAGCCGCTTGGCGAGCTGGAGGGCGAGGTTCGTCGCCAGGTCGCCGTGCGCCTCCTCGCGCGGCCGCTCGAGTTGGACGTCGGCATCGGCCGCCCCGAGGTCGCGCGCCACGGCGGCCAACGCCTCCCGCAGTTGGTCCACGCCAGTGGTCAGTGGTCCGCTCCCGGCTTCTTCGTGTCGGCGGGCTTCTTGTCGGGCTTCTTCTCGCCGCCTTTCTCCTTCGACTCCCCCTTCTCCTTGGACTCGCCCTTCTCCTTGGACTCGCCCTTCTCACCGCCCGATTTCTTGTAGTCGGTGATGTAGAAGCCCGAGCCTTTGAAGTGGAGCCCGGCGCCGCCGGTGATCACCCGCTCCGTTGTTGTCCCGCACTCGGGGCACTTGGGCCTGGTCCTCACCGTCATCTTGTGAAACTTCTGAAACTCGTGTCCGCACGACGGACACCGGTACGCATAGGTCGGCATCGCTCTACACCTGCTGAGTCTCGGGGGTCATGCGCGAGCTGGCCGACGCGGCACGCCTGGTCAATGAACCGCGCAGGCACCGCCGCCACAACACGACGACGGCCCGGTGGGCACGGGAGTGGCATTCGCGGCCCCGCGCACCAGCACGCCCGCCCCGCCCGTGATCTGCCGCTCGGCGGAGGCGCCGCATTGCGGGCACCCCGTCCGGGTGGCCGCGGACATCTTCTCGCGTCGTTGGAACGCGTGCCCGCATGCGGGGCAGCAATAGGCATACGTCGGCATACTCGTAGTCCTGTAATTGCAAGCGAATCATAAGCTTAAGGGAGGACTGGCGGCGGGGCAAGCCACGCCCGGAACGGGGGGCGCGCCCGGGAGCTCGCGCACCAGAACGCATTGCCCGCCTGGCTGGCGCTGCCAATCCCATCTAGTTTGACTCGGTCGCGGCGAGACCCTTTGGACGTGAGCCGCCACGCATTCGTTCCTCCACCAGGAGAGCGAACTCATACAGCGGTCAGCGGCGGTCATCCCCGGTTTCCTCGCGCTCGCGCTTTCGGCGGGTGGTGAGGCGACCGCCCAGGTTCCCGATTCGACGCGCGCGGCCGCTCCACCTCCCCGACTCAGCGCGGCCCTCGCGGACCTCGGCCCG
>JAOTWJ010000218.1 GCA_029862925.1 Gemmatimonadota bacterium
ACCGCGGCCAACTCGACGACAGTCGTCCCGGAAATGAAGTGCCGGTGACCGGCAGGGATCTGCGTGCCGCCCTCGACGCTCTCATCGTCGGAAAGAGCGTTCCCGCGGAGCAGCGACCGAGCGTGGGCTGCAACATCAAGTGGATGCCGGGGAACGAGCCGGACTACTTCGCCCGCTGAGGTCCGTCCACCTAGTTCCGCGTCGCCGACAGGAAATCCCACACCAGGTACGACATGGACGTGATGCCGACGGCAATCGCGCCGTCGTCGGCTTGAAAGGTCGGCGTGTGGTGATTGCCTGACGACCCCCCAGGGGCGAGCGTGCCCAGTCGGAAGTACAGGCCGGGAATGACGTTGGCGAAATACGAGAAATCCTCGGCGACAGTGGCCGGCTGGATGCGCACGACGTTGTCCGTCCCAAGCGCCCGCTCCAGCGACGGAACCATGCGCTCGGTGAGCGCCACGTCGTTGACCGTGACGGGGATGCCGCGGTCGTAGGTCAGCTCGTAGGTGCCACCGCCGGCGCTCGTGACGCCGGCCAGAATCTCGTGCATGCGACGCTCCACCAGGTCCTGCACGTCCGCGCTGTAACTGCGGACGGTGCCCTCCATCCGCATCTCGTCCGGAATGATGTTGAATCGGGTTCCACCCTGGAGGAGCCCGACCGTCACAACGCCCGGTTCCATGGGTGACATGTTCCGGGACCGGATGGTCTGCAGGGCCGTCACGGCCTGGGCCGCCATGACGATGGGATCGACGGCCAGGTCGGGTGAGGCGCCGTGGGCACCTGTGCCTTTGATGGTGATCCAGAAGTGGTCGGCGGCGGCGAGCGCGGGGCCCGGCGTGTATCCGACCTGCCCCACTTCCATGTTCCAGAACGTGTGCAGCCCGAAGATCGCCGCGGGGCGAGGGGACTCGAGCACGCCCAGCTCGACCATCAGCTCGGCGCCGCCCCGCTCTCCGGGTGGCGGGCCCTCTTCGGCGGGCTGGAAGATGAACAGTACGGTCCCGGGCAACTCGTCGCGCAGCGACGCCAGCACGGCCGCCAGGCCGAGTTGTACTGCCATGTGGATATCGTGCCCGCAGGCGTGTGAGACGCCGACGTCCTGCCCGAGGTACGTGGTGCGCTGGGTCGACTTGTACGGGAACGGCGTGTTCTCGGTGACCGGGAGCGCGTCCATGTCGGCGCGGACGGCAACGACCGGCCCGGGACGACCGCCGCGCAGGATGCCGACGACGCCGGTGTGGGCCACCCCGGTCCGCACCTCGTCGAAGCCCAGCGAGCGGAGCTGCTCGGCGATCAGCTTGGCCGTCTCGAACTCGCGGTTGCCGAGTTCCGGGAACTGGTGCAAATGGTGCCGGATCTCCACCATCCGGGGCGTGACCTGTTGCACCGCCCGGTCGATCTGCGCGTATTGAGCGAAAGCAGTGACAGGGATGATCACGAGGGTGACGAGCACGGAAGCGAAACGTGGCATGGCATCGAGGGGCGTGAGTGGAATGTTTGGGTGCGAGCTGCAATACTACCCGGTCAGTTGCTGGTATCGCCAGCGCGGGTCAACGGTCACAAGGAGGACGAAGTGTCGCTCAGAGTCGGGTTGATGATGGTACTGGCATTGACGGCCTGCACGGGAGCGGGCACCACGGCTACCGTGGACGACCTATTGGAGGCGGATCGCGCGTTCGCGCAGGCGACCGCGGAGCGGGGTGTCGAGGGGTGGGTCTCGTACTTCGCCGCCGACGGGATCCAGTTCCGCCAGGCCGAGCCGGTGATCGGGCACGACGCGATCCGGGCCTTCATGGAGCCGGCGTTCCAGGATCCCAACTTCAGTCTCACGTGGGAGCCGGTGAGCGGGGAGCTGTCCGCCTCGGGCGACCTGGGATACACGCGCGGCCGCTTTGAGAGCCGCGGCAGCCTGCCGGACGGCACGGTGGCTAGCGGTGCCGGGAGTTACGTCACGATTTGGCGGCGCATGGAGGACGGCACGTGGAAGGTGGCGGTGGACATCGGCAATCCTGACCCGCCGCCCGCGCCGGATGGTGGCTGATTCTCTCGAGCTGGGTCGCTGCGCTATCACATTGCCGGTTGAGTGGCACGGCAACCCGGCGTTGGCCGGGCATTGTGCTCACGGCCACCGGTGCGGTGATGGCGGCGTTCCCCGGATCGCTTGCCGCGCAGCTCGTCCGGGGTGAGATCGTCGACGCGTTGAACCGTCGTCCGGTCCCGGCCGCGTTCGTGCTCTTGATGGACAGTGCGGGCGTCGAAGCCGCGCGCACCATGACGGACCCCACGGGCCGCTTCACGCTCCGCGCCGCACGGCCGGGGACGTTCACGCTGCGCACGCTCGTGGTCGGGTACCAGCGCTGGGAGTCCGATCCGGTCGCCCTGGCGGGCGGGCAGACCGTGGAGCCGCGGATCGAGCTGCTGCTGGTGCGAGTGGAGCTGCCCGCGTTCACGGTGGAGGGCGAGCGCACGTGTCGCGGCCGTCCCGACGAAGGCGCGGCGGCGGCCACGCTGTGGGAGGAAATCCAGAAGGCACTTGCCGCCACCGAGTGGGAGCAAAGCGCGCGGCGATATCGGTTCTGGACGGTCACCGTGGAGCGCACGCTCGATCGGTATGCCGCGCTCATATCTCAGGACGAGCAGGTGGGCGCGGGGTTCGACGCGTGGCCGTTCGGGACGCTCGAGCCCGAGCGGCTCATGACGCTGGGGTTTGTGCAGGACGCGCCCGGCGGACCGATCTACTACGGGCCGGACGCGCGCGTGCTCGTCTCCGAGGAGTTCCTGGCCGAACACTGTTTTCGGCTGGAGAAGCGTCGCGATGCCGACACGGTGCTGGTGGGCCTCGGGTTCGAGCCGGTGGCCGGGCGGCGCCTGCCGGACATCGCGGGGGTGTTGTGGGTCGACAGCGCCACGGTTGCGCTCCGGCGGCTCGAGTATCGCTATGCGAACCTGCCCCGGTGGGCCTCGGAAGCGCAGGTGGGTGGTACGGTGGAGTTCGCGCAGCTGCCGGGCGGCGCGTGGTTCATCAGGCGCTGGCGTCTCCGCGCGCCGATTCCTGAGCTACGGCCGATGCGTGGCGACACGGTGTTGTACGGCTACCGGGAGCGGGCGGGCGACGTGGCTGAGGTGCTGACCAAGAGTGGGGAGACGGTGATCAGGTTCGAACGTCGCTGAGGCGGTGTGCGGCTCACCGCGCCGGCGACGCCCGGTCCATGAACCACCTGACGGTCCGGCGCAAGGCTTCGTGGGGCTCGGTGGTCGGCACCCACGCCAACTCTCGGACTGCCTTCGCCGACGTATAGGGGTTCTCGCGCGCCAGGAAGTGTCCGCTCGACGCGCCGACACCTCGGTAGCGCTTCGGGTGGATCAGGTGGGTCACCGCGTGCCACGCCTTGCCGGCGGCCACGGCGGTACGGGGCGCGATACGCATCAGGCGCAGGCGACGGCCAGTCGTCTCCCGGATGATCTCGTAGAACTCCCGCTGGGTGAACCCGCCGTCGTTCGCCGTGTTGAACGGGCCGGTCGCGTGCGGGTGATCGAGTGCGGCGACCAGGGCGTCCACCACGTTGCCGACGTACACCATGGCCAGCCGGTTCTCGCCCGATCCCACGAGCGGCGCGACACCGAACCGCGTCGCGCGCAACACGGGCCCCATCAACAGGCGGTCACGCTCCCCGTAGATGACGCACGGCCTGAGCGCCACCGCTGAGACCCCGAGATGCTCACTCTCGTGCCACAGCACCTCTTCGGCGAGCCGCTTGGACCGAGCGTAGTAATCCGTTTCGGCGATCGCCCCGAACGGGGCGTCCTCGGCGACCGCGTCGCCACCGCCGGCGGACGGCTGCCGGCCGTACACGGCGATGGAGGAGATGTGAATGAGTCGCGCGTTCGTGCGCGCGGCCGCCCGGACGGCATGGCGGGTGCCGTCCACGTTCACGCGCTCGTACGTGGTCCAGTCGGTGGGCGTCGTGACGAGCGCCGCGGCGTGCACGATGGCGTCGACCGGGTCCAGCGCGCGCCAGGCGGCCTCGTCCTTGACTGTGCCGTG
>JAOTWJ010000064.1 GCA_029862925.1 Gemmatimonadota bacterium
CGCGCAGCGCGGCCGGGTCGAGGCGGTGCAGCAATTCGCGGATGATCTCGACACCATTGATCTCGTCGCCATGCAAGGCCGCATCGATCCACAGGCGGGGGCCGGCCGACCGGCCGTGGATCACTCGTACCGGCAGGGACAGAAACGTGCCCGCCGGGAGTCGCGCGATGGGGATCTCGATGCGGCGGATTTGGCCGCGCCGCACCGTCACCCCGCCGATTCGCAGCGCGCGACCCACGTCAGCCCTTGACCCGGTCCTTCGTCTTGTGGGGCGCCGCGTTGTTCTCGATGAACTCGATGATCTTGCCGGCCACGTCCACGCCCGTGGCTTTCTCGATGCCCTCGAGGCCCGGGGACGAGTTCACTTCCATCACGACCGGTCCGTGATTCGAGCGCAGCATGTCCACGCCGGCCACGTTGAGGCCCATGGCCTTGGCGGACCGCACCGCCGTGCTGCGCTCCTCGGGGGTCAGCTTGATGGCTTCGGCCGCTCCCCCCCGGTGGAGGTTGGAGCGGAACTCGCCCGCCGCCGCCTGGCGCCGCATGGCCGCGACCACGCGGCCGTTGACCACGAACGCGCGGATATCCATTCCCTTCGCCTCCCGGATGAACTCCTGGACGAGGATGTTCGCGGACAGGCCGCGGAACGCCTCGATCACGGATTCGGCGGCCTTCCGCGTCTCGGCGAGGACGACGCCGATGCCCTGGGTGCCCTCGAGGAGCTTCACCACGAGCGGCGCACCACCGGCGATGTCGATCACGCCGTCCACGTCTTTGGTGGAGTGCGCGAACCCCGTCACCGGAAGGCCGATGCCCTGCCGGGCGAGGAGCTGCAGCGACCGCAGCTTGTCGCGCGACCGAGAGATCCCCTGCGATTCGTTGACGGAGAAGATGCCCTGCATCTCGAATTGTCGCACGACCGCCGTGCCGTAGAACGTTCGCGAGGCGCCGATGCGGGGAATCACGGCCCCGATGCCCGCGAGCGGCTCCCCGCGGAACATCACGGCGGGCTTGTGCGACGTGATGTTCATGTAGCAGCGCAGGTAGTCCACGACCAGCATGTCGTGCCCGCGCGCGGCGCCGGCCTCGACGAGTCGGTGCGTCGAGTACAACGAGGCCTTCCGGGAGAGCACGGCGATCTTCATTGGCTTGCCTTCGCGTTTCGTCATTCCTCTTCTCCATCACTGAGCGTGACGCGCTCCCGCCAGCGGCGGTCGCCGGTGGGGTGCGGCGCGACGTACGAGCGCGCCGGATCGACCACGGCGCGACCCCGGAGGGCTTCGCGCCCGATCAGCATCCGAAACCGCATCATCTCGCGGCTCGCGAGCGTGAGATCGATCTCCCAGGCGCGGCCGTCGATCTCGAGCTTCGTGCGGATCACGAGGCGTCGCTCTTCGTGACCGGACGAGGCCCGGACCAGCCGCTCGTCATGAATGCGCGTCTCGGCTTCGAGGACCCGGTCGGGCGTGTCCGGATCGGGGTCCACCGCGAACCGGACCCACCGGCGCCCCCCTCGCTCGAACGATTCGAGGCGCACCACGTGGAGCGCCGAGGAGCGCGCCCCGGTATCCAGCTTGGCCCGGATGGCCGGGATCCCGAGCGCGGGGAGGCGGACCCACTCGCGCCAGCCGAGCGCGAGCGGCGTCGGGGAGGTGGCGTGAGTGTCCACGAGCCGACCCTCGGTATCGGTAGGGTGTGCGGCGGCGGGGGTGTGCTGGACCGCACCGACGCGGGCGTCTAACTTCGACGAATCGTGTCCCCTTCTAATGTACACGCGTCGCCCGCGCTTCTCGACCGGCTCCGGGCACCGGCGCCGCTCGTTGCGGTCGAACTGCGCCCGCCACGGGCCGGGCTCGCCAGCGGCGACGCGATGGACACGTGGATTGACATGGCACACGAGGTGCGGCGCATCGCCCGGCACGACACGGTGCTGTTCCTCACCGACAACGCGGTGGGTGCGGCGGAGGAGGAGAACCTCCGGCACCTCGCGGCCAACCTCGCGGGCGAAATCCGTCCCGAGCAGGTCGTGCCGTTTCTGACGTCCAAACACAGTCTCGAGTACTGCGTGCTCTACGCCGCCCGCGCCGCCGCGCAGGGCTACCGGGCGCTGACCGTGCTCGGGGGCGACCGACGGGGAGCCCCGCGCTGCGTGACCCATGCGTACGAGTTGCGCCAGACGCTTGCCACCCGCGTGCCGGGCCTCGCACTCGGGGGTTGGGCCAACCCCCATCGGGACTCCGTCCGGCAGGTGGACTACTTGCTCGACGGAGCCTTCACGGCCTCGTTCTACCTCACCCAGATCGTCTCGCATTACGATTTGCCCGCCGTGGAGCGGTTTGTGGCGGAAGCGAACCGTCGCGGCGTCACGATGCCGGGGGTATTCGGCGTCTTTCTGTACCGCAGCGCCAATCCGCGCACCCTGGAACGGCTGGCGGAGTTCCTGCCGGTCCCGGCCGAGGGGCTCGCGCGCGACTTCGCCGCCGGCCGGAGCGCCGAGGCGATCTGCGCCGACACGATCCGTGGCCTGCGCACGATCGGGGTCACCCGCGTGTACGTGAGCAACCTGGGGGTGCGGGGGGCGGCGGAGCGGTACCACAAGCTGCTGACCGAGCTTGGGGAGGGGTGAGGGGTGGACGTGAAACGTGAGACGTGAAACGCTCGGGCGGCTACCGTTTCACGTTTCACGTTTCACGCGTCACGTCTCCAACACCGCCAAAGCCGCGTCCACCCGTCCCTGGGGTGTCGCGACCTGGACGCCCTGCACCAGGGGCCGCACGGCCGCCAGGACTTCGCGGGCGATCAGCACCCCCTCGGCGGTGGCGGCCGCCTCCCCGCGGCTCTGGGCGCGGCGCATCCGCTCGATGACCGTCGGGGGGACGGAGACCCCGGGCACCTCGTTGGCGAGGAACTCGGCGTTCCGCAGTGACAGCAGTGGCCAGACGGCGGCCAGCACGGGAATCCGGAACTCGCGGATCTGCTCCAGGAACACCGCCAGCGGCGCCGGATCGAACACGGGCTGGGTGACCGCGAACTCGGCGCCCGCGTCCACCTTCCAGTAGAAGCGGCGGACCTCCCGCTCGAGGTCGATGGCGCTGTGGTTCACGCCCACACCCACGACGAACCGGGTGGGCTCGCCGATCGGGTTGCCCCCGGGGTCGAGCCCGTGGTTCAGCCGGTAGACCAGGTTCGTGAGGCCGATGCTGTCGATGTCGAACACGGCCGTGGTGTCGGGATAGGGGCCCAGGTCGGGGGCGTCGCCGGTGACGAGCAGCAGGTTGCGCAAACCGAGGGCCGCGGCGCCGAGGATGTCGCTCATCATGCCGAGCATGTTGCGGTCGCGGCAGGTGTAGTGGGTGACCGTCTCGAGGCCCACTTCCCGTTCGATGAGGAGCGCCGACGGGATGACGCCCATGCGGCTCTGCGCGCGCGGCGTATCGAGCAGGTTCACGGTGCCCACGCCGGCCGCCTGCACGCGGCGGGCGGCGTCGAGCAGCGTGTCCGAGCGCCAGCCGCGGGGCGGGAGCAGTTCCACGGTGGTCAGGAACCGCTCCGCGGCGAGACCGGCGCCCCAGGATGACCGTTCGGCGAGGGGCGTGGCGGCGACCCCGGCGGGGGCGGTGACCTCGGCCCGCGCGATGACGCGGGGGACCTGCCGCGGCTGCAACGTGGCGACCTGATCGCGGAGCTTCGCGATGTGGTCCGGGGTCGTCCCGCAGCAGCCGCCGATGAACCGCGCCCCGCCTTCGATGAGGCGCCGCGCGTAGCGGGCCATGTACTCGGGGCTCGCGAGATAGATCTTGCGATCGCCGACGTCGCGGGGCACGCCGGCGTTGGGCTGGGCCGACAGCGGCCGATCGGTGACGGCGGCCATCCGCTCGATCGCGTCCAGCATGCCGGCTGGGCCGACGGCGCAGTTGAGCCCCACGACGTCGGCCCCGAACTCCGTGAGGTGGCGGGCGATGGTCTCGACGTCGGTGCCGTACGCCGTCGTGCCGCTCTCCGTGACGGTCATCTGGGCGATCACGGGCAGGGTGCTGCGGGCCCGCACGGCGCGCAGCGCGGCGTGCAGCTCGTCGAGATCGGAAAACGTCTCCAGGACGAAGCCGTCGACGTCGCCGGCGAGGAGACCCTCCACCTGCCGGCCGAAGAACGCTTCAGCCTCCTCGCGCGCCGTCGGCCCGAACGGCTCGATGCGGATGCCGAGTGGGCCGATCGCTCCCACGACGGTCAAATGCGCGCCGGCCACCCCCCGGGCGAGCCGCGCCGCGGCCGCGTTCAGGGTTTCGGTCTCCGCCTCCAGCCCGTAACTGGACAGCTTCACGGGGTTCGCGCCGAACGTGTTGGTCTCCAGGATGTCGGCGCCGGCCTGGGCGTACGCCGCGTGGATCTCCCGCACGAGATCGGGTTGCGTGAGGTTCAGCTCGTCATAGCAGACGTGCACGAACACCCCGCCCGCATAGAGCATCGTGCCCATCGCCCCATCCAGGACATGGACCCGGCCGTCGGCGAGGCGGTCGACGAGGGAGCGACTCATAGGTCAACTGCCGGGTCGTACGCGAGGTTCGGCGCCAGCCAGCGCTCGGCGTCGGCCGGCGACATGGCCGTGCGCCGCGCGTAGTCTTCGACTTGGTCGCGCCCAATGCGCCCGACCCCGAAATAGTGGGCCTCCGGATGCGCGAGATACCAGCCGCTCACCGAGGCGGTGGGGAGCATCGCGTAGGACTCCGTCAGGGTGATACCGGTGACGCGCGGCACGTCGAGCAGGTCGAAGAGCATGCGCTTCTCGGTGTGGTCGGGGCAGGCTGGATAGCCCGGCGCCGGTCGGATGCCGCGGTACCGCTCGGCGATCAGTCCCTCGTTGCCGAGCCCCTCGTCGGCGGCGTATCCCCAGACCTCCATGCGCACGCGCTGGTGCAGGCGTTCCGCCAGGGCCTCCGCCAGCCGATCGGCGAGCGCCTTCGCCATGATGCTCTGGTAGTCGTCGTGCGCGCGCTCGAACTCCGCACAGAGCGCGTCGAGCCCATGGCCGGCCGTCACCGCAAACGCGCCGACGTAATCCCGCTTGCCCGACGTCGCCGGGGCAACGAAATCCGTGAGGCACAGGTTCGGTCGGCCGGGCGGTTTCTCGAACTGCTGGCGCAGGCCGTGCACGACCGCGCGCACCGTGGTGCCGTCCCCCTCGGTGTACAGCTCGATGTCGTCCCCCACGGCATTGGCCGGGAACAGCCCGCACACGGCCCGCGCCGTGAGCAGCCGCTCCGCGATGATGCGGTCGAGCAGGCGTTCGGCGTCCGCGAGCAGCAGCTGGGCCTGTTCGCCGACGGTCGAGTCGCGCAGAATGGCGGGGTACGTGCCGCTCAGCTCCCACGTGCGGAAGAACGGGGTCCAGTCGATATACGGGCGGAGCTCCGCGAGCGGGTAGTCCGCCCACTCGTGGACGCCCGGACGCCGCGGGACGGGGGGATCGTAGGCCTCCCAGTCGAGCGCCGCGTGTCGCTGACGCGCCTCCGCGAGCGAGAGCAGCACCTTGGCCGCGTCCCGCTCGCCATGGCGGGAGCGGATCCGGTCGTATTCCGCGTGCAGGTCCTGGAGAAATGGGCCGCGGCGGTCGGCGGCCAGCAGCGTGCTCAGCACGCCGACCGAGCGGGAGGCATCGAGCACGTGCACCGTGGGGCCGGCATACGCGGGGGCCACCTTCACCGCGGTGTGGGCGCGCGAGGTGGTCGCGCCTCCGATGAGCAGCGGCACCTCGAACCCCTGCCGGGTCATCTCTCGCGCGACGTGCACCATCTCGTCGAGCGAGGGGGTGATCAGGCCCGAGAGGCCGATGGCGTCGGCCTCCTGCGTCCGCGCCGCCTCGAGAATCTTCTGCGCCGGTACCATGACACCGAGATCCACCACCTCGAAGCCGTTGCACCCGAGTACCACGCCCACGATGTTCTTGCCGATGTCATGGACGTCGCCCTTCACGGTGGCGAGCACGATGGTGCCGGCGCGGTGCGTGCCCGCCCCCTCGCCGCGCTCGGCTTCCAGATACGGGGTGAGGTAGGCGACGGCCTTCTTCATCACCCGCGCGCTCTTGACCACCTGTGGCAAGAACATCTTGCCGGCGCCGAACAGGTCGCCGACCACATTCATGCCGTCCATGAGCGGCCCCTCGATCACGGCGATGGGCCGCCCCCCCAGCCGCTGGCGCGCTTCCTCGACGTCGGCCTCGATGTGATCCTGCACCCCCTCCACGAGGGCGTGCTTGAGCCGCTCCGCCACGGGCAGCGCGCGCCATTCGGCATCGGCCTTCGCTTCCACGTGCTCACCGCGGAAACGCCCCGCGAGGGCCAGGAGCCGCTCGGTCGCGTCCGGCCGGCGGTCGAACAGGACGTCCTCCACCGCGGTGAGCAGCTCGGGGGGAATGTCTTCGTAGATGGTCAGCTGCCCGGGGTTCACGATGCCCATGTCCATGCCGGCACGCACGGCGTGGTAGAGGAACGCGGAGTGCATCGCTTCGCGGACCGCCGGACTCCCGCGGAACGCAAAGGAGAGGTTGCTCACGCCACCGCTCACGTGCACCCCGGGCAGATCACGCTTGATGCGACGCACCGCCTCCAGATACGCCAGCCCGTACGTGTTGTGCTCCTCGATGCCCGTGGCCACGGCAAAGATGTTCGGATCGAAGATGATGTCCTCGGCGGGGAACCCGACGCGCGCGGTGAGGATCTCGTACGCGCGCGTGCAGATCTCCACCTTGCGCTCCGCGGTGTCGGCCTGGCCCTGCTCGTCGAACGCCATCACGACGACGGCCGCGCCGTAGCGACGGATAGTCCGGGCCTTGGCGATGAAATCGTCTTCCCCCTCCTTGAGACTGATGGAGTTGACGATGCCCTTCCCCTGGAGGTTCCGGAGGCCCGTTTCCAGCACTTCCCAACGGGAGGAGTCCACCATCACCGGCACCTTGGCGATGTCGGGTTCGGCGGCGATCAGCCGGAGAAACCGCTCCATGGCGGCCCGGGAATCGAGCAGCCCCTCGTCCATGTTGATGTCGATGATCTGGGCCCCGTTCTCGACCTGCTGACGGGCGACCTCGACCGCGCCCTCGTAGTCGTCGTCTCGGATGAGCCGCGCAAACTGCGCCGAGCCCGTGACGTTGGTCCGCTCGCCGACGTTCACGAAGAGCGAGTCCGGCCGGAGCGTGAGCGGCTCGAGTCCGCTCAGCCGGAGCCGGGGCGGGATTACCGGCACGGCCCGGGGCGGCAACTCGGCGACGGCCTCGGCGATGGCGCGGATGTGCCGCGGGGTCGTCCCGCAGCACCCGCCGACGATGTTCAGGAACCCGGCCTCGGCGAACTCCCGCAGCTGCGTCGCCATCGTCTCCGGCGTCTCGTCGTAGCCGCCGAACGGGTTGGGCAGGCCGGCGTTGGGGTGGCACGACACCCGGGTCGCGGCGATGCCGGCCAGCTCGTCGAGGTAGGGCCGCAGCTGCTGGGCGCCGAGGGCGCAGTTGAGTCCGACACTCAGGAGATCCGCGTGCCCGACCGAGTGCCAGAACGCCTCCACGGTCTGTCCCGACAGCGTCCGGCCGCTCAGGTCGGTGATCGTGCCCGAGACCATGAGCGGCACGTCGATCCCGCGTTCCGCGAGCAGCGTGCGTACCGCCAGCAGGGCGGCCTTGGCGTTGAGCGTGTCGAATACGGTCTCGACCATCAGCACGTCCACCCCGCCGTCCAGCAGGGCGGCAGCCTGCTCGCGGTACGCCGACGCCAGTTGGTCGAACGTGACGTTGCGGAAGGCCGGGTCGCTCACCTCGGGGGAAATCGAGGCCGTGCGATTGGTGGGACCGAGGACGCCGACCACGAAGCGCGGGCGGTCGGGGGTCGCCGCGGTGGCGGCATCGGCCGCGCGGCGGGCAATCTGGGCTGCCGCGAGGTTGAGGTCGCGCACCACGTGCGCGAGCCCGTAGTCGGCCTGGGAAATGGCCTGGGCGTTGAACGTGTTCGTTTCGGCCAGATCCGCCCCGGCATCGAAGTAGGCACGATGAATCGCCTCGATGACGTCGGGCCGCGTCAGCGCGAGAATGTCGTTGTTGCCGCGCAATTCCTGGGGGTGGTCGCGCAGACGCGCGCCGCGGAAATCGTCCTCGGTGAGGTCGTACGACTGGATCATCGTCCCCATTGCGCCGTCGAGGACGAGAATCCGCTGCGCGAGCAGCGTCTGGAGCTGGGCGATTCGGTCGGTCGTCGTTGGCATCATCGGTGACATCGTGAAACGTGAACGTGAAACGTCGATCGACGTCCGCCGGAGGTTGGAAGGTCCGTTTCCCGTCCCAAACACAAACCCCGGGTCGCCAAAGCAGGCCCGGGGGTCTGGCTTTTTAGCGACTTGTTTAACGTGGCCGCAATATGCCGCAACTCACCACGTGCTTCGATTGTGCCCGGCAATGTACGCAGGTTGCAGGCTTCATGCCACTGCCGGGGCCCGCGCGGCGGCGCCCCGCGGCCGCCTAGCCCTCCTTGTCGAGCAGGCGCCGCATGGCCGTGAAGCGCTTGCGCTCCTCCCGCGACACCTTGGGGTAGCGGAGCTTGAGCCGGCGAAGGGCGTCGCGGATGACCTCCGCTACCGCCACTCGCATGTACGCCTTGTCGTCGGCGGGGATGGCGTACCACGGCGCCCACGGCCGCGACGTGGCGTTGAGCGCGTCCTGGTACGCCGCCATATAGGTGTCCCAGTGGGCCCGCTCCCGCACGTCGCCCGCGGCGAACTTCCAGTTCTTCTCGGGCTCGTCCAGCCGGGCGAGGAACCGCTGCCGCTGCTCGTCCCGCGACACGTTGAGCCAGAACTTGAGGATCACCATACCGTTGCGCGCCAGGTGCTGCTCGTGCGTCTCGATGGAGGCGTAGCGCTCGGTCCAGAAGTCGTCGAGCGATCGCGGATGCCGGGGGAGGCGCTGGGCCTCGAGAAACTCGGGATGCACCCGGACGACGAGCACCTCCTCGTAGTAGCTCCGGTTGAACACGCCGATCCGCCCGCGCTCCGGCAGGCGCTTGGCCGTGCGCCAGAGGAAGTCGTGGTCGAGTTCCTCCGCGCTTGGCTGCTTGAAGGAGAACACCTGACAGCCGGCCGGATTCACGCCGCTCAGCACCGCCCGGATCGTGCCGTCTTTCCCGGCCGCATCCATCGCCTGGAACACGAGCAGGACGGCGTGACGGTCCTGTGCATACAGCATCCGCTGGAGGTCGGCAAGCTCGTCGCGCAGCTCCACGAGCTGCTGCTTGAGGACCTTTTTCTTGGGTGTGCCGTCCGGTGGCGTGGTCGGTAGGTCGGCGATCCGGACGCTGCCGTCGAAGGGCACGAGATGCGGGTGCGGTGGGGCATCGAACATGGCGGACTCGGAGGTTCGAGGTGGGCGCCTCGGTGTGAGGCGGTCCGAGCGGTGATTATACTAGGCGGGGGAGGCGGGAGGCGACGGCGGAGCGGAGAGGTCTCCGATGGGGGGGACGCATGGGACAGCGCAGTGTGGCGGGAACTCTACTGGTGGCGGGAGCGCTGGCCTGCGGCGGCGAGCCCGACGTCGCCGTCATCGGCCATGCGTTCCCGAGTGGCGGGGCGGCGTCCGTTGCCGTCGCGCGCGACGAGATCGCCACCTGGTCGCGGGGGCCGACCATCGAGATCGTCTACGACAGCGTTGGAACGTTGGATCTCGCGGACCTTGAGGTGGAGCGAGCGCTCCGCCTGGTGGCGGTCCCGGGCTTGGTCGGGGTGGTGGGCCACGGCGGGAGCCGGGCCTCCCTCGCGGCGGCGCCGGTCTACAACGACGCCGGCATTCCGCACGTCGTGCCGACCAGCACCAGTCGGCTGCTCGCCCACGCTGGTCCCTGGACGTTCGCCCTGGCCCCCGACGACTCGGTTGAAGGTGTGTTCATTGCCGACTTCGTGGCCGATCGCCTCGGGGCTCGGCGGGTGCTGCTGTTCTACGTCAACGACGAATACGGCCAAGGGCTGCGCGAGGGGGTGCGCGCGGAGCTTGCCCGCCGCGGCCTCGCCGTGGTGGACGAGATGCCGGTGGATCCGCGGAGCGACTTTCCGACGCTCGTGGAGGCGGCGCTGCTCCACGGCGCGCCCGACGCGGTGGTGGTGGCGGCACGCTGGGAAGAGACCGGCCGCATCGCCCGGTACCTGGCCGCCCGAGTCCCGGAAGTGCCGGTGGTCGCGGGGGATGGGGCCATGCGCCTTCCGGCGCTGCTGCAGCATGCCGGCCCAGCCATCTCCTCCATCTGCGTTGCGACGTTTTGGCTGCCGGGCAGTCCCGATTCCGTCTCGCAGGCCTTCGCGGAACGGTTCCGGCGTCTGAACGCCACCGAGCCCACGGGCCCGGACGCGATGACCCACGATGCGCTGCTGCTGATGGCCCACGCCGTCCGCGAGGTCGGACCCGACCGCGGGGCGATTGCCCGCTATCTCCAAGCGCTCGGCCGGACGCGGCCCGCCTATCGCGGGGTGACGGGGCGCATCACCTTCCTGCCGGATCGTGCGGCCGGCTTCGTGATGGCGCGATTCGAAGGTGGCCGCGCGGTGCGGGTCGCGCCATGAAGCGACGACGGGCCGCTTGATGGCGGGACCTCGGTCGATCCGGCTGCGGTCGATTCTCGCGTTCGTGTTCTTGAGCATGGCGCTGTACGTGGGCGTGCTCTGGGTCTACCTCGCCATCGGGGTCGCCGGCCAGGCCGCCGCCGTGACCGGTCGGACGACACCGATCGTGCAGGTCATGGCGGCGCTCCAGGAGCGCTCGGCGGATCTGTCAACGGCCGTGGCGCTCACGGCCCGCAGCGTCGGTGCGGACTCCGCGTCGCTGGCCGGGCGCGCGGTGAGCGTGCGCGTGATTGCCGACGCCCTCGGGGCGCGGCTCCCCGCGGCGCCGTTCGCCGATGTCCCGACGGCGATGCGGGTCCCGCTCGCGCGCGCGGACCAGCAGAGCTCCCGCCTCAAGAACGTCCTGGTGGAGTACGCCGCCTTGATCGAGCTGGGGCGCCTCCCGGAGGCGGAGGCGCGCCACCACGCGGCGGACGCCCTGCTCGGCGAGCTGCAGTCGTCGCTGGCGGCCGCGCAGCTTGCCGGGCTCAGCAGCCAACTGGAAGGCGAACAGGCGTTCGCCGCCGAGCTCGATCGCGCGCTTTTCGTGGTTGCCCTGTGGCTCGTCGGTGGCCTCGTGCTGTTGTCTCTGCTGGCCGCGCTGCTCTGGCGCCGCATCGACCGGCACCTGCACGAACTGGATGCCGGTCTGCAACGGGTGGCGGCCGGGGAGCTGCACATGCGGTTGCCGGAGACCGGATCCCACGAGCTGCGCCACCTGGCGGAGCTGTTCAACGAGATGACCCGCGTGCTGCGGGAGCGGGCCGAGCAGCAGGGGCGGTTCGCCGCTGCAGGCGAGCTGCTCGCCGGGGTGGCTCACGAGGTCAACAACCCGCTGATGGCCATCGCGGCGCTCGCGGAAATCCGTCTTGGTGAGCCGGATGTCGATCCCGGACTGCGCGACGAGCTCGAGCAGATTCGGGAGCAGGCGGCTCGGGCCGGGCGGCTGTTGACCGGTCTGCTGCGTTTCGTGCGCGCCGAGGCACCGCGTCCCGGCCCCGTCGACCTGCGCGCCGCGCTCACGCGCAGTCTGGATCTCCTGTCGTACCGCTTCCCGCTGGAGGAGGTCGAGGTCGTCCGCCGCTTCGCCCCCGATCTCGCGCCTGCCTTGTGCGACGCGATGCGCGTGGAACAGGTCTTCGTGAATCTGCTGAGCAATGCGCTCGACGCGCTCCGCGCCGTGCCCCCGCCGCGCCGGATCACGGTGGAGACGTGGGTCGATGAGGACCGGGTGTGTGCCGCCGTCGCCGACAACGGGGCCGGCGTGCCCGCCGACGTCAGGCACCGGTTGTTTCGGCCGTTCGTGTCGACCAAGGGGACGGGCGGGACCGGGCTCGGGCTCTACATCTCCCGTGAGATCGCCCGGGCAGCCGGCGGCGATCTGGGACTCGTCCCCTCCGAAACCGGGGGCGCCCGGTTCCTTCTCACCTTGCCCCGCACGGAGGGTCGTCCCGCGCCGGTCGACGGGAGCGGCGCCCGGCACGAGGCGGGGCGCGTGCTGGCGCCGCTCGCGGGCCTGCGGGTTCTCGTGGCGGATGACGAAGAGGCGATCCGGCGTCCGGTCGCGTTGTATCTGACGAAACGCGGGGCGCAGGTGACCTCCGCCGCGGACGGGCAAGCAGCGCTCGACGTGCTCACCGCCGATCCCCCAGACGTCGTCGTGGCCGACCTGCGCATGCCGGGGATGAGCGGCATCGCCCTCTACGAGGCCATTTGTGACCGGGCGCCGCTGCTGGCGGAGCGAGTCATCTTCCTTTCGGGCGACCTTTCTCAGTTGGCCGAGCTCGGCGGCGACGAGCGGTTCCCGTCCGATCGCGTGCTGGCCAAGCCGGTCGACTTGGCCGAGCTCGAGATCTGCGTCCGCTCCGTGGCGAGCCTGGACCCGAGCGGCGCCGGGGCCTGAGCGCCGAGGGCCACCTCTGGCCGGGGTCTCCTCCAGACGACAGGTTTGGCGGTGGGAGCCGGTCTGCGGGGGGCGTGCCCGCCGGGGTCTCGCCACCCGCGCCCTTCGAGGAGACAGCCGGATGTTCGAAGCGGCGGAAGTCGGCAACAAGCTCGATAAAGCGACGTTCAAGCGCGAGGCGCCCGGCGTGCGGGCGGCCCTGCTCGCCGTCCAGCGGCGGATCGCCGGGTCGGAGTTGGCCCCGGTGATTCTGATTTCGGGGGCCGAGGGCGCGGGCAAGGGGGAGACGGTCGGGCTGCTGCATGCGTGGATGGATGCCCGCGGTCTGGAGACGCACGTGCTCTGGGACGAGACCGACGAGGAGCGTGAACGGCCCGAGTACTGGCGCTACTGGCGTACGCTCCCGCCGCGGGGCAAGATCGGGATCTTCTTCGGCTCCTGGTATACGCGTCCCATCGTGGACCGCGTGTTCGGGCGCATCGACGACGCCACGTTCGAGCGGACCATGCGTCGCGTGCGCGACTTCGAGCGGATGCTCACGCTCGAGGGGTATCCGATCCTCAAGTACTGGCTGCACCTGAGCAAGAAGGCGGAGCGGAAGCGGATCAAGGAGCTGCGCGCCGATCCGCGCATGAAATGGCGGCTGAGCCGGGACGCGAAGAAGTTCTTCAAGCACTACGACGACTTCCGCCGGGTATCGGAAGGGTGCGTGCGGTTGACGAGCACCGGCTTCGCGCCGTGGACCGTGGTGGAGGCGACGAACGACGCGTACCGCAACCTCACGGTGACGACGTCCGTGCTGCACGCGCTCGAGGAGGCGCTCGACGAGGTGGCAGAGCGTGCCCGGGCCAAGACACGGAAAGCGCGCCTGCCGAAGGCGAAGAAGGCGAACATCCTCCGCCGGCTCGACCTGACCCAGTCGCTGTCGGGCAAGGCGTACGACACGCGGTTGGCGACGGCGCAGGCCGGCGTCGGGCGGCTCGCGCGGAAGCTCCGCAAGGCGGAGCGGTCGCTGATCCTCGTGCTCGAGGGTCCGGACGCGGGTGGCAAGGGCGGCGCCATCCGGCGGGTGACGGCCGCCATGAACCCGTATCTCTATCGCGTGATCGGGATCGCCGCGCCCACGGACGAGGAGGCGGCGCACCCGTACCTCTGGCGGTTTTGGCGCCACCTGCCGCGACGGGGACGCGTGACGATCTACGACCGGTCGTGGTATGGGCGCGTGCTGGTGGAGCGCATCGAGGGGTTTGCGCGGCCCGACGAGTGGCGCCGCGCGTTCACCGAGATCAACGACTTCGAGCAGCAGCTCGCCGAGGCCGGCACGCTCACGCTCAAGTTCTGGCTGGCGATTTCCGCCAAGGAGCAGCTGCGCCGCTTCAAGGACCGCCAGGGAACGCCGTACAAACAGTACAAGATCACGGCCGATGACTGGCGCAACCGGGCCAAGTGGAACGCGTACGAGGCGGCCGCCTGCGACATGATCGAGCGGACCAGCACGGACGTCGCCCCCTGGGTGCTGGTCGAGGCCGATGACAAGAAGTGGGCGCGGGTGAAGGTGCTGGAGACCATCCACGAGCACCTGCGCGCCGCGCTGTGAGCCCGCACCCGGTGCGGCGACCGCGTCGGTCGGGTGGAACGCCGCGTTTCCGATCTGGAGGGTCCATGCGCCGTGTGTCGCTTGCACTCGTCCCGCTCGCCTGCCTGCTCGCGGCCTGCGTCTACACCATCCATCCGGTGGTCCCGGCGGGTGGGCACGGGCGGCTCCCCGCGCTCGCCGGCACGTGGGCCGGCGAAGCGGCGACGCTGCGCCTGACGATCGTCGAAGAGGCGGACTCCTCGTATCTCATCATCTACACGGACGAGGAGGGACAGACCGGTCGGTTCGTCGGTCGCGTGGCGGAGGTCGGTGGCGTGATGGTGTTGGACGTCACCCCCGAGGAGCGGGATCTCGGGTTGGGCGAATCCTACCAGTCCCTCCTGCTTCCGCTGCACGCCGTGTTCGTGGTCCGGCACGCCGACCGCGAGCTCCGGCTGGCGCAGCTGCAGCCCGACTCGGTGCGGGCGCATCTCACCAGACTGCCGAACGCGTCGGGGTGGGTGGACCGCGACGGGACGCTGGTGCTCACGGCCGACACGCCCGGGCTGCGGCAGCTGATCGCTGCGTTCGCGGCGCGGCCGGGGTTCCTCGAGGAGGCCGAGCCCCTGGTGCGTCTCGCGCCGGGCCGTGGCCGCTGAGCGTCGGGGGTCGAGCGACAGCTATCGCCGTATCTACGGTACGGTGCGCCGCATCCCGCCCGGCCGGGTCGCGACGTACGGGCAGGTGGCGGCTGTGAGCGACCTGCCCGCCCAGGCGCGGCTGGTGGGCTATGCGCTGGCGGCGCTCGATGCGGACAGTGACGTGCCGTGGCATCGAGTGATCAACGCCCGCGGGGAGATCAGCGTGCGGGGCATCGGCGGCGTCGACCGCCTGCAGCGTGCACTGCTCGAGGCCGAGGGCGTCACGTTCCGCGACGGCCGGGTCCCGCTCGCGGAGTTCCGCTGGAAGCCGCGGGAGCGCGCCGGTTAGCGGCCCGCCGCGCGGCGCCGCTCGGCCTCGAGCTCCAACACCCGCCGGGCGATGGCCGACGTGAAATCGATGGCCAGCTCGAAGTGGTCTTCCAGGAGGTCGAGGAAGGGATCCACTTCCAGGCGGAGGACGGTCGTCTCGATCTCGGCGACGGCCTCGAACCAGCGCGGGATGCCGGCCAGGGCCTCGTGCAGCCCCACGGTAAAGGCCGGTCCCGCAAAGAGGCGCCAGCCGTTGGCGCCGGTCGTGCACGCGAGCGAGCCGGCGGTGAGCAGGGCAAAGTGTGTGGCGGGATCGCGTTGCCGCCACAGGATCTCGCCGACTGCGAGCGTGCGCTCCTGCGCATGGCGCGCGAGCTCGACGAGGGCGTCGAGGTTGCAGTCCGAGAACGCCCGGGCGTGCGCG
This sequence comes from Gemmatimonadota bacterium, assembly GCA_029862925.1. Lineage (GTDB taxonomy): Bacteria > Gemmatimonadota > Gemmatimonadetes > Gemmatimonadales > GWC2-71-9 > JAOTWJ01. The sequence continues at coordinate 15,495 of JAOTWJ010000064.1, forward strand.
ACGGCGATCAGACGCTGCACCAGATCCAGGTTCCGCGTCCCCGCGTGGTGCTCCGCCGTCGCGCGCCCCAGGCGGGAGTCGACGGGCAGCCGGCGCATTTCATGGATGAACCGCAGGGCGAGCACGCGCAGGTACTGCTGCAGGATGGTGAAGTAGTCTTCGCAGACCCCGACCTGTGCTTCCCAGTCCAATTCGAGGGTCAGCGTGTCGGTCGCGGCGACGGCCGAGAGGCCGCCGGGCTGGCGCGCCAGCAGCTCGAGGATGCCCACGGCATCGCTCGGCCCCGCCGTTCCTGGCAGTCCGTCGCCGCGAGCGATGGTCACCTGCCCGTCGATGACGACGTACGCGGTCTCCACGGGCCGTGCGGGGTCGAGCAGCACGGCGCCGCGACGGAAGGAGCGCTCGCGGGCGTGCTGGGCGATCGCGCCGAGCTCGGGCGGCCCGAGGCGCTCGAAGGTGGGCAGGGTGCGGAGGTACAGCACACGGTCCAGCGGACCCACGAAGGCGACGCGATCAGGCACGGGCCGGCGGCTCCGCGGCGAGGGCGTGGCGTGCCCGCTCGACGACGGCCCGGTGCTGCGGCGAGGTCGTGTCGCGGCGGGCCAACACGTCGGCCAGCGTGCGGAGCCCGAGCTCGCCGGCGTGGGCGGCGGCGAGGCAACTCACGGACTCGATCGGGCTCTCGATCAGCTGGCGGAGCGTGGTGGAGAAGGCGTGCGGGTCTTCGACCCGCGTGCCGGGCCGGGCGGCTCCCCCGTCCTCGAGGTCGTCGATCAGGGCCAGCACCGGGTCCCGGACCGCGGCGGGGGCCAGATGCTCGAGCAGTTCCCGGCTGCCCGCACGGGACGCCGGCCGCGGGCTGCGCAGTCCGTGGTGGATGCGCGCGTACTCCTCATCGTTCAGCAGGAGATTGAGCAGTCGGAACACCCGCTCCAGGCTGTGCCCCTGCTTGTGACGTAACAAGCCAACGAGAAGCGTGTGGACGACGGTGGCGCGGGCCGGCTCCCCTCGGGCGCCGTCCTCGAGGGCCTGCCGCCACCGGCGAAAGTCGAAGCCGAGCGCGAGGGTCTGCTCCAGCGCCCGGTGGAGCACGACGGGATCGATCGGGATCCCGGGGTGCTGCGAGCGGAGCCGGCCGAGGGCGCGCAACACCTGGAACCGCACGAGGCCGTCGTCGGCGCCGATCAGGTGCCGGGCGAGGAGCTCCCCGGCCTCGACGGTGCCGAAGGCGGCGATCGCGTGCGGCACGTGGCGTCGCACGCCGGCCGGCTGGCCGGGGTCTTCGAGCCCGTCCTCCAGACGCGCCAGCGCGATCGGCCCCATCGCGACCAGCGCCGCCCGCGCCTCGCTGCGCAGCTCCCGGCGGGCGAGGGCGCCCACCAGGGGGGCGAGGCTCGCCGGGCTGCGCAGGTCGCGCATGGCGCGCACGGCTTCGATCCGCACGCGCCGGTCGGGCGCGTCGACGAGCCGGATCGCGAGGTCTGCGAGCGTCGCGATCGGCTGGGCCCGGAGCGCCTGGAGCAGCGCGAGACGCGTGCTCGCGGGACCGGTGCCGACGACGGGCTCGAGCCGCGCCCGCACGGCGGGTTCGTCGAGCCAGCCGCCCGCCGCGAGCCCCACCGCCGCCGTGACCGCGACTTCGGCGGCCGGGTGGTCGAGGCCCCGCTGCAGCACGTCCTCTCGGGGGCTTCGCACCGACAGCGCCCGCAGGGCCGCCGCGGCGACGCGCGGGTCGTCGTGGGCCACGAGCCGCTCGGCGATCGGGAGGAAATCGTCGCGCCCGCCGCGCAGGAACAGCTCCAGCGCGCGGAGCACGACGCGGGCCGACGGATGGTAGAGCACGAGGGCCGGGACGACGCGGATCTTTCCCTGCTCGGCGAGCAGATC
>JAOTWJ010000065.1 GCA_029862925.1 Gemmatimonadota bacterium
AACGGCGGGCTGCTCACGGGTGTCGCGATGACTCAGCGGCCGGAGCTGTTCGGCGCGGTCGTCGTGAACGTGCCGCTCCTGGACATGCGGCGGTACAACAAGCTGCTGGCGGGCGCGAGCTGGATGGCGGAGTACGGCAATCCCGACATCCCGGAGGAGTGGGCCTATATCTCCCGCTACTCGCCGTACCAGAACGTGCGTGCGGACCGGGACTATCCGCGGCCCCTGTTTACCACGACGACGCGCGACGACCGGGTACATCCGGGGCACGCGCGGAAGATGGCGGCGCGGATGCTGGCACAGGGACACGACGTGCTCTACTACGAGAACACGGAGGGCGGCCACGGTGCCGGGGTGACCCCCCAGCAGCGGGCCCGGATGCTGGCGCTCACGTACGCCTATCTCTGGAGCCAGTTGGGCGAGGCGGGGCAGCAGCCGTAGCGTCGCGGTGGAGCGGCGGCTACCGCACCGGCCGCTCCACCACCGCCACCCGTCCATCCGCCTGCGCCACCAGCAGCTGGGCGCCGCGGGCCGCGAGCCCCGTGGGATGCAGGAGGCCCGGCACGGCGTAGGCGCCGCGCACCGTGGTGTTCTGGAGATCGATCACCAGCAGCGTGGAGTACGCTGCGCTCATCGCGTAGAGCAGCCCGTCGGCCACCACGGCGCCGGTCACCACGTACTCCGCCGCCGACCGCTCCGGACCGATTGGGCTGAGACCCGCGCCGAGGCGTGGCTCGAACTCGGAGGCCAACAACAGGTCCCCCCCCGCAAACCGGGACACCACCAGCCGTCGGTGCCGGGGGCTCGGCACGGCCACCGCAATCAACTCGTCCGCCGCTGCGTCGAATGCCAGTGACAGCACGTACATCTGCCGGGCGCGCACCGTGGCGAACCGGGAGCGGCGCAGCTCCGTGATGCCGCCGTCCGTCTCCAGAAAGTGCCGCCACTCGCGGTCGGGATCGGCCTGGGGGTCGGGCCGCAGCAACACGTAGCTCTTGTTGGTCGCCAGGAGCGCCAGCGTATCGCCGGTCAGGAAGGCGGCACCGGCGAGCGGTGACAGGTCGATGCTGTATCCGGGGTCCAGCACCACGCGGTGCTGGACGCGCGACAACGTACTGTCCAGCACGTACATGCCGTAGCGATCGGTGACGGCGAGAAACCGGCCGGACGCCGGGTCGCGAGAGAGGTCGGTGAGTTTCCCGGTCAAAGGCAGGCCGATCCGTTCCCACGCCAGCACGGGCAATGACGGCAGCGGTGCGAGGGGCCCGTGTGTGGGGTCGGGATCCGCGGCCTCCGGGTTCGGCTGCGGGATGGTCCACGATCCGCGCAGCGAAACGCGGCCCTCCAGCTCCTCCATCATCCACACCCAGTGCCGCGGGTTGAGCGAGAAGCGCACCGGATCGGCCTGGCCGATGAACGGCGGCGGTCCGGTCGTGACGATCGCCTGGAGCGCGTTCGCCCCGACCACGACCACGAACAGCGCAAACGCGATCCGGCCCGTGCGACCGGTGTTCCTCGTTCCCCACTCCCCGAACCCTCCCCGCATGAGCAGTAGCAGCACGCCGATCACGGCGAGGACGATCCAGTGGATGAACCATGACCACACGTGCGTGTGGACACCGAAGATGGGGGCCGCGAAGCCCTGGCCGACGTCGCGTGCCAGGTGGAGGGCCGAGTGCCGCAATGCCATGAACACGCCCCAGGTCCCGAGCAGGACGGCCATGCCGAGATAGCGGGGCCGCGGGCCGTAGCGCAGCACGAACAGCCCGACCAGCGCGATCAGGATCATCGAGGTCCGTTGCGACCAGCAGAGGATGCACGGCGTGTCGCCGTGCGCCACCCACAGCACCACCGCCCCACCCACCGGGATCGCGATCAGCGCGATCACGACCCATGCGAGGGCGGTGCGCAACCGGTCTGGGGCCAGGGCCGTCACAGGTTCACGCCCGGCACGAACGACGTGTGCGTGCCGATCAGAAACAGCAGCGCCATCAGCAGGCTGCTTGCCACGAGCAGACCGAACGCGAGCCGCTCGCGCTCGGGCCGCCGCCACACGAGCCAGGCGGCCCAGAGAATGAGGAGGAAGGTGAGGAATTCCATGGCGGGAACCTTGTGGACGAGGGGGGTGATGGCAAGAGGGGGTCGAGTGATCGACGAATCGATTGATCGAACGATCGCTGGTCTGTCTCTTGCTTCTTCGATCGGTCGATCCTTCGACTCACCCCCCAGTCCGTCCGTTTCGCTGGCTCGGCGTACTCAGCCACGCAGGGCGGGCCCGCCGGGCGCCGCTCAGCCACCGTCCTGCTGGTCGCGCTCAGCGCGCGCGAGCCGAGCGTGCGTTGCGCACAGCCGCGCGCCGTCGTCCAGTTGCACGGTCGCCGGCTGTCCGCAGCGGATCCGCGGGTCGGCGACGTCGCTCCCCGCGGGTTCCGTTTCGTAGCCCACCACGTAGGGACAGGCGTGCGGGAACGGCTCCATGTTCCACATGTAGCGCGCAGCAGCGCGGTCGGCTAGTACGTTTCCCTGGCAGGTCCGTTGGTGCCGATCCCGTCGCTGCCTCGTTCCCGTGTCGAGGAGGTCCCCACCATGGAAGAGAAGGTCGTCCGCACCGAACGCCTGGAACTCATGGACCGGCAGGGCCGGCGTCGGGCCGTGCTGGCCTGCGAGGACGAGTCAGGTCTGCCGTCGCTGGCACTGCTCGATGCTGCGGGCCAGACCCGCGTGATCGTCGGACTCGCCTGGAACGAGATGCCCCAGATCCAGCTGTCCGCGGCAGACGGCACCGCGCGGGTCGCGCTGGTGGTGCGTCCGGAGGGACTGGGCATGGTGGTGCTGGCGGACGATCAGCAGCGAGTGAAGACGATCACGCCGGAGGCATGACCGCCCTCCCCGGTCTCGCCGCGGCTGCTAGCGCAGGTCCACCATCTGCAGCCCCGGCGACCCGATCGCGATGAGCGTCGTGCCGTCCGGCGTGACCACGAGCCGGTAGGGTGGATCGGGCAGGAGGATGCGCTCCACCTCGACCCGGTCGGCCGTGCGGAACTTGGCCACGCCTTCCGGCACGGCCACGTAGGCGAACGCGCCATCGTCCGCGAGTGCGGACGCCACCGGCAGCGGGTCCGTGGACCCGAGCAGGCCCAGCGACGTCAGATCCCCGCTCAGGAGCTGGTTGCCGACGAGCCAGCGGCTCCCCGTCCGGTCGCCCGAGACGCCGGCGCCGCCGGAAGGGAACGCCGCGAGCGCCACTGCGGGATCGAACTGATTGGTGCCCGCACGGTAGAGTTGGCCGGCGCTCGTCGTCGGGTGTGCCGAATACACCAGCAGCCGCTGCCGGTCGGCGGAGCGGCCGAGCAGCGGCGTGAGGCCGATCGCCCCGGCCGTCCCCACGTCGGTGCGCAGCGTCTGCGCGTCGGTGGGGAGATCGTACTCGACGAGCTGTCCCGGGCTGCCGTCCCCCCAGGAGGCACTGGCGATGCTCACCATCGCCTTGGCGTTCGCCATCGCCCGGACGCGGAACGGGTACCGGCCGTTCGACGGTGTGAAGGAGATCGGCGCCGTGCTGTCCAACGATCCGGTGGTGAGGTCGATGACCGTCAGGCGCGTGTTGTACTGGGTGACGAGCAGCGAGTCGCCGCCCGGTGACAGGTCGAGGCCGTCGGAGAATGCCGGCAGCAGGATCCCCGGCAGGAACCCGGCCGGCGAGCGCTGAACGATTCGCACCTCCGGCGCGCCGGTCATCGGCCCGGAGTCCACCGCCGTCGTGAAATACACGCGGTCGCGCCCGGCGTCGTAGACCACGTCGCTCACGCCCTGTCCCACGCGGAACGTCATCGTGGGGCGGCTGGGGAAGATCACCACGCGCACCTGTCCCAGCGCGCGCCGATCCTCGAGGCCGAGGCGGTCGCGGGTGAAGACCTCGAACGTGAGCAGCAGTCCCTTCCACGCGAACGGGACCGGGATGGTGAACTCGGCGGTGCCCGCCGTGTCGGTGGTGGCGACGGAGTCTCCCTGACTCACGAACGACGTGATCCGATACCCAAACCACGTCAGGGGGCGGAGGCTCGACGCCGTCAGGGCGATCCGCAGCGTGTCTCGCAGCGCCCCGGCGCTGTCGCGGGTGGCGCCGGTGAGTGTCCCGGTGGCCTGGGGCGGGGTCGCCGGCCGCACGAGCACCGGCGCGAGCGGTTCCGTCGTGAAATGACCCGCGGAGTCCCGGGCGAACAGCCGCGCCTGGAACGAGGTGCCGTCCGGCGCGGGGAGAAGCAGGTTGAGCGGCAGCGCGAAGGACAGCGTATCCTCCGCCACTTTGCCGGAGATCAGGACCGAATCGCGGCGCACGACCTGCCCGCGCGTGCTGTCGCGCAGCTCGTAGCCCATCGTGCTGAGGGCGCGGTTGTCCTCCGCGCGGATCCGCACGTACAACGTGTCGTCCCCGGTCTCCAGGTCCGCTACGGCGCCTTGCGCTCCGCCGAAGGTGTTGCCGGTGACGGTGGGCGGCTGGATGTCCTCGCGCGACAGCTTCCAGCGGCCCTGCCAATCGAAGCCGGTCTCGCCGCTCCGGAACAGGCACGTGCTGGTCCCGGCCATGCTGTCGGGGGCTGCTCCGTACGCGGTGCCCTCATACGGGCACTGGTCCACCACGAACCGGATGCTGGTGCCGTCGATGGTGCCGTCGAGCAGAGCGACCGGCAGGGTGAAGGCGGTGTCGGGGCCTCCGGATCCTGTGCAGGTACCCTGCTGGGTTCCGGCAGCCGAGAAGCGCGGTCCGTTCTGGGCGATGGTCAGGTCCACGAGCCTGAAGCAGGTGCGGTCCCCCGCGCTGGTGACCGACTCGACGAACAGCCAGCCGCCACTCACGTTCAGGTCGGTGGGCGCCAACACGTCGTCACTCTTGCAGCTCAGCGCGGCAAGCAGGAGCAGCCAGGGGACTCCACGACGGTGCGGCATCTCGTGCTGGGGGAGGCAGATCCGCAAACATGCAGGGTGCCGGGGCGGTCGTCAATTTCCCCTCCGCCGTTCGGTCGTTCGTACGGTCGTGACCTCCATCACACAGCCCCGGGTCCCGAGTGTGCATTTTGGGCGCGGCCCGATTCACCCCCACCACGCGAGACGCATGACGTCCCCGACTGCGGTGTACGAGCGCCTCCACGATGTCCTTGGCGAAGTCGCGCAGCGACTCAAGCTGCGCGGCCCGGATCCCGCCCTCGAACTGGCTGGCCGGTTCGGCGTGCGCCGCTGGATCGAGCGGCACGTGCGCAATGATGGCGAACTGCCGCCGAGTCCCTGGCTCCAGCAGGGCGCGAGCCTTCGCAAGGAGGCGCGCCAGCTGTCCCGCGCCCTCACCGACGCGGACGTGCGGCACTGCTTCTTCAAGGGGATCGCGCTGATCGGGCGGTTTTACCGCATCGACGAGCGCCATCTCGCCGACATCGATCTCCTGATCGATCGTGCCGATCGCACCCGCGCGCTCACGGCGCTGCACGCCCACGGGTACGGGCAACTCGGCGACGCCAGAAGGTGGGGACCCGCTACGGGTCGGCCCGGGGTGACCCTGGCGCGCACCGATACGAGCGTCGCGAACGACCATACCGAGCTGCTGCTCGACCTGCACTGGGGACTCGAATCGCTCGGCACGCTGCTGCCGGATGAGGAGGTGGCGCTGCCGCCCACGGTGTGGGCGCGCGTCCGGACCGAACAGGGGTTGCCGGTGCTGCCCGACGAGTACCACGCCGCAGTCGTGCTGCACCACCTGGTGCGCCACGACATGCTGCACGTGCGCGGCCTGCTCGACTTCACCCTGCTGTGGGATGCGATCCCCCGAGAGGCCGGCCAGGAGCTGTCGTACCTGGCGCGCGCCCTCGGCGTGGAACGCGCGCTGCGCGTTGTCGGCCGCGTGCTGGTGGACGATCTGCGCCGCTACCCCCTGCGTGGTGTCCGCCTCGGCCCCAGCGACTGGCGCGACCGCGCTGCGCTGCGCGAGCTTCGGCTCCAGGACTGGCTCGTCCGCGCTGCACGACAGGCCAGCCCCGGCGCCCAGCACGTGACCGTCACACGCTCGCTCGCGTGGCGGCGGTTTCTGCTGGCGGACGCCGCGCGGCCCAGCCGGCTGATGCGCGAGGTAATGGCGCCCCCGAGCCAGTACCTGCGCTGGCGCTGGCCGGGCATCCCGCCCGGTCGCGCGGCGTGGCGCCGGAATCTGGTGGCGGCGCTGCGGGCCTAGGCCCGGGAGGTCGGGTTGGGGAGGGGGGTGGGGCGCATCGCCTCACGCCCCGTTGAGACGATCCACCCGAGTATCACGCGGCCGAGCCGCCGAGGAAGTGCTCCAGCTTGCGGGCCTCGACGCTGGCGCCCAGCTGGATCAGCGTCGCTCGCGCCTGCTCGGCCATGTCTCCGGCCTCGGCGCGCGCTCCCTGGCGGACCAGGCACTGGGCCAGGTCCCGCTGCGTGATCGCGACCAGCAGCGGCCGGGCATAGACGCGGGCCAGTTCCATCACCTCACGCAACAGCGCCACCGCCTCGTCGACTCTCCCGCTGGCGCCCATCGCATTGGCGAGAATCCGCTTGTCCTCGGCCTCACGGACCGGGTCGTTCAGCGTCCGATGCGCATCCGCCGCCCGCTCCGCTTCCTGGCGCGCCACGCTCGCGTCGCCCTGGACGATCCGGATCTCGGCGCGGCCGGCCAGCGCCTGGGCCTTCAGGCTGTCATCGCCTGCCCGGGCGGCACCGCGAATCGCTTCGTCGGCGGCCTGCAGGGCGTCGGCGAGCTTGCCCTGCTCCCGGAACGTGATCCCCAGGTTATGCTGCGACTCGGCGACGCCACGCTCGGCCCGTGCGTGCTGATACGCGGCAATGGCCATCGTGTATGCCCCGACCGCCCGGCCGTAGTCGCCCTGCATGTTGGCGATGACGCCCAGGTTGTTCGACGCGCGCCCCACCGTGGCCAGGTCACCTTCCAGCATCGCTTCTTCCCGGGCCCGATCGAAGAAGTGGACGGCTTCGGTGACGCCACCCATCTCCAGCGCGATGGCACCGCTCACGTTCAACGCCCGCACCTCGACCGCGCGGTCACCGCGCGCCCGTGCGCGGGTGAGCGCGATCAGCGCCCACTGCCGGGCGGCGTCCATCTGGCCCAGCCGCGCGTGGCCGACGGCCCGTAGCAGCGACAGCGTTGGGGAGCGCTCGAGTTCGTCGTACGGACGGACGCTCAAGTACCGCACCAGCTCGGCGTAGTGGCCGTCGTCCGCCAACCGCTGGGCAGCGTGAAGCGGCGCCAGCGACTGGCGCAGCTCCGCGGCGAACTCGTCTTCCCACTCGTACTCCGCCAGCTTGCGCAGCTCGTAGACGGCGCCCAGCTGTGCGAAGATCCGCTTGGCTTTGCGAGCCGCGTTGCGTGCCTCCCGATCTCGCCCCTGTTTGTGCAGCAACAAGGCCAGGTCGCGCGTCGCTTCCGCCACGAGTTGGGGGTGTTCCATCTCCGCCGCGCGGGCCATCACGTCCCGCAGGGTGGCTTCCGCGTCGGCGTGGTGCCCCTCGGCCGTCAGCAGGGCGGCCAGGATGCGCAGGCTCTCGGCTTCCTGGAGTCGGTCGCCGAGGGCCCGCTGCCGCTCCAACGCCAGCTCGATCTCGCGGCGTGCCGCCGCCAGCTCCTGCCGGGCCACACGGACCTCGGCGCGCCCGCGCAGCGTGAGGGCCTGCAGGCCGGCGTCCCCCGAAGCCTCGGCGGCGTCGGCCGCCCGCAACGCCTCGGCGAGCGCCCGGTCCAGGTTGTCCTGTTCGCGATACGTGATGCTGAGGTTGTGGTGACACTCGGCCACTCCACCGTGCATGCCCGCGCTCGCGTAGGCGGCAACCGCCATGGCATACGAGGAGACGGCCTCGGCCTGCCGGCCCTGCAGATTGTTGATCACGCCGATGTTGCTGGCGCACCGGCCGATGCCGGCCAGGTCGTTGTCCCGGCTGGCCGCGAGCAGGCCCTGCGTGAAGTAGTCGGCACCCTCGTCCACGCGACCGGTCACGAGGGAGATGGCGCCCCGCGCGTTCAGCGCCCGTCGTTCGATCGCGCCGTCGCCCTCCCGACGTGCGCCGCTGAGCGCCTGCTCCACCCAGCGCAGCCCATCGGCATGCCGCCCGAGACGCGCGTGCGCCGTGCCGCACAGCAGCGCGAGTGCCGGCGACTCTTCGACGACCTCCGTGGGCCACTGCTGCAGATAGGTCAGCACTTCCGCGTGCCGACCGGCCTCGGCGAGCCGGAACGCCGCTTCGTGCTCGACCTGGGTGAGGGTAACTGTCGTCATGCGTCCATCCTCAACAGTGATCGCGACAATAGGCCATCGCGAAGTTCTGAAACCGCGCCGGGCGCAGGGGTCGCATCGGCATCCGCGTCCTGGGTGTGGCCTGCCGGGTCTACCACGCGATGGCGTACCCCGAGAAATGCTCCAGCCAGGCCGTGAACCAGCGGCCGGATAACGAGTGCTGGCTGCCCATCGTCACCCATGGCTCCGTGGGCGTGGTCTGAAAGAACATCCCCAGCCACTGCTGCTCGATGTCGCTGTCGACGGCGTCGGAGTCACCATCGCCGTCGTAATCCCCCTGGGCGCCAGTGTAGTACATCTGCAGTACAGCCCGGTCGACGGCGTCGAATTGCAGGCCGGACGGCTCGAGATCGACGACCAGGTTCAACGGATCGATGGCTAGCGCGATGAAGACGGAGTCCCCCGTGGGGATGGCACTGCCGTCCGGCCGCTGCGCCAGCGCGTTGGCCGGGACGTCAAACAGCAGGTAGGGCCGCCAGGCCCAGACGGTGCACTGCTCGAGGTCGCGTTCGACGCAGGCTTGATAGTCCACCTGTACGCCGCGCGCCTGGCCCTTCACCGCCCAGAATCCAACCTGGTACTCGCTCAGTTGCAGCGAGGCCGAGAACCCCTCGGGCAGGTCGCCGCCGCGTGTGCCAGTGTCCGTCCCGCGCGTCGCCACGCTCGTCCCGGCCGCGCGAATCACGAGCGGCGCACCGCCGGCCCAGGTTAGGTAACGCGGTTGCTGGGTCGGCGACGGTCCGTCCAGCCGGGGCCCGGCGCTCTCGCCGCAGCCCAGAAACGCTGCGCCGACGAGAACCGAGGTCAGGAATGTGCGTCGTGGCATCGGGAGGCTCCTCAGCTGGTTGCCGCCGCCATCGCGGGTGTGGGACGTGACCCGCGCCGCCGCGCGGACGGGGTCGGTTCAGCCATCATTAGTAGGCGACCGCATAGTTCGAGAAATGCCGCAGGTCGGCGAGTAGTGCCTTCCCAGCCGCGATGACTCTGGTCGGTTGCGGTTCCCAGTCATCTGAGTCGGGCGGCCGATACCAGATCCGGAGGCTCTGGGCGTCGAGGCCTGGCCGCAGGTCGGCGTAGTCCAGCCACAGCGAGAGATGCAGGGGGTCGCCGGTGAATGCCGTGCCGTCCGGCCCGAGCTCGACCGCGAGGTCAGATCCGTCGACCGTGACGGAGATCGAGAGCGAATCGCCCTCGGAGAGGCACGTGCCGTCGGGGCGGACGATCTGCGTAAACGCCGGGATCGTGACCACGAGGTGTTTCTGCAGCTCGCCGTCACCGGCCGAATCCTGCTCCGGCGCGAGGTAGTGCAACCGAAAGGTCGTGCGCTGGCCCTGCACCGCCCAGAACGCCGCGGCGTAGGTCTCCAGTTGCGGAGCGGTGTCCGTCATCGCGACGACGACGGGCGCGCTGGTCCCGCCCATGGATGGAGTGCCGTCGGTGAGCGCCGCGCCTCCGGGCGCCCCGGGATCCGCGCAGGCCACGGCGGCCCCGAGCAGCGCCAGCCCGATGCGTCGGAATGTGCGCCGTGTCATGGATGCCTCCGCTCCCTCACCACGCAATCGCGTAGCCGGAGAAGTGCTCGAGCGCCGCGCGGAACCAGTCGTCGCTCACGGACTGGACCGCCGCGTCCAGACGACTCCACGGGTCGGCGGCGGTTTCCTGATACCACAGGCCGAGGGCGGTGAGCTCGATGGCGCTGTCGCTCGCGTCCGCGCCACTGTCGCCGTTCAGGTCGCCCCGTGCCCCGGCATACCACAGCTGCAGCAGCGCCGGTTTGCTGCTCCTGAAGGCGAGTCCCGTGGGCTCGAAGTGCGCCACCATGTCCAGCGTATCGATGGTGACCGTGATCAAGACCGAGTCGCCCACGACGATCGGCCGCCCGTCGGGCAGGGTCTTGAGGGCGTCGATGGGGACATCGAAGATCAGGTACGGCTGCCACGTGTCGGTGTCCAGCCAGTTGATCTGGATGCCTCGGGACTGACCCGCGACGGCCCAGAACGAGACGGTGTAGGCGTCGAGCTCCAGACCGGTGGCGGAGAACGAAAGTCCCTCCACCATGGGGTCGCCGGCGATCAGTGTCGTTGGGGTGAGTCCCACCGCGCGCAGCGCCGGCGGGCCGTCGGCCCAGCGTACCTGCTGCGGGGCGCGGCCCAGCGCCGGCAGCCCGTCGGCGGGCGGGCCCGCCGAGTCCCTACAGGCCGCCAGCACCACGGTGCCAGCCACCAATCCCAGCATCCAGTGTCGAGACATGCGCACGTCGTTCCCTTTCTGTCCGGTGGCGGTGGCCCCCTGCATCGGTCCGGGAGTTTGGTGACCGGTGCCACGCCGCAAGTGTGTGATGCGTCGAGGGGGGCACGAAGCGTTCCGCGCCGGCACGGTCGAGGCAGGTGTGTAGTGGACTTGGAGTTACGCCGATGGACGGGCGCGGGCGGGGGGGTGTTCCATGGTCATCTTGACCATGGGCGTGGTCGAACCGACCACGCGCCGCCCAGGTGAGCCGCCGATGAAGAGAGTCAGGCCGAGACGGTCTCGGGCTCGGGCTGATCGTCCTCGATGCCTTCACCATCGCCGCCGGCGAGGAGGCGGCGCAATCGACGTGGGGAGATGCCCAGGCGCCGGGCCGACTCGGCGCGGTTGCCGTTACACCACTCCACGGTCGCCCGCGCGGCGGCGGCCGTGATATCGGCGAGCGGGGCGGGGAAGGGGATGGGACCGCCGTGCAGTGGGGCCGCCGTCGCGGGCAGGATCTCCGCGGCGTGCAGACGTCCTGGTGGCGACAGCAACAGCGCGCGCTCGATCGCGTTCTTGAGTTCGCGCACGTTCCCCGGCCACGGGTGCGCGAGCAGCTGCTGACGCACCTCGTCCGTCAGCGGCGGGATGGGGACCTGGTGCTCGGACGCGAGGCGCTCGAGCAGGGCGGTCGTGATCAGGAGGACATCGTCCCCCCGATCCCGGAGCGGCGGCAGCCGGAACACGACCGTGCTCAGCCGGAAATAGAGGTCTTCGCGGAAGATCCCCTCACGCACGCAGCGGTCGAGATCCTCGTTGGTTGCCGCGAGGATTCGTACATCGATGGCGCGCGACTTCGTGCCGCCGACCCGACGAATCTCCTTGTCGTCCAGGGCACGCAGCAGTTTGGCCTGGAGGGGCAGCGGGATGTCGCCGATCTCGTCGAGGAACAGCGTGCCGCCGTTGGCGACCTCGAACAGGCCGGGCTTGGCCGCGTGCGCGTCCGTGAACGCGCCGCGTTCGTGGCCGAACAACTCGGATTCCACCAGATGTTCCGGCAGCGCGGAGCAGTTCACGGCCACGAACGGAGCGCCGGCGCGGGGGCTGGCACCATGGATCGCCCGGGCCAGGAGTTCCTTCCCGGTGCCGGTGTCACCCAGAATCAGGGCCGACGCGTTGCGGTGACGGGCCAGCGTCGCCGCCCGTTCGAGCTCGGCCTGTAGGGACGCACTCCCGCCGACGATGGCGGCGAAGGCATCGGTCCCGTCGCCGACCAGGGAATCGGCCGCCCGTTCTCGACTCCGGGTCAGGGCCGCGGCGAGGACGCTCCGCAGGACCTCGACGTCCTCCGGCAACGCGAAGTAGTCGTTGGCGCCGTAGCGCACCATCTGCATCGCGACCCGACGGCAGGGATCCGAGCCTACCACGAGCGTCGGGATCGTCGTCGGGACGGCGTGGTTCTGGAGCCACCGCAGCGCATCACGCTCCGCGCCGCCGGCCGCCAGCACGACGGCGATCACGTCTGCGCCACAGGTGACGGCGCCGTTGGCGCGGGCGCCCTCCAGCGTGACGGCGAGGTCCGCCGCCAGGTCGTGCCAGAACCGCTCGAAGGCCTCGGAGAGCCTCACCACAGAGAGTCGGGGCACGCGTCACTCCTGGACCCGAGGTCCGGCGTCTATCGTCACCGGGCGGACACCCGAAAAGGGAGCGCCCAATTCGTCGTTGCGCGATGCGGCAAACGTCCGCCGCGATGCCGTCCTGAAAGGGAACAAGAGCCGTGCCGCCCTGGTCGTTTTGGCCATGCAGGGACGGACCGTCCCTCCGTGCCGACCGGTTGGGAGGGCCAAGCGTCGCGCCGGCAACAGGTTCGCGATGCGCCGCGCATGGTCTCGTTGTTGCGCGAGCGGCGGGCGTCATGGAGGAGTGTGAGCCACCGTACAACACCGGGCCGGGGAGGATTGGAGTGCCGCATGCACGGCACGGCAGTCGGCAAACAGGCGTGGCACATTGCGGTGCGGTGGGGCGGGCCAGCCGCTGGCGGTCTTGGTGTTCGGCGTCACACTGGCCGTTGGGACCGACGGGCCTCGGCGAGGCGTGCCGAACGCGTAGGCCCGGCACGATTCCGCGTGGTGCGGCTGACGACGACCACATCCGTCGTCGACTTGCAGCCCCGTGACCCCGGGGCATGTTTGAAGCAGATGCGGTAGTCGTCAGTGCACCGCGCGCGCAACTGCTGAAGGCGGAGCGACCCATGGCCCGCATGTATCCGTTACAGGCGCAGGTCTACCCGCAGACCGCTAACTGGCTGCGTCAGGCGCGGGACACGATCCCTCGTCGTGATGGGGGACAGATCTGGCGCGCGTTCCTGCGTTACGGCCAGTTCACGCCGCACGAGGCGACCCGGGTCCTGACCTGGGGGGAAGGTCCGTTCGTTCGTATCGTGCGCTTGAAGAAGCTCGGGCTCTTTGTTCCCCAGGCCCCAACGGCGGTGATGATCTCCCGCTCGCTCGCTCGAGCGTACGAGCGGGCTCCGCGCGTCCGGCGGAATCAGCTGGCGCTGGAGGCCATTGTGCTTCACGAGCTGGTGCATTGGGGCGACTGGCGGGACGGAATCGAGCAGCCGGATGTGCGCAGGGGTCGAACCCGGCTCGACGTCGGGGACCAGTTTGAGGTCGCGGCCTATGGATTCAACGTGGGGCAGGCGAGCTCGTTTGGCATGTACATCCTGCGCCAGCAGCAGGCGCAGGAGCGAGCCCGAGACCGGCAGTTCGACGACACCTTCGGATCGCCCCTCGACATCTAGCGGGGCGGGGACGGTTCCCATTTGCCCCCGAGGTACCGCCGCAGGCGATCTTCTTCCGACGTTCTCCGCCGCTCCCGCGCCTGCCGTCCCCGCCGAACGTACGCGGCGGACGACACCACGACGACGAGCGCGGTGATCGCCACGACGGTCCAAGCGAGCGGCCGCAGGCGCCCGAGCCCGATCCCGGACGCCAGCACCACGAGCGAGCCCACCACGACCTCGATCCACGCGAGCGGCGACATGCCGTGATGGAGCCGGGCCCGCGCCGTGAGCTTCACAGCCCCGGAGGCCGCGGCCAGGAGCCCGAGCAGCAGCAGCAGGATGCCCATCGCCCCTAGTATACGCGGTTGTCATATGATGGGCCCCTTCCCGCCACTCATGATCTGAGCCGGCACCGGTGTGATGATCCCGAGCGATCTGGAAGCGGAACTCACGCAGCACCATCGCGCGGCCTTCGGCTGGGCCCTCGCGTGCTGCTGGTGGGACCGCGCAATGGCGGAGGACGTGTTGCAGACCACGTACCTGAAGATCGTGGACGGCCGGGCCCGCTATGCCGGGCGTTCGGCGTTCCGCACGTGGCTGTTCGGCGTGATCCGGCGGACCGCGGGCGAGGAGCGGCGGCGTCGGGCGGTCCGCCGGATGCTGCCGCTCGCGAGCCTCGATGGCCGTGGCGCCGCGCGCGCGACCGGACCGGATCCTGCCACCGCGATGGAGCGGGCTGAAGCGTCGGCGCGCCTGGTCGCGGCGCTGCGCCGGCTGCCCGCCCGGCAGCGGGAGGTGCTCCACCTGGTCTTCTATCAGGAACTCACGATCGCCGAGGCGGGGGCTGTCATGCGGGTGTCGCTGGGGACCGCGCGCACGCATTACGAGCGCGGCAAGACGCGCCTGCGCGCGCTGCTGGGGGAGGGGACGGATGCCTGACCGCGATCCCGCTGACGCGGCGCTGCGGGCGCGGTTCGCGGCCCTCGCCGCCGATGAGGCGCGTACGGCTCCGCCGTTCGCGGTTCCGCCCGTGGGACACGTGGCGCGCGGGCCATGGCGGCCGCTCGCCGCCGCTGCGGCGGTCGTGCTGCTCGCGGGTGCGGGCTACGCGTGGTGGATGCTCCGACCGGGCGCGGCCGCGCCCTATCCCATCGACCTTGCCGCCGTTACGTGGACGGCACCCACCGATTTCCTGCTCGAGACGCCCGGCATCGCACTGATGCGGGACGTGCCGAGCTTCACCGCGGGCGCCGGGGACGCGGTCACCGACCTGCCCATGCTCACCGACGACACCGTCCGGAGGACACCCTCATGATGTCACGACTTTCCCTCATGGTGCTGCTCGGTCTCCTGGGGCCCGGCACGCTGCTCGCCCAGGTCCCGGCGCATGCACCGCCGGCCCCGCAGCGGCCGGATCAGATGGAAGACGCCCTGTTTCCGCCGGAGCTGGTGATGCAGCACCAGCGCGCCATCGGCCTCACCGCCGAGCAGCGCACCACGATTACCGACGCGGTGAAGGCGCTCCAGGCGCAGGCGGTTGATTTCCAGTGGAAGATGCAGGAGGAGCAACAGAAGCTGACCGAGCTGCTGGCTCAGCCCTCCGCGCAGGAAGCCGCCGTGCTGGCGCAGGTGGATCGCGTGCTCGACGTGGAGCGGCAGATCAAGCGCATGCACCTCGCCGCGCTGCTCCGCATCAAGAACGCGCTCTCGGCCGAGCAGCAGCAGCAACTCCGCGGCCTGCGGCGAGCGGCCCCACCGGGGCGGTGACCAACCGCGGCTCGGGGGGCGTCCGGTCGAGCCCGCCGCTACGCGCCGAACGTGCCCGCCACCGTATCCCACACCGGGCGGTTCAGGAAGTCGCTCACGGTCTGCGTGTTGCGGTGGAGCGTGTCGTAGTCGCCATGGTCGGTGACGTTCAGCCGCCGGCCGTCGGTGAGCACGAGATTGAGCTCGTAGCTGTTGTATGACCCGTCGCTGTCGGCCACGTGTTCGGCGAGGAGCTGCAGCGCGTGAATGTCGCCGAGCGCGGCATAGTGCTGCAGCCGCTGGCGGTTGACGGCCTCGCTCGGCGCCGAACGGCCGCGCCAGAACGCGCCTTCCCGCGTGTCGAACACCACGGGGGCCGTGCCGTGGAACCACAGCCACACGCCGATAGCGGCGAACGCGAGCCCGAAGAGCAGCGGCGCCCAGCGCGGTCCGGCAACGCCGGCGCCGGCTGCCACCAGCCCCAGCGCCACGAAGGCGCCGCCGAACAGCTTCATGCCGCGCGACGCCCGGAACTCGAGCCGGGACGCATTGACGACGATCAGGTCGCGGGTGCGGAAGTTGGCGCCGCCACCCACCAGCGGGTCCCACCGGGTCCGTTGGGCGACCGGATCGTCGGCGAGTGGTGCGGGCACGTGTGGCATCGGTGGCTCCAATCTGCGATCCATCAGTCGCCTTCGACAGGGCGGGCCAGCCCCCCCACCCCCTCCCGCACGGGTCCGGACCGCGGCATACTTGAGTCGCGTAGGTGATGGACAGGGACTGCGCTCGCGGCCGCGCTCGCCGGCCGCGACGTGATGCGGTGCGAGCGGGCGGAGCGGGACCGCCGCGAGGTTCGCATGGTGTCCATGGAGCAGCTGGGTGCCGCCCTCCAGACCGGCGGCAAGCCCAGCGACGCCGAGCTCGACGTGTACGGCCTGACCCATCAGGGCCGCCGTCGCGCGTCCAATCAGGACCACTTTCTCATCTGCGCCCTGCGCCGGCAGGTGGATCTCTACCATACCAGCCTGCCGAACGCCGCGGACCTCGCGCAACGGGAGCGCCTGGCCTTCCTGGCTATGGTGGCCGACGGCGTGAGCGGTGATCTGGGCGAGGAAGCCAGTCGCCGGGCGGTGGAAGGGATCACCCGCTACGTGACGCAGAGCGTGCGGTGTGTCGAGCGGGCAGACGAGTTCGACGAGGAGCGGCTCGCGCAGTCGCTCGAGGAAGCCGCGCTCCTGGTGCACGCGGGCCTGCTCGAACAGGGCACCGCGGACGCGGAGCCGGGGTACATGGCCACCACGCTCACGCTCTGGCTCACCGTGTGGCCGCATGCCTATCTGCTGCAGGTGGGCGACAGCCGGTGCTACGTGCTGCGCGACGACAAGCTCATCCAGCTGTCGCGTGACCAGACCTTCGCTCAGGACCTGATCGACGCCGGGGCACTCGCCCGCAGTAACGCGCAGCAGTCCCGCCTGGCGCACATTCTGTCGAGTGCGATTGGCGGACCCGAGGCCGCGCCCGTGGTCACCCGCCTCCACCAGCCGTGGAGCAGCGTCAACCTGCTCTGCAGCGATGGGCTCACCAAGCACGTGCCCGACGCGCGCATCGCCGAGCGCCTGCAGACCATGACCTCCGCGAAGCAGGTCTGCGAGGGCCTGCTCCAGGACGCGCTCGACGGTGGGGGCAGCGACAACATCACCATTATCGTCGGGCGGGCGGTGCGGCGCACACCGTGACGGGGCCGTCCCGCGGCGCCCGTGCCACTCCTCGTTCCCGCCGCTCCCCATGGGCACGCCGTTCCCCTCGCCTCCGCCGTCCACTAGGTTGGGGGACGTCTTCCGGAGCGTGCATGGAAACCCTGCAGGACTTGATCGCCCACTGGGACGGGGAGTTCGTCGTGGCGACGCTCGACCGCGCGACCGACACCTGGATCTTCCTTGCCATCCACGATACGACGCTCGGCCCCGCGCTCGGCGGTCTGCGCATGCATACGTATTCGACGCCGGCCGACGGCCTGCGCGACGCGATGCGCCTCGCCGAGGGGATGACCCACAAGTGGGCGGCGCTGGGCATTGCGCGCGGCGGTGGCAAGAGCGTGCTGGCGGTGCCGCAGCCGCTCACGGGCGCCGCACGCCACGCCGTGTTGCACCGTGTCGGGCGTATCGTCGCCACGTTCGGGGGCGCGTACGCCTGCGGCCCGGACCTCGGCACGACGCCCGCGGACATGCGCACGGTAAACGACGTGACCGAGCACGCGCACGGCTGGGATC
>JAOTWJ010000066.1 GCA_029862925.1 Gemmatimonadota bacterium
GACCTGAAGGCTGTAGGGGTGGGGCAGGACCCCCATGGGGCCGACCAGCCCGAGGAAGTTGACCGTCATCTCGGGCGGCTCGCTGTACACCTCGAGGACGTGGATCTCACTCGGCGGGAACGCCAGTCCGGGATTCGCTCCGAACCGGAGCACCTCGTCGGCGGGCTCGCTGAATCGTCCCACCGGCTGGCGCTCCGGAAACAGGCGCTGCACCAGGCGCACCGCCTGAAAGAACCCGTAGGCCGTGGCCTCTTCGGTGAGCGCGGCAACCGTGGCCGCGTCGGTTACACGAGGGCTTTCCATCCCGCCCTCGGCGCCCACTCGTGCAGCAGCTCCTTCCGCTGCTGTGAGCGAGCCGCCACGATGGTGAAGCTGTTCAGGGACGTGTACATGCCGAGGAACCGCTCGAGCACCGTGGCAAAGAGGTAGACGCCGCCCCCCACGAACTGCTCTTCGTCGAACTCGAGTTCGACCCGGTGCCCGCGGGCAAACGTGAGGCCATGCGCGCTGTCGATGCGCGCGTGGCAAGGTGCGCTGCGCACGCTGAGCAGGCCCTGGATCTGCTTCTCGCCCGACGTCGTGTCGCCGAAGTTGTTCAGCCGCAGGAGCTCCTGCAGGCCTTCGGCGCCGCCGCTCACGAGCGAGAGATAGTTGAGCGACAACTGAGAGATCAGGCGCCAGAGCACCGGCCGCCCCAGCGGGGGTTCCACCACGGGGGTCGGTTTCACGAGCGTCACGATCCGCTGCACGGGGCCACCCCCCGGCAACTCGAAGTCGCCGCTGTCGTCGCCAAACGGCAACCGGCTCGGCAGGTCGCCGTTGAAGCACGTGAGGCGGCACGTGGCGGCGTCGAACGGCGGCTGGACGGGTCGCTGGGCGGCATCGACGAACGACAGGAACAGGTCGCTCCCCTCGTCCAGCCGCCAGCCGCGCGGCCGGCGCCGCGCGTACCAGAACGCCTGGTTTTCGCGACCGGCCGAGCCGTGGCGGAACGAGTACAGCGGCTCGAAGGGCGTCGCCTGATCGGCGCCCGCCGAGACGGCGGTCACGTCCTCGACGGAGAAGACGCGCGTGGTCTGGCGGCGCCGCGCGTCGGCCACGACCGGGTACTCGTGTGCCCGCTGCGTGAGGATGACCGGTTCCGAGGTCTGCGGGAAGAGATTGATGATCGGGGCGCATCCCAGCCGGATCGTGGTCTTGGACACCCCGCTTTCCAGCAGCTCGCGGCGGTCGTCACGCTCGAAGGCGGCAATCAGAAAGACGACCTCCGCCCGATTCCCAAACCCGGCGGCGCGTACCTGCTCGAACCCGGCGAGGTCGAGGAACAGGAACTTGGTCGGGAACGTCGAATACTCCTGCAGGAGCCGATACCCGAGGAACGAGCGGAGCGGGAACGGCAGCAGGCCCTCGTCCTCCGCGAACCCCACGGGGTGCAGGGCGGAGGGCGGCAGCAGCACCGGCGGGCGCTTGGGCGCGGCCGGATCGCGGATGACGATGCCGCGGCAGCGGCTGCATAGCAGCTCGTACAGCGTGGCCGTCAGCGCGGGCTCGCCGTGGAGGTGCAACCGGAGCCGCTGTAACTCCAGCTTGTCGAACGCGACGTCTGGGAGGCATTGCAGCTCGACGCGCAGCGCGGCGACGGCGTCGGACGCCTTGATCGGCGGCTTCAGCCGGTCCGGCGTCTGCCACTGGGCCGCCGTGACCGTCAGCGGCCACAGCGTGGTGTCGTAGCAGGTCCGGAACCGGCAGGGCGCCCCGTTGACCGGGCGGGAATAGAGCTGCGCGTGCCGCGGGATCTGCAGGCCGGTGGTGAGCTTGCCCTGCTCCGGGTCGAGGTGGAACTCCACCAGCGACATCGACGGGATCGGTCGGAGGTAGTTGGGATAGACGACGTTGAGCAGCGCCTCGCTGATCTCGGGGAAGTCGTCGTCCAGCTTGAGATGGATGCGCGCCGCGAGGAACGCGAAGCCCTCCAGCAGCCGCTCGACGTGCGGATCGTCGCACTTCGTCGGCTCGAGCAGCAGGCGGGAGGCGACCTTGGGGTATTTCTCTGCGAACTCGGCGCCCAGGCGGCGCAGGTAGGTCAGCTCGCGCTCGTAGTAATACAGGAGGTCGTCACGCACGCCCCTCTCCCTTCACGTCGAACTTCCCGCTCGCGACCTCGAGCACGGTGTCGAACTGCACCTCCTCGGGGTTCGGATCGATACGCAGTAAGGCGTCGATCACAAACCGGATCTGGCGGGTGTCCTGGCCCTCGGAGGCCCGAACCCGGACGTCCGCCAGCCGCGGCTCGAAGAGGGTAACCGTTTCTTGGACGTACTTGCGGAGCCGCGCGCCGACGTCGGGGGCGTCCGCACTGAGCGACGTGATGTCCCGCAATCCGTAGTGGTAGACAGACTGCTGCAACTCGGCGTACTCGTCGGGAGCGGGCTCGGCGATACGGCGGGTGTTCAACAGCCATTCCAGATCGCGCCGGACGGCGTGTTTCATTTCCTGCACCGAGTCGGCCCAGGACTGCGAGGCTTCCACCCGGCTCGCAGGCTCCCGGTCGATCAGGCGGTCAAGAACCGACAGCCTGATCGTCCGTTCCACCGGAGGCCTCCTCGAAGGTCGTCGTGCCCGGTGCCGGGTCGCCGACGACCGCCATGGCCAGCATCGGGTCGAGCCGGCAAACGCGCCGATACAGCTCGTCGCGCTCGGTCGGATCACCGTCCAGCTTGGCGAGGCAGCGGTACAGCAGCCCCATGGGGCGGGCGGCGATGTCGCCCGCCTCCCACTCGTCCAGCTTGTGAGCCTCGATCTGGGCCAGCAGCTCCTTGAGGATCGGCAGGGCGACCGTCTCGAGGCCGGCATCCACCATGAGGGTCGCAATCTGCGACCGGCGGAGGAACCGCGCGCGCGGGTTCTTTTCCTCTTGCACCTGGCGCGTGAGCAGCTCGATGCCTTTCTGGGGCCGTCCCTCGCGTGCCTCTTTGAGGGCGCGCTCGAACAGTCGGTCGCCGGGCGTGCCGATCGCCACTGAGGCGCGTCGGCTCGGCGTCGTGGCCGCCGGGGCGGGAGCGGTGCCGAGTTCCGCGGCCATTTCGCTCAAGCCCTGGGCCTGCAGCCAGGCGCGGGTCTCCACGTTGGCCGTGGGCGTATCGTCCATCAGCGTCAGTTCGGTGATCTGCGGCAGATCCCGCAGCAGCATCGCCAGCGCGCCGCGGATGGCCGCCGTGACGTGCTCGTACTCGGCGCCGAGCTGCGCGCACGCCGTGAGCACGTAGCGCTGGAGATCCAGCCAGCCGCGCCCGTACGGGCTCGCCATCACGCCTTCGGCGGCGGCGAGCAGCTCGTCCCACCGGGCGTCGAGCAGCAGCGTCTTGAGCTGGGTGCGCACGGCGGTCGGCGGGGCGGCGAGCAGGCGCGGATCGAGCTCGGGGCCGGCCGCTCGCAGCTCGCCCCAGCGGAACCCGCGGAGCAGCAGGTAGGACGCCGGGTTGCGCGGATCGGCCCGCTGGAGATAGCGGGCGGCCGCGGCCACGCGGTTCGCGGCGTCGTCTGCGCTGGTCGGCTCCACCGGCACGGCTCCGCCGGCTCCCGGCGCCGCCCCGGCCGCCCCCGGCACCGCGACGGGGGTGGCGGACGGGGGGTCGGGCTCGAGCTCGAGCTTCTTGGCGAGCAACTGGTTTGCCAAGTGCTGCACCTCCTCCAGGGCCCGGCGCAGGTTGGTATAGCTCGGCGCGTCGTCCGCGAGCTTCGCGTCACCGAGCGCCTCGAGCGCCTGGAGCGACGCGAAACAGGCCGCAAGGTCCGCCGCGAGCTGCTTGTAGAACGGTTTCGGCGTGCTGCTGAACGCCTTGTCGAACTCCTCGGGTGTGAGCTTCCCGTCGGCAACGGCGGCCTGGCGCGCCTGCTGCTTGGCCTCGTTGCCCTCGACCTCCGCCTCGGGGGGGACGCTCCGGGCATCCGTGTACTGGATGAAGCTGTGTCCCCCCTTGGTCAGCGGCACCGACCGGACCCCGACCACCAGGTAGTCGCCCACCCATTGCAGCGGGGCGGCGCGGAACGAGGCGTCGCCGTCGTCGACCTCCGGATACAGATGGTCCCAGAACTGCTCCAACAGCGCCGTGAGCAGTTCGAGCCCGTGGTTGAGCCCCCCGAATCCCTCGGTGCGAAGCAGGGCCTCCGTCAGCCAGGCGGCGATCTGCAGGTCCTTCGACTTGGTCGCCAACACCTCACCGGCGAGCTTCACCACCTTGGGGAAGTCGGCGACCTTGCGCGCCCGCTCCCACTCGCCCTGCGGGACTTCGTCCTCCTCGCGGCGCGCTTCCTTGATCTGGTCGTAGACCGGCTCGTAGCGGAAATTCGCGCCGCAGGGATTCGGGCCGGCGATCGGCTTCAGGAGATCGTCGCGCAGGGCCATGGCGGGCTAGTGGCCGGGCGTCGCGGACGGCGTGATGTCGAGCTCGCGCAACTCCAGGATGGGCAGCTCTTCGCCGTCCACGAGCAGCAGTTTCTGCCCGACGGGCGCCTGCTGGCCGCCGTCCACCTCGGTCCACTCCGTGACGCGGCCGAGCCGGACTGCGTCATCGGGATGTTGCCAGGACAGCGGAGCCATCACGGGGAGCAGCAGTTCCCCCAGTTCCAGTTCCTTGAACGCCGGTCCGGGTCGGACCACCGCCGGGGCCCAGAGCAGGTCACGCAACCGCCGGGGCGGCTGCATGCGGACGGTGGCGACGTGTTCGAGGGGCAACCACATGTACTGCCCGGCGGCAAACACCTCGATCCGGGCTCCGATGCGCGGGTCCGCGTCCACGAGGGACTCGAAGGCCTGGCCGTTCACGGAACCGCGGACCGGCGCGGCCCGGGTGACCTGTGGGAAGTCCCCGGTGCGGAACATCTCCTGCCGGATCCGGTCCGCGTGCAACGCACTGCGGTACAACAACGTTCCCAGGGCCGCCTGCTTGCCGCCCTGGGCCAGCACGTCGAGCTGTTTCTCCGCCCGATCGTGGTTGCCGGCGAAGCAGAGCAACTCGAACAGGAACGTGCGCCGCTGGGCGTCGGTGGGATTGCTCCGCAACTCGCCGCCCAGCGACTCGATCGCCTCCTGCAGCTTGCCCTCGCGGAAGAGGGCTTGCGCGTTCACGCGAGCCCCCGACCCCGCCTCACAGAGCCGTGCCCGCCTTGAGATCCCAGCCGGCCACCTGTGGCGTGCCCTTCGTGCCGTCTACCTTCTGCTCCGTGTAGGTCACCGCGACCTTGCTGAAGGCGAACCCCACGGACTCCATCGGCACGTCGTCCCCCCCGCTGGCGCCCGACCACTGGATGTCGTTCACCATCAGGGCCTCGAACTCGTACTTGAGGTAATCCACCGCCTTGTCGCCGCCCGCCTTGAGGAGGGTCAGCACGGCCTTGGGGAAGTGTTTGCCGGAACAGCAGTTCTGGAACAGCTTCACGCTCGACTTGTCCGTCCACTTCGTCACCGTGAAGTTGCTGATGGCTACCTTGCCCGCGCCGGTGCCAGTCCCGATGGGGCTACTCGGGTTGTTGGCGCCCCAGCTGAATGACAAGACCGGGATCTGTTTCTCGTAGCCCTTCTGTGTCGCCTCGCCTTCGACTCCGTCGAGCTTGAGATACGCATCGAACGCCATCGCTTGTTCCTCCTCGGGGGCTCAAGGTACAGTCGTGGCCGCCAGCCGGCGGCAGTAATTACTTCGCCGGTGCCGGCAGGTCCGCCACCAGGCGCATCGCAACGCTCAGTTCATCCAGCTGGAAGTGCGGCCGCAGGAACGCCACGGCCCGGTACGCCCCCGGCTTCCCGGGAATCTCCTGCACGTCCACGCGGGCCTCACGCAGCGGCCGCCGCGCCTTCACCCCCATCGGGGCGTCGTCGTTGCCCACCACGTAGTTGGCGATCCAGTTGTTGAGGAACGTCTGGGCCTCGCTCTTCGACATGTAGCCGCCAATCTTGTCGCGCATCATGGATTTCAGGTAATGCGCGAACCGCGAGACGGCGAAGATGTACGGGACCTGCGACGAGATCCGTGCGTTGGCCGTCGCCGCATCCGACTGGTACTTCTTGGGTTTCTGCGCCGACTGCACGCTGAAGAACGCGGCGTTCGCCGTGCCCTTCTGGTGCACGAGGGGGACGAACCCCAAGTCGGCCAGCTCCTTCTCCCGCCGATCGGTGAGCGGGGTCTCGGTGGGGCATTTCATTGCGACGTCGCCCTGATCGGTGCGGAAATTGTGCACCGGCAGGCCCTCCACGAGGCCGCCACTCTCGACGCCGCGGATGGTGGCGCACCAGCCGTAGGACGCAAACGCCTGCGTGACCCGTGTGCCGAGCGCCCACGCGGCGTTGCCCCACAGGTAGCGCCCGTGGTCGGAGCCGTCGACGCGCTCCTCATACTGGAACGCCTCGATCGGCACGGTTTCGGCCCCATACGGCTCCCGCAACAGCATGCGCGGCAGGGTGAGCGCCACGTAGCGCGAGTCCTCGCTGTCCCGGAAGGCCTTCCACTTGCCGTACTCGGTGCTGTCAAACACCTTGGCCAGGTCGCGGGGCTGATCCAGCTGCGTGTAGCTCTCGAGGTTGAACATCTCGTTCGACGCGCCGGTGATGAACGGCGCGTGGGAGGCGGCGGCGACCTGCGACACCTTCTCGATCAACTCGATGTCTTCGCCGGTCTTGCCGAACTCGTAGTCGCCCAGCAGGGCGCCGAACGGCGCTCCGCCGAACACGCCATACTCCTCTTCGTACACTTTCTTGAACAAGGCGCTCTGATCGAATTCCGGCGCGCGCTGGAGGTCTTTCAACAGGTCCTTCTTGGTGACGTTGAGGACCTTGATCTTGAGCATGTCGCTCGTCTCGCTCTGCGACAGGAGATAGCGCAGGCCACGCCACGTTCCCTCCAGCTTCTGGAATTCGGGCGCGTGCATGATCTCGTTTAACTGGACCGACACGAGCTGGTCGATCTGCGCGATCCGGGCGTTGAGCATGGCCTCGGTGTCGCGGGCCATCGTAATCGTGCCTTCGAGCACCTCCGCCACGAACTGCTTGACCATGTCGCGACCGCGGTCGCGCGTCGCCTTGTCCTTGCCGAACCGTCCCTGCTCGACGATCTGGTCCAGCAGATTGAGCTCGGTGGTCTCCGCGGCAGGCTGCGCCTGCTGATCTGCCTTGGCCTTAGCCATCCTGGCCTCCCTCCGGCTCGCCCTGCTCGGCGTCGAGCTCAGCCTTGAGCTTCTTCCGTTTCTCCTCGTCGGTCAGACTGGACTGCAGTATGTCCTCCAGCTTGTCGTTCCCCTGGAGTTTGCCGCGCAGGTCGGCGAGCTGCGTGCGCAGGTCGAGCAGCTTCCGCAGGGGGTCCACCTGTTGGGCCACCCGGTCGGGGCGGAAGTCGTCGAGGCTCTCGAACTTGAGATCGACCCCGATCTTCCCGGCATTGGGGTCGTCGCTCAGCTTGTTGTCGACGGCGAACGCGAGATGCGGTTTCATGCTCGACATCACGTCGTCGAAGTTGTCGAGCGTCACGTCGACGAACTTGCGGTCCTTCAGCCTCTCGAGGGGCTCGGTGGGCTGACCGGTGAAGTCTCCGAGCACACCCATGACGAACGGCAACTCCTTGGTCTCGATCGCGTCGCCCGTGTCGACCTCGTACGTGATGTTCACGCGTGGGGGGCGCACGCGTTCCAGCTTCTTGTGCACGCTTTCTTTCGCCATGGCCAACTCCTGAAATGGCTAGTCGCCGCGATGCCACGAACGGTGCATTCGCGAAAATGAGATGCCGCTCCGCCGGCCCCAGATTACGGCCTGGCGCGTCCTGCGCCGCGTGAGGGCCTCCACTGATCGGTATTATCCCTCGCACGGAGCGATGTCAAGAACCCGCACCGGGTTACTGCCCCGCCGTCCCGGCGGAGTCGGTGGTCGCCACGGCCACTACCGCCGCGTCCATGGCCCGGCGAGGGCCGCGGGGGGATCGGCGACGCTTTGGAACCGCAACAATCGCGCCGTGTCCTGGCCGCGGATGGCCACCACCGGCATGATACCCGAGTCGAGTAATCGGACGGCGGCATCCTCGTCGAGGGCGGACTCCGTACAGGGGAGCGCATGCGTTGTGCCGCCGGCGTCGCGCCAGAGATGCAGCGGCAGGCGCGCGACTTCGAGGGCCTGACCGGGCCGCATCCCCCAGCCGTCGTTCGTGAACGCCTCCGCCAGAAGCACTCCACAGAGGAGTGCGGCCTCGCCCCACAGGTAATGTCGGTGGTCGGGACCCTCCGGCATTTCGTCAAATGCGAACCGCTCGCACGTGTCGGTGTCGGGGCCGTAGGGGAGCCGCAACAGCACGCGGGGGTGGCAGAGGCCGAGGAACGCGGCGTCGGGGCCGCGCCGCACCTGGCGCCACCCGGACGGGTCCTCCCCCGTGGACGCTGCCGTGGGGGTGCCCCGCACGGCGGCCGCGGCGAGGTCGGGGGACGCGCCCAGGAGCACTGGCGCGCCGAGGCGCCGACCGAGCGCGGCGATCCGCGGCAGCGCCGCGAGGACCTCCGAGTCGGCACTCACCGTGTAACAGCACAGGACGGCGGCCCATCCGCCCGGTTTCCGGAGCCGGTCGGCAAGACCCTCGGGGTCCCGGGTTGCCTCGTCATAGGTGATGTCCACGACGTGAATCGTGAGGTCGGACGAGGTTTCGACCCGCCGGACCAGGAGGTCGAGCCCACGCCACAGCGACTCCAGCGCTTGTACCTCGGGTTGGTGGAGGAACGCCCGGATGACGGCCGCGATGGCGGCATCGACCTGCGCCACCGCGGCGGCCTGGTCTGCCGTCGGGTGGTCGATCAGGTGAGGCTCGACGATGCGGCGGAGGTAGCCGGCGAGGTCACGGCTTTCCGCGATGGTGCCGAGATCGGGCATCGAGCCCGGCATCGCGTCGAGAATCCGGTCCAGCACCGGCCCGTCCCCGGCTTCGGGGGCTGAAGCCGCCCGGCGCCGCGGGCTGGCGGCGTCCTCGCGCAGGGCGTGCAAAGGGGCGAGCGCCGGCAGATGCTCGTGCACGTGATCCGGATGAAAGTCGTCGAGCGACGTAAAGACGATGTCGCTCCCGCCGACCGCCAACTGGGGGGCGAAGCGCGCCAACACGGTCTCGAGGTCGTCGCGATCCACGCGGACCGGAGAGACCTGGGGCGGCGCGTCCCGTGTGCCGCCGGCCACCCCCCGCGCACTGAAATCTCCCAGCACGGCGATCCGAAACGGGCGCTCCTCGAGCGGCGCCGCGGAGGTGGGGTGGGCGGGGTCGACGTCCAGCCGGATATCCGCGTGCCGAGCATCCCGTGCCATGCGTCCCCCGAGTTCGTGCCCTCCCTAACCTCGCGCGTCGCGGCGGCCACCCGCAAGAGAGCGAGAGTCGTGCGCCCTGGACGCGCGGGCACCGGGCGCACTAGTTTTTGCGCACCATGCGGCAACTCCAACCAGTGTTGTGGACCAAGGGGGTTCTCCTCACCCCGCAGCACCTGCAGACGCAGGATCGGTTTCTCGAGGACCTCATCCGGTTTCAACTCTCCACTCTGACGTTCTCGCCGTGGGGATTCCACCGGTTGACGCTCGATCGCGAGGCCTTGGCCGGCGGCGCCGTCGCGGTGTCTGAGGCCTCGGGCATCTTCCCGGACGGACTGCTGTTCGAGATCCCGGCGGCCGACGCGGCGCCGCCCCCGAAGCCGCTCGAGGGGGCCTGGCACGAGGATCAGAACACGCTGGACGTCTACCTCGCGATTCCCGAGTACCGGGTCGGCGGGGTGAACGTCTCGTCCGGACAGCAGGATCGGGACGCGCGCTTCGCGTCGGAGGTGCTGCTGCGGCGGGACGACAACACCGGCCTTGCCGAGCGTCCGGTGGCGGTCGCGCGCAAGAACTTCCGCCTGCTGCTCGAGGGCGAGTCGCTGGAAGGCGTCACCGCCCTGCGCATGGCGCGGGTCGTGCGCGCGCCCAGCGGCGAGCTCCAGTTGGATCCGCGGTTCGTCCCGCCGGTGATCGACATCCGGGCGAGCGAGTTCCTCATGGCCATCGCGCGCCGCATGGTGGAGATCCTCTCGGCCAAGAGCAGCCACCTGGCGGGGAAGCGACGACAGCGCAACCAGAGCCTGGCGGAGTTCGGCATCGCCGACGTCGCGAGTTTCTGGCTGTTGTATACGGTCAATACCCACATGCCGCTGCTGCGGCACCTGTTCGAGACGCGCGGCGGTCATCCGGCCGACCTGTACGCCGCCATGCTGGAGTTGGCAGGAGCCCTCACGACCTTCTCCACCGAGCTCCACCCCCGCGACCTCCCGGGGTACGACCACACGGATCTGTCGGCGTGTTTTGCCGACTTGGACGAGAAGGTCCGGTTTCTCCTGGAGACCGTCGTGCCGGCGAACTACGTGTCGCTGCCGCTCAAGCTCGTTGCGCCTTCGGTGTACGCCACCGCGATCGAGCAGGACCGCTATCTGAGCGGGCCCGAGTGGTTTCTCGCGGTCAAGGCGGAATTGCGGCAGGACGAGCTGGTCCGGCGGGTGCCACAGCTGGTCAAGGTGGGGTCGGCGACGCGCGTCGAGCAGCTCATCAAGCAGGCCCTGCCCGGTCTCGAGATCCGCCACGTCGCGAACCCGCCCAGCGCGGTTCCCGTGCGCCTCGGCTACCAGTATTTCCAGCTGGGGCGATCGGGGCCGGAATGGGACGGCATGGCCCGCACGCGCAACCTCGCCGCGTACGTGCCCGCGGATTTCCCCAATCCGCAACTCGAGCTGCTGATCCTGCTGCCGACGGAGTGACCGCCCCGGAGCGCGGCTCCCCCTCGCACGGCGACCGCCGCGTGTGTCCCGCTATGTCAAGACGATGAGGATGATGAGCAGGACGGCCGTGACGGCCAGCGCGCCGAGGGCCACCGCGAGCACCGTCGTGCGCGAGTCCCGGTCCTCCGGTTCCTCGTCGGGCAACGTCCCCTGCTGGGCCGGTGCCGGTGCCGGTGCCGGCGCCGGGGGAGGCCCCCCGGGTCCGGTGGGGCCTCCTGAGATGATCTGCGTGAACTGGCCCGGTCCCTGTTGGGCCGGCGGGCGGGCTGCCGCCGCCGGCGTCCCTGCCGGTGGCGGGCTCGCGGATTGGGGGCCGAGTCCGGCCATCATGCGGGTGAACTCCCCCGGTTCGGCGATCGGCGGCTTCCCGGTTGGTCCCGGGCCCGTTGCGCCCGGGCCCTCCGGCTTGGTCGGGGGCGCGCGCGGTGGCTCCGGCTCGGAGTGCAGGGCCCGGACATAGTCGCTCGGCCGACCCTGGGGTGCGCGGGGCTGCGTCGGCAGTGGCTCCGGTGAGGGTCGGAACAGCCGCGTGAACTCGCCGGGCTCGGCCCGCCCGCCCGGTGGCGGCGCGGCTCGCGGCGGCGCGCTTGGTGGCGGCACTGGGGCCTGCGGCGGTGGCACCGGTGGGATGGCCGCCGGGGATTCGGCGTCGCTCGAGGGGCCAAACAAACCGGTGAACTCCCCCGGTCGGCGCGGGGCGGCCGGCGGGGCCGGCGCCGGTGGCGTCGGGGCGGTCGGCGGCGGCGGCGTGGCCGACTTCCAGCGAATCACCGGTTTGGGGGGCTCCGCCTTGGGCGCCGGCGCCGCCGGCGGTTCGGTGGGCGCCGGCGCGGACTTGGCCTGCTCACGCCACCGCACGACGGGCTTGTGGGGGGGCGTCACCGCTCCTTCCGCCCCCGGCGGCGGCCCCGCAGGTTTGGGTGCGGCCGGTGCCGATTCCGGAGGCGGCGGTGGCGGGCGCATCGCGCGCGTGGGAACCGTCGTTTCGCTCGCGGCGGGTGGTGGCGGTGGGGCAGCCGTGGGCTGCGGTTCTGCCGACGGGCCCTTGGGCGTCCGCGGAGCTTGCGCGGTTCCTGGTCCGAACAACTGTGTGAACTCGCCTCCCCGCTTGGCGGCGGGCCGTTCGGCGTCCGCCGGTGTCGGCCCGGCCGGCCTGGCTTCGGGCGCGGGTGGCGGTACCGGTGGCGGTGCGGGCGGTGTGGTGGCCGGAATCTCGATCGCCGCCGGCTCTGCGGTTGGGGGCGGACCCCCCCCGGGGCCAAACAGCTGGGTGAATTCCCCTGGGCGGCGGCCGCCCGCGTCCGCGACCGCGGGGGCCGGCGGCGTGTCCTGCTCGACCGGCGGTGCGGGCTCGTCGCCCCCGGGCGGCGCCGGTGTCGGCGGTGATGCCGGCTTCGTCCCGGTCGCCGCGGGGACGGGGCCCGGCGTCACGACACTCGGGCGCGCCGCCCCTTCCGGGGGCACCGCGCGCGACGCGAGCCACTCGCTCAGGGTCGAGAACGCCTGGAGGTATTCCGTGACCAGGACGGGCGTGCCGTCCACGTCGAGCTGGACGAGGATCTTGGCGCGATCCAACGGGCCCAGGCGGGAGACCGCCTCGAGCATGGTTGCCGCTTCCGCCTCGGGCGTCGCCTCAAAGGTGTGGACCATGACGAAGCGCCCGGACACGTCGCGGGCGTAATGCGTCACCACCTTGCCGCTGGTGATGCGCCTCAGGAACGTGAACTGTTGGCGGAATTCCTCGCCGGTCATGGAAGACATGGGAGAAGGGGAGGTGCGTGCACTGGAGCGCCGCGAGACATCGAGCGCACCAGATTCCGGAATCGGACTGGCGCACGAAACGGTCGCAGCGCTGCGCGCGCGCCGGTTGCTCTCATGAGCGAAGTCGTGTAATTATAGCTCTCAACGCAAGTTGGAGCAATTCGCGGCCCGTCGCTGGGACGTTGGGCGCTGGCCGCTTGGCAGGGGGCTCGACGCAGGTGAGGCTATGGATCTTTCGGCGAGGGTCCTCTGGCGCGAGGGAATGCACCTCGCCCAGCACCACTTTCAGGCGCAGAGCAGGTACTTCGAGCACTCCATCGCGTTCGCGCTGACGCACCTCTTTCACCGGCCGTACGGCGTCGCGGCGTGCGAGTTTGACGTGGAGGCCTTGCGCAACGGCACCATCGGACTCGTGCACGCCCGCGGGCTCATGCCGGATGGGCTCCCCTTCCATTTCCCCGAAGCCGATCCGCTGCCGCCAGCACGGGACGTGCGGCCGCTGCTCTCGCCGACGCGCGATACGCACCTCGTCCACCTCGCGATCCCCCCGTATCGGCAGGGCCAGGGCAACTGCGCCCTCGACCCGGACGCCAACGGGCGCGACCTGCGGTACGTCGCGAGTACGGAACTGACCCCGGACGAGACGACGGGCACCGATCCCAAGCCGGTCAGCGTCGCCCGCAAGAACTTCGGCCTCCTGCTCGACGTCGAGTTACGCGAGGATCTCGTCGTGCTACCCGTGGCACGGGTGCGCCGCGACGGCGCCGGCCACCTCGTGTTCGATGCCGAGTTCATCCCGCCGCTGCTGCAGATCGGCGCCAGCGAGCCGCTGATGCACCTGCTCCAGCGGCTCGCCGAAATGCTCGAGGCCAAGAGCGACGCCCTCTCGGGGACGGGTAAAGCGGGCGGGAAGGCCGGCGGCCCCGCCACCCGGGACGTCGCGAGCTTCTGGATGGCCCATTCCATCCAGACCAGTCTCGCGGGACTGCGCCATCACCTCGCCGCCCGCCGGTCGCGACCCGAAGAGCTCTTTCTGGAACTCGGGCGGCTCGCCGGGGCGCTGTGCACGTTCGCGCTCGAGTCCCATCCCCGCACGTTACCGGCCTACGACCACGATCACCTGGAGGAGTGCTTCGGGGCCCTGGACCGCCACATTCGCGCGCATCTGGATGTCGCGGTTGCGACCCACGCCATCGCGATCCCGCTGGATCGGCCGCGCAAGTTCCTGCACACCGGCAAGGTCGCGGACCGGCGCTGCCTCGGGCCCTCCCAGTGGATTCTCGGCGTCCGCCCGGGCAAAGCGGCGGTGCAGGCGACCCAACTGGTGAGCGCGGTGCCGCAGCTCATGAAGGTCTGTTCCGCGCAGCACATCGCGCGGCTCGTGAAGGAGGCGTTTCCCGGGATGCCCCTGGAGCACCTGCCGATCCCGCCGTCGGGGATCGTTCCCCAGGGTGAGACGCAGTACTTCCGTATCGGGCTGTCCGGACCGTGCTGGGAGTCGCTCGCGAAGACCGCGGAGGTCGGGATCTATGTGCCCGAATCGCTCGCCGCGGCCGAAGTCGAGTTGCACGTCGTGCTGGCGGCCGAATCGCGCGCGGCCCGGTAATCCCATGCCATCGACGGGGGAGTGGCGATCGTGACGGCGCCGGACGCACGGGGCGCCGGGTCCCAGACCCCGAGCGGGCCGCGTTCGGGGCGACTGGCCCTCGCCCTCCAGGAGGCGATCACGGCCATCGTGCGGGTCCGCAGTAATCGTCGCACGGTGACGGACGTCGAGGCATTCCGGCAGCAGTTCAAGCAGGTGCTCGCCGCGGCGCACGATGACGCACGGCGTGCCGGCTACCCCAGCGATGACGTGCGGCTCGCGGTGTACGCGGTGGTGGCCCTGCTCGACGAGTCGGTGCTGCAGTCCCGGCAGGCCGCGTTCAACGAATGGGCCCGCCGTCCCATGCAGGAGGAGCTGTTCGGCGGGCATGTGGGCGGTGAGGTCTTCTACGAGAACCTGCGCCAACTGCTCGGTCGCGAGGATTCCGAGGTGGTCGCGGACGTCGTCGAGGTCTACGCCCTCTGTCTCCTGCTCGGCTTCCACGGGCGCTACGGCGGTGGCGGCGCCGGCGAGCGTCAGCAGTGGATCACGGCCGCCACGCAGCGCGTCGCCCGGCAGCGGGGAGGTGGAGGCGCGCTGGTACCGACGTGGGCGCCGCCTCCGCAGGAGCGCATCCGGACGCCCCCCGATCCCTGGCTTCTGCGGCTTGCCCTCACGGCGGCGGCGGTACTCGTCGTGGCGCTGGTCCTCTACGTCGTCTTCGAGCTGTCCCTTCGCGCCGGGATCGCGGACGTGCGCGAGCTGGCGGCGCGCGTCCTGCGATGAGGACGACGCTGCCGCCGGCCCTGAAAGGGCGACCCTGGCTGATCGTCCTGGTCGTCTTCGTGCTCTACGCCATCCTCGTCTGGTTCCTCGGGGGCTGGCTCAAGCTCGTCGGTTCGGATCTATGGATCCTGCGGATTGGGCTCTGGGTGGTGGGGCTGGGAGCCGTGGGGTTCGTGCTCTGGTTTCTGCGGCCGGTCGGCCGCCGGAGTGACGCCGACGATGAGCTGGACGCGGTCATCACCGCTGCCCGCAAACGCCTCGCGACGGTCGGGCCGGCCGGCCGGCGCGGATTTACCCGCCGGCCGATGATCGTGGTGCTGGGCCCGGCCGGCAGCACGAAGACGACCTCGGTGGTCTACAGCGGGCTCGAACCCGATCTCGTCGCTGGGGCCGTCTTCCAGGGCGAACAGGTCGGCCCGACGGCGGCCGCCAACGTGTGGTACGCGCACGATACGGTGATCGTGGAAGTGGGCGGCCCGGTGCTCTCCGCTCCCGCGCGCTGGCAGCGGCTCGTCCGGGCGGTGCGCCCCCCGCGCATGGGGGCGGCCCTCACCGGTCGGCCGCAAGCGCCCCGCGCGGCGCTCGTGTGCTTCTCCCTCGAGGAGTTCGTCAAGGCCGGCGCGGCCGAGGCCGTACCGCGCGCGGCCCGCGAGCTGCGGGGGGCGCTGATGCAGCTGGCGCGCGGGTTCGGGGTCCAGCTCCCGGTCTACGTGCTGTTCACCAAGGCCGATCGCGTGCCCTTCTTTGCGGAGTTCGTAAGCCGGCTCTCGCGGGAAGAGGCGTGGGACGCGCTCGGCACGGCGCTCCGGTGGCCCGAGTACCAGGCGGCGGGGCTCTATGCCGAGCGTGGATTCCAGCGGGCGGCGACCGGCTTCCACGTGGTGGCCGACGCGCTCGCGGCCAAGCGGCTCGATCTCCTGGCACGCGAGCCTGACGGCGATGCGAAGGGCTCCTTGTACGAGTTCCCGCGCGAAGTGCGGAAACTCGAGTCCCTGGTTGTCCAGTTCCTGGTCGAGCTGTGCCGGCCTCGACACCTGGCGACGAGCCCGGTGCTGCGCGGGTTCTACATGACGGGCGTCCGGGCCGTTGTCGTGACGGACAGTGCGGCGGAAGAGCCCGCGCCGGTCCGCGCCGCCCCCCGCGCGCGCCGCGCGACGTCCGTGTTCGGCGAGCGGGCCCTCGACGCGCTGCCGACGCCGGCGTCCAGCACGACCCGCCGAGTGCCCGAGTGGGTGTTCCTCGGCCGCATGTTCCGCGACGTCGTGCTCAAGGACCGGGCGGCGGCCGCGGTGGCGCAACGCGGCGCGGGCGTCGGGCTGATCCGGCGGGCGCTGCTGGCGGCGGCGGTCGTGCTCGGGGTGATTCTGTCATTGGGTCTCATCACGTCGTATGTGGCGAACGGCCGCCTAGAGCGGCGGGTTTTTACCGCGATGAACGCGTTGCCCTCGGCGGCCATCGCCGACCCGGGGCTCGCGGACGTGCAGACGCTGCGGCAGCTCGATACGGTGCGGATCCAGCTGCAGCAGCTCGCGCGGTACCGCGACGAGGGCCGGCCCATGCACCTCGGGTGGGGGCTCTATACCGGCACGACGCTCTATGACGCGGCCCGCCCGATGTATCTGGACCGGTTCGAGCGGCTGCTACTGCTCCCGGCGCGGGCGGCGTTGCTGCGCTCGCTCCGCACGCTCCCCGATGGGCCGGCCGAGGCCGGCGACTACGGGCGCACGTATGATCTCCTCCGCGCCTATCTGATGGTCACGAACCGGACCGACCGGATGGACGCGGAGCTGCTCGTGCCGGTGCTCCTCGAGCGCTGGCTGGACGGGCGGCAGGTGGATACGGAGCGCGCCGAGTTGGCGCGCGCGCAGTTCACCTTCTACGCGGGAGGGCTCTGCCGGGACGGTTCCTGTGCGACCGAGGGCGATGGGCGGCTCGTCACGCGGACGCGCGACCTCCTGCGGCGCTACGCCGGACCCGAGCGCATCTACCGGCTCATGGTCGCGCGCGCCGGCACGGGGTCCGAACCGGTGGCGCTCGCGCGCCGGTTTCCCGGGGCGGCGAGCGTCGTCACCGATCCGTACGAGGTGCCGGCGGCGTTCACGCAGGCCGGCTGGGGCGCCATGCAGCAGGCGATCGCCAGCGTGGACGATTTCCTGCGGGCGGAGGATTGGGTCGTGGGGGAGAGCGCGCCGTTGCAGCTCGATCGCGCGGGCCTCACCGACCAGCTGCGCACCCTGTACGCGCAGGACTACGTCCGGCACTGGACGACGTTCCTCACGTCGGCGTCGGTGGCCGAGTTCCGCGGCCTGTCCGATGCCGCCCGC
>JAOTWJ010000067.1 GCA_029862925.1 Gemmatimonadota bacterium
ATGAGGCTTTTCACCCCCTCCTCCCGGGAGACCAGCTGACAATTCGGCGGGAAGATCGAGCTCACACGCACCAGGTTGTATTGCGCCACGTGCGCCTCCCGCAGGGCCATCTCGAAGCTCGTCAGCTTTTCCTTGTGTCGGCCGACGCCCTTGGTCAGGAACGCCCTGGTCGGAACGAAGCTCTTGGAATCGATCACCGGCGTGACCCCTCACGGTCGAAGGTGGTCGCCTGCAGGGTGGCCGCATCGCGGCGCTGGCAGTCGCGGCACTGGCCGTAGATCTCCCAGCGGTGATGATGATGCCGGAACCCGTGTTCCTCGGCGATAAGCTGACTCATGCGTTCGAATCGTTCGCTCGCGAACTCGACGACCCGTCCGCACCGCAGGCAAATGAGGTGCTCGTGATACCCGCGGGCGGCGAGGGGTTCGTACCGCTTGAAGCCCTCGCCGAAATCGTGCTCCTGGATGAGCCCCGCCCGCGTCAGCAATTCGAGCGTCCGGTACACGGTGGCCGTGCCGACGTGGTCGCCCTGCGCGGCGAGCGTCCGCTCGAGCTCTCCCACGGAGATGTGCCGATCCGCAAAGAAGACGGCGGCAGCCACGACTTCCCGCTGGTGGGTCACCGGGAGGCTGTGGTCCCGCAGGTACCGCCGGAAGGCCTCCAGCAGCAGCTCGCCATTAGCCCGGGGGGGTAGACTCGTCATCCTCGTCGCGCCCGTACCATCGCGCCGGAGCGATCTCCACGGGGGGCTCCGCCTCGCCGGCCCGCTCCTGCACTCCCCGCAACACGTCCGGAAGCACCGCGTCCGGCGTCTCGCCCACGTCCTCCACGGCGACCGGCCCCTGTCCCCGCTCCCGACCGCGCACCGTCACGCCGTAGCGTCCGGTGTACACCCGCACGCGTCCCTCCTGCACGCGGCGCGCGATGACCGCCGTCCCCCACTCGCGCTCGTCCTGCCGCACGGGGGCGAACAACCAGATGCGCTCGATCTCGCTGACCGGGACCGTCTGGGCCACGGCGTCGGCGACGCGTCGCCAGCCGGGTCCGAGGCCAACGTCCACGGTGATCCGGTCGCTCGCGGCGGGCACGTCGGTTCCGGGGTGTGTCACGGCGGAGCAAGATACCGGGCCGGTGTGGGCGTTTCAACCCGACTAGAGGAGCGAGACCGGATCGCGGTCCACGACCAGCCGCACCGGCCCTGCGCCCGCGTGCGGGGCACGACGCGCCGCGTATCGCACGACCGCCCCGAGCAGCGCCCGACGCCGGGCCCGGAGCAGGAGATGCCAGCGCCAGCGCCCCTTGAGGCGCGCCAACGGCGCCGGCGCGGGGCCGACGAGCTCCACGCCGGATGCCCGCGCCGCGATCACGCGCCGCAGCCACTCCGCGACCTCGACGGCCGCCTGGGCGACCAGAGCCTCGCGCGTCCCGCTCAGGACGACGTTTGCCACACCGACGTGGGGGGGATAGGCCGGCACGTCGCGCGCCGCCAGCTCCTGGGCGGCGAACCCTTCGTAGTCGTGCCGCGCGGCGGCCTGCAGCGCGTAGTGGCTCGGGCTGCGGGTCTGCACCAGCACTTCCCCACCGCGCGGCCCGCGGCCCGCCCGCCCGGCGACCTGCGCGATCAACTGGAACGTCCGCTCGGCGGCGCGGAAATCCGGCAGGTGCAACCCCGTATCGGCGTCCACCACGCCGACGAGGGTGACGTTGGGGAAGTCCAGCCCCTTGGCGATCATCTGCGTGCCGAACAGCACGTCGACATCCCCCCGTCCCACGGCATCCAAGATGCGCGTGTGCGACCACCGGGCACCCGTCGTATCGGCGTCCATGCGCGCCAGCCGCGCGGTGGGATACCGCAACGCGAGCCAGCGTTCCAGCTCCTGGGTTCCGACACCGCGGCGCCGCTGCGCGACGGCGCCACACCGCCCGCACGCGGAGGGGACCGCCGCCTCGTGCCCGCAGTAGTGACAGCGCAGGCGCGCCGGCGTGCGATGGACCGTGAGCGCGATGCTGCAGTGGGGGCACTCCCACACGAACCCGCACGCGCCGCACTGCAGGTAGTGCGCCAGCCCGCGGCGATTGAGCAGCAGGAGCACCTGCTCGCCGGCGGCGAGGCGCACCTCAAGCGCCTCGTCCAGCGCCGTGCTCCACGGCACCGCGCCCGCGGCCCGCACCCGGGGCGCGCTGGTCAGGTCCACCAACCGCACCGGCGGCAAGCGACCGGCCCCCACCCGATCCGGGAGGTGCACCAGGGCCAGCCGGGCCCGCTGACCCCACGTTTCGAGCGCGGGCGTGGCGCTCGCGAGGATCACGCGGCCCCGCTGCAGCCGAGCGCGCGTGAGGGCCACGTGCCGCGCGTGGTACCGCGGGGCCTCGCCGTTCTTGTAGCTCGGATCGTGTTCCTCGTCCACCACGATCATGGCGAGGTCCGCGAGCGGCGCGAACACCGCCGACCGGGCGCCCACCACGATCCGGCGCGTGCCCGCGGCCACCGCCCGCCACGCGTCCGCGCGCTCCGCGTCGGAGAGCGCGCTGTGGAGCACGGCGACGTCCCCTCCGAACACGCCCCGTACCCGCGCGATCGTCTGCGGGGTGAGCGCGATCTCGGGTACCAACACGATGGCGCCGCCGCCCCGGGTGACGGCGCGCCGCACCGCTTCCAGGTAGGTGAGCGTCTTGCCGCTGCCGGTCACGCCGAACAGCAGGGCCGCGCCCCCGGGCGCGAGCTCGGCCACCGTCGCGATCGCGGCGGTCTGGGGCGCGCTGGGCGTGGTCGGGGGCGCGGACGCGGCGTCCGCAAACGGATCGCGCAGCCGTTCCCGCTCGTCGATCCGCGCGAGATCCCGATCCACGAGCCCCTTCAGCACGGCTGCCGAGAACCCCAGTTGCCGGACCAGGTGCGCCCAGGGCGCTTCACCGCCCGCCGCGTCGACCGCATCGTACGCCGCGCGCTGGCGGGTCGCACGCCCGAAGGTCCGCTCCCGTTCCAGCAGCGACGGCAGCGCCCGCACCAGGACGAGCACGCGTTCCCGGCCCGCCGCTGGACCCACGTCCGGTGCCTCGGTCTCGAGCCGGACCGCGCCGACCCGCGCCAACCGCTGCAGCGCCTCCCACACCGGACGCCCGACCGTGCGAGTGAGGCGGCGCGCCGTGGCGCGCCCACCCAATCGCTCGAGCGCGGTGAGGACGTCGCGGCTCGCGCCCCCGGGCGCCGCGGTCGCGTCGCCGACCTCGGCGACAAGCCGGGATTCCCCCCACAGCGGACCGGGCAGCATGGCGCGCAAACACAGCCCCACCGGCGTGGCGTAATAGCGGCTCATCCATCGGCCGAGGTCGAGCAGCGGGACCGGGACCAACGGCGCCGGGTCGGGCGCGAGTAGTACCGCCTTGACGCCCTCGGCGCGCGGCTCCCCCAGCTCGGTGACGATCCCGACCAGCTCGCGCCCCCGCACGGGCACGACCACGCGCGCCCCCGGACGAATACGGTCGGCGAGACTCTCGGAGAACGTGTACCAGTACGGCTGCGGCGCCGGGAGCGGCAGCGCGACGCGGCACCCCGCCGGTCCTACGCGTCGATCCACCGCACCCCCGTGATCAGCGAGGCGCCCAAAGCACGGGTGCGGACGAGCGCGCGCAGCGCGCGGATCTCCCGCGCGAGCATCCCGGATACGGCGCGCACGCCGGCGGCCCGCCAGGCCCGGAGCAGCACGCCGATCCAACCCGACGCCAGCCAGCGGCCGTCCGGCGCGATCGCTTCCGCCGTGAGCTCCACGAACCCCGCATCACGCAGGGTGGCTTTCCATTCCACGAGAAACCGGGGGTGGATACCGAGCCGCGCGAGATCCGCCGCGGGACCCTCGGGCGGCGTCCCCGACCACGTCGGCACCAACGCCGCCACCGGCCGCCGGGGGCGAACCACGCGTGCCGCCTGCCGCATCGCTTCCCCGGCGTCCACGCGGGGCTGCAGCAGCAATGACAGCACGATCAGGTCGAACACGTCGGTTTCGTGCGGAAGGTCGTCCGCCCATCCCGCCTGTAGCGTCACGCGGCGCGAGAGCCCGGAACTGCGCGCGGCTCGCTCCGCCCACTCGACCGCCGCCGGCCGCGGGTCGAGCGCCGCGACGTGGCCGCCCACCCGTTTCGCCCACCACAGGGCCGACCGGGCAGCCCCCGCACCCACCCACAGCGTGTCCCACTCCGGCGACGGATCGAGCACGTGCACCAGGCGCCGATGGAGTGGTTCGGCAATCTCGTCCCACGGCTGCAGGATCGTCACGAGCGCGTCGGTGGGGAGCCGACGACCGGCACGGGGGTCGGTCACAGCGCGGCCAGATGCGCGAGGGCGGCCTGCGCGATGCGCGTGGGGACGTACCCGCCTTCCAGCACCGAGGCCATCGGGGCACCCAACCTTCGCCATCGGCTGACCCAGGTCGCATAGTCGTTGGGCTCGAGCGTGAACCCCGCGAGCGGATCGCCGGCCATCGCGTCGAAGCCGGCGGAGAGCAGAATCAACTGCGGTGCCCAGCCGTCGGTCGCCTCCCGCACCGCCGCGTCGAGGGCGTCCACGTACTCGGCCGACGGCCGACCCGGAGGCCGCGGCACGTTGAAGACGTTCCCGACGCCCCGTTCCTCCGCCCGCCCCGTCCCAGGATACAGCGGCCATTGATGCAGCGAGACGTACCGGATCCGCGCATCCTGCTCGACGAGCGCCTGCGTGCCGTTCCCGTGGTGGACGTCCCAATCTACGATCAGCACCCGCACGAGTCCGCGCTCCTCGAGCGCCCAGCGCGCCGCCACGACGACGTTGTTGACAAGACAGAATCCCATCGCGCGCTCGGCGAGGGCGTGGTGGCCCGGCGGGCGCACCGCCGCGAACGCCGGGGTCCCATCGAGCGCCGCGCGAGCGGCGGCCACCGCCGCCCCCGCCGCATGGCAGGCCGCCGTGAAGCTCTGCGCGCTCATCACCGTGTCGGCATCGAGCCGGCCGCCACCGGCGCCCGCCACCTCGGCCAGCCGGTCCAGGTAGGGACCGGGGTGGACCCGTTCGAGCCACGGGCGCGACGCTTCGGGGGCCTCGAGAAACGCACAGCGAGAGGCCAGTGGTCCCTCCTGGAGCGCCGCGAGGAGAACGCGCACACGGGAGGGCGCTTCTGGATGGGCCGGGCCCGGATCGTGATCGAGGGTGCGCGGATGGTGGTAGACGTGAATCCCGCCGGGGCTCATCGCGACCGGCGGCTTGGCGGCACGACCGCCCGCAGTTCACGGCGCAGGGCGTCCCGCGCCCGGTCCACCTCGGCGAGACGGTGGAGATACCGACGGCGCAGCCACAGCACGCCCACGGCCGCCACACCAAAGCCCAGCCCCCAGACGAGCAGGCCCGGGCGCCCACCCCACAGGCCCGCGAGGCCCAGCAGCAGGCCGTCGAGAACGAGGAACCCGACCGCGAGCACCGTGATCACCCGCCCCGGCCGGCGGGGCGAGCTAGCGAACCGGGTGCCGCCGGGCGGGGAGAACGATGAGGGCGGCGCCATCGGGCAGTCCGAGGTCCGCCACGGTCGCCCGCTCGTCGAGCACGAGGCCGCCGCGGAACTTGAGGAGGTACTCGGCCGGGTCGATCGGACGCCCGGTGGCCTGGAGGACGGCATCCCGCTTGATGTCCGCGAGCGAACGGCCGGGCTCGACCTCGAGCGCGATCGTGTCCCACGTGTCGGTGACCGTGACCCGCACGCGCCGCGCCGCCGCGACACTCATGCGGCCTCTTCCTCCGCGGCGGGCAGCGTGGAGAGAAATCGATCGATGGTCTGATCGAACAGGAGTGACGACGCGCGTACCCGTGTGCCGCGCTCCGCCGGAAACACCGCGAGGGCAATCTCTTCCCCGCCTTGCCCCCGGAACGTCGCCCACGTGTCGCCGTCGTCCTCGAGAAAGGCGCCGAAGTGCGGCACGCGCTCCAGGAAAAACTCCTTGGCCCGGCGCAGGACGTCGTCGCCCGCAAGTGAGGTCGTCATCTCGTGCAGCATGTGTGGGACTCCTTGGTCCACCGTCGGTCCGTGACGCTGAAAGGTAACCGCCCGGCGCGACCGGTTACCAGCCGCCGCTCAGAACGCCGCCCGCAGCCGACCCAGCACGAGCCGTCCGAGTGCGGGGGCGCCGACCATCTCCTGATGGCGCCGGTCGAGCAGGTTCTGGGCGGTCAGCTGGAGCGTCGCCGCGCGCCAGCCCGGCACCGCCACACTGACGGTGGCATCGAGCACCGTGTACGCGGCAACACGTCCCTCATACACGCCCGAACTCACGGGGAACGCCGCTACCACGCGGCCGCGCGCGGCCGCCGTGAGGCCGAGCGTGGGCGCACGATAGGTGAGGCCGAACGCGGCCTTGGTGCGGGGCGCGTTGAAGTAGACGGTCCCCACATCCCGCACGTCGGGCACGGTGTCCGCACTGGTCAAGGAGAACGCCACGGACGCCTCGAGGCCCCGCGTCAGTCCGATGGTCGCCGCCACGTCGGCCCCCCACAGTGTGTAGGCGCCGCCGCGGCGGGTCACCACGAGAAGGTCGTACGGATAGCCGGCTTCCACCGGGGAGATCGTGCCGGCGGGGATGAGACTCAGCGTGTCGGCGAGCGCCGCGGCCACTGCCGCCGGGAGATACTGCGTCAGATAGCCGTCCAAGGTCTCCCGGTCGAAGAACGCGCTCGGCGTCGCCACCGTCAGCGGTCCGCCGAGATCGGACACGCGATTCACCCAGACGTCCACGTCGAGCCCGAGTCGTCCGCCCAGGACGCCTCGGTAGCCGACCTCGACCACGTTGGTGATGGTCCGCCCCTCACCCGCCAGATCCGTCACGTCCGCAGCATCGATGGGCGTGAAGCTCCCCGTGGCGATATCGAGCACGGCGAGCCGCGTGGCGATATCCTGCGCCGTTGGGGTTGGCACCCCGGAGAGGTCGACGCCGAGCTGCTGCGCCGCCAGCACCACGGCCGGCCAAAGGAGGGTCGCGTCGGCCGGCAGGTACGCGCCCGGCTGCGCCAGGTTGAACGGGCTGCGCATGCAGAGCCCGCCCTCGCAGTCGCGGCGGAATGTGAACCCGTCTTTCGGCACCCCCACGCCCCGCACGGTATACCCGATGCCCGGGACGATGGGAATCTGCCCGACGGCGATATCGAGAAACAGATCGTTCGCGTCGGGTGACGTGAAGGCTCGGTTGTACGTGAGCCGCATGGCGTGCGTCGCGCCGAGACGGGTGACGAGCCCGACCCGCGGCGACAGCACGACGTCGCGCAGGCGATTGTGATGGTCCAGGCGCAGGGCGCCGATGAGTTCCACGCGTGGCGAAAGGGACGCCGTCGCGTACAGATAGCCGCCGAGCTCGGCGACCAGGTCGTCGTCTTCGTTCCTGCCGTGAATGGTCCCGCCGGTGCGCGGATCGGTCCACCGGCCGTCGACGCCGTACAGCAGATCGGCCGGCCCGACGGCG
Organism: Gemmatimonadota bacterium; assembly: GCA_029862925.1. Classification (GTDB taxonomy): domain Bacteria; phylum Gemmatimonadota; class Gemmatimonadetes; order Gemmatimonadales; family GWC2-71-9; genus JAOTWJ01. The sequence continues at coordinate 7,474 of JAOTWJ010000067.1, forward strand.
GCGCCATGCTGGACCTGGGCCACGAAGACGCGCGAATCGTCCACCAGCCGATTGCCGTTCCGGAGGATGTACGTCCCGCCGGCATCGCTCCAGTCGTAGAACGTGTTCACGAGGAAGCGGCCGCGGCGCGCCCGCACCTGGCCGTAGGCATAGCGCCAGTCGCGTCCCTGCACCGCGCCCACGGCGGGCGTGAGGTCGATGGCCCGGAGGGCCTGCGCGACACCGCCGGCGACGACCACCTCCGTCTGCGGGGTCGGGCGCCAGTCCACGCGGACATCCCCGGCCGCACGCTCCACGGTGGAGTCGCGCCGGCCGATGCGCAGCGTGTCTGGATCGGCTCCGGCCGCGAGGGCCGATGCCCGGAGCGCTTGCTCGACGCTGTCGGCGAAGACCCAATCCTGCCCGCGCAGGACCTCCCCGGACACCTTGATCCCGAGTTCGTGGGCGAGCGGCACGGCATAGCGCAGGCTCGCGCCGAGGGTCGAGCGGGTCCCCCCGGTGAGCGTCGCGGATCCCCCTCGGGCATCGAGCGGGGAACGCGTCAGCAGATGCACCACCCCGCGCGGCGCCCCGGGCCCGTAGAGCGCCGCGGCGGGCCCGCGGATCACCTCGATCCGCTGCACGTCCTCGCCGACCACCGGGACGAGATACGGCACGTTGAAGGCGATCGACGGCACCGCGGCGTAGCGATGGTCGTGGAGCAGCAGCAGGTCACCCGAGTTGACGCTGTTGGGCCCTCGCACGCTGAACGTCTGCTGGAGCAGCCCCTTGCGGGCGGCGTCGACGCCCGGGACCTGCGCGACGTGCTCGAGCGGCGTGAGGGTCGGCGCGTCCTCCACCTCGCGACGATCGATCACCGACACCGCGGCGGGAGCCTGGAGCGCCGTTTCTTCGCTGCGGGAAGCCGACACGACGACGGGATCGAGGGGGGCGCCGAGGGCGGCGAGGCGGATGCGGAGAGGCACCAGGGCGTCCGGTCGGATGGCCTCGCGCACCGCCGGGGCGTAGCCGACGCGGGTCAGCCGCAGCCGATACCCGCCAGGGACGACCCGCCAGAAGACGAACGTCCCGTCCACCCCGGTGACGACGACGCGGCGGGTGCCCTCGCGCTCGAGTTCCACCCGCACCCCGGCGAGTGGTCGCTCGGCCAGCGAGTCGACCACGGTCCCACGCACCTCTTGACCCGCCGCCACCGACGCCGCGACGGCGAGCGCGAGCGGCAGGCCGCCGCTGAGAACCCAGAAGAAGTGGCGCATCGACCCCGCGCTCCGACCCCGGCAAAGGTGCGCCCTGTCGGGCACTGCGGCAAGCGGCCTTCAGTCGGCGAGCGGGCGGACGGTCACCTGCGCGATGGTTGGCTCGGTGGGGCGCCGGAGGAGGTCCCACACGCGACCCTTGCGGCGGACCACCAGCACGACCTCCCCGGGGGGCGGCTCGCGCAGCCCGGCCAGCGTGAGGAACAGCGGCAGGACCCGGTCGGGCACCGCGACATGATACGCCTCGCCCCGCCAGCGCACCTCGGTGCGCGCCGGCCGACGGCGCACCACCCGGTCCAGAAACACGTCGTCGTCCACCCGATACACGTCGCGGTCCACCCGCTCCCCCGAGAGATGAAACAACGGGTCGAAGGGCTGCCCGTCGTGCCGCGCGAAGTTCTGCTCGGCCGCCCAGTCGTACGCTTCGAGCGCAGCGGCGTTGGCACGCCATTCCAGGTGGTGGCGCAGCTCGTGCGTGAGCGTGTCCCACGCCTCGTCGCGCCACCCGAAATCGGGCCGCTGGCCGGCCAGGGCGCGGAACGACCCGTGATACAGCACCACCCGCGACATCACCTCATCCAACTCGCCGTGCACCGGAACGCACTCCCCGAGCGTATAGACGTCGGCTCGCACGGGATGCGGCATCGTCTTGGGACTCACTTCGATCGCCGCGATGCCGCTCAGGTACTCCGCCGGAATCTCGCGGGCCAGACGGCGCACGAGGCGCTCGAACTCGGGGTAGTCCACGATGCCGATGGCGAGAGCGAGGCGACGGGCCGCTCGTCCCCGAGGGGTCAGCCGGAGGGACCGGGCGGCTCCGCGCCGCCGGCCGCCGGGGCCGAACGGCGGGCGAGCCACCGGTTCGCCGCCAGCAGGACGACAAACGCCACGCCCCACTGCAGCAGGATCGTGCCCACGGTTTCCTTGCCGAGCGGGGCGAGCCAGCTCGCGGGATCCCACTCGTGCGCCTGCCACAGCCACCAGCCCAGCAACACGGCCGCTTCGAGCGGCACGAACACCGCGATCACCACTTCCCACCACCTGCCCACGCGGATGTCGGAATGCGGGTGGTTGATCTGCTGCTGCCGGAAGGCCCGTACCCCATGCGTGATCACCGCGATCGCGAAGAAGAGTCCGGACACCATGAGGCCGACACCCCAGACCCAATCCTGATTGCCGAGCACCTGGAGCGAGATCGCCGACGGCAGCCCCAGAAGGAATGCGCCGGCCCCCACCAGCTTGACGGCCCGCGCGCGCGCGAGCCCCGCGTCGATCAGCACGCGGGTGGCCAACTCGATCATTGCGATCAGGCTCGTGAACGCCGCGAAGAAGAGCGCGACGAAGAACAGGAGCATGAAGAACCGCCCGGCTGGAATGCGGGCGAACAGCTGCGGCATCCAGACGAACGTCAGCCCCTCGTTGCCGGCACTGAAGATCGTCCCCTGCAGCAGGGCGGGCGTGACGGCTTCGCCGCGCGCCACTGCGTCCTGGAGCGCCGGGTAGGCCGCGAGGGCGTCGGGATTCGCCGCCAGCGACGGTGCGAGCTCGGCCACGACCGAGAACACCGTGCACAGCACCATGATGCCGGCCAGCAGCGAGATGGTGTTGTTGGCCGCGGGCACGATGAAGGCGTTGAGGGCGGTGTCCTCCGTCTGGCGCAGGTACGCCGCATACACGAGCACGAGCCCCCACCCCGCTCCCGTGTCCCACGCGTTCTGCGTCAGCGCCTGCAACCAGATGTTGGCGTTCGCAAGCGCGCCCCAATCGACGCCGAAGAGATAAGCCAGTCCGTCACCGGCGCCGGGCAGGGTCATCGCGCGTACGGCGAGCAGCACGACCAGCACCAACAGCGACGGCATGAGGATGCGCGCGACCCGCTCGATCGCGCGGACGCCGCGGCTGACGACCGCCACGCCAAGGCCGATGGCGAGGCCGTGCGTCAGCACCGGCCACCACGAACGCGTGTAGTGCGCCCAGAACGCCCCGGGCTCCGCGCCCGGAATCTCGCCGGTGGCCGCCGCGATCACGTACCGCACCGTCCAGCCCGCCACCACCGAGTAGTAGAACATGATGGCCGTCGCCACCCAGGCCACCCATGCTCCCATCCAGGCCCACCGCGGTCCCATCACTAGCAGGAAGGCGCGCACCGGCCCGGAGCGGGTCTTTCGCCCCAGGCCGAACTCCACGAGGATCAGCGGGATCGACCACAGGAAGAGAAAGGCGATCCACGCCACCAGAAACTCGCCGCCGCCGTTCTGCGCCGCGATGCGCGGGAACCGCCAGATGTTGCCGGTTCCCACCGCCATGCCAAGCATGGCCAGCAGCATCATCGCCCGCGACGAGAAACGCTCTGGCCGTTGCGTCACGGCGGTCCTCCGGGTTCGCGGCTCACGCCAGCACGGCGGCCAGTCGCGACACCGACGCGTCGAACGAGAGTGGCGCCGCCGAGAACTCGGCCGCGAGCCGGTCCGCCGGCTCGGCCTGTCCACGCCGCATCAGATCCTGCACGAACCCCCCGGCCCGGGGATTGCGATACCAGTCGCGCTCGTACCGCTCGGTGAGGATCTGCGCCAAGGTGCCCTCCAGCTGCCACGCGCGCAGGTAGCGCGCCACGTAGAAGCCGGGGTCCACGTCCCGCAAATGGTCCTCCTCCAGAAAGCGGAACCCGGTCGCGGCGGTCAGCCGCTCGGCGTACCGCTCCCCCATCGCGGCACCGTACTCACTGCGGTGCAGCTCCAGCTCATAGCGCAGCTTCCCCGCGTAGCGGCGCAGGAGATACAGCTCGGACACGGCGAGCTCGACACGCAGCTGCGCGATCCGGGAGACCGCACCGCTCTCCCGTCCCAACTCGGTGAACCGCTGCAGCCATCCTTCCTCGAGCGTCAGATGGTCCCACAGCATGGCGAAGGCCTCGGTGACCGACATGTCCCCCAGCCAGCGGTCGACGAACGAGCGGTCGCGGTCGACCGACCCGAAGTGCATCGCATGCCCCAGCTCGTGCCAGAACGTGCGGTAATCGGCGTGGCCGCCATGGGGCCGCAGCACGAGATACACTTCGTCGGGGACCCGGACCGGCACGCAGAAGGCGCGGGGCTGCTTCCCCTCGCGCTCCTCCGCGTCCACCCGCACCCGTCCCCCCACGAAGGCATCCAGCCCCATCTCGCGCATCTGCGCCGTGCCCGTGCCGAGCAGCTGATCGCCAGGAAACGCAGCGTCGAACTCGTCCGCCCGAAAGGCCCAGCCGGTGTCGGCCCGCACCAGCTGATCGGGGGGGACCCCCAAACGGCGGCGCACCAGGTGCCGGAGGCCCTCGCGATAGAGATCCGCCGTGTCCGCGAGCAGCCGGTCGGCCTGCCCGGCCAAGTGCTCCAGATCGATACCCGAGACCGCCGTGATCGCCGCCGGATAGTCGGCACCAAACCCGGCGGCCGCGACCGTCTCCCGCTCACGCAGGAAGCGGTCGCGCCGTAGCTCGTTGAGGTCCGTGGCGCCCGCCGCCGCGCGGGCCCGGTCCAGCGCAATCCGCCACGCGCGGTCGGGCGAGTTCTGTAGCTCGATCGCCGCCCGCAGATAGGGGATGTCGCGGCCGCTCACCGCGATCCGCGCGCGACGTTCCCAAACGAGCTGCCGTTCCTCATACGGCGCCACGGCCCGCCCGACCCGCAGGTCGACCACCCACTCGACGAGCGCCGGTACGCGGGCCCCCCGCGCGCACGCCAGGGCCTCATCGCTCTGGAGATCGGCATACTGCTCGTAAATGGCTTCGAATGCCGGCGTGGCCTTGCGCCCCGCTCCCGTCAGGTAGTACTCGCGACCGAGCGCCGACAACAGGGCCTCGCCGCGGGCACCGAGTTGGTTGACGTTCACGCGGAGAGGCGTGCGCGCAGATAGGCCAGCAACTGGTCCGCGGCAATACGCTCCTGGCGGAGCGTATCCCGGTCGCGCACCGTGACGGTCTGATCCTCGAGCGTCTGGCCGTCGACCGTGATGCCGAACGGCGTGCCCGCCTCGTCCTGCCGACGGTAGCGCCGGCCGATCGAGCCCCCGTCGTCGTAGAAGAGGGCGACGTGTCCGCGCAGGTCGGACGCGATCCGCGTCGCGACTTCCGGCATACCGTCCTTCTTCACCAGCGGAAATACCCCGACCTTGATGGGCGCGAGGGCCGGATGGAGCCGCAGCACGACGCGGGTCTCCCCTTCCACCTCCTCTTCCGCATAGGCATCCACGAGTGCGACCAGCGCCAGGCGGTCGGCGCCAAGGGAGGTTTCGATGATGTACGGCACGTAACGCTCGCTGGTGGCCGGGTCCAGGTACTCCAGCTTCTTGCCGGAGTGCTCCTGGTGCCGGCTGAGATCGAAATCCGTCCGGTTGTGAATGCCCTCGAATTCCTGCCAGCCGAACGGAAATTCGTACTCGATGTCGAACGCCGCCTTCGCGTAGTGGGCCAACTCGTCCGGCGTGTGCTGGTGGAAGCGCAGTCTGTCCGCCCGGATCCCGAGGTCCTGATGCCACTGCATGCGGCGCGCGCGCCACTCGTCGAACCACGCCTCGTCCTCGCCCGGCTTCACGAAGAACTGCATCTCCATCTGCTCGAACTCGCGCGTCCGAAACGTGAAATTCCCCGGCGTGATCTCGTTGCGAAACGCCTTGCCGATCTGGGCGATGCCGAACGGGATCTTCTGCCGCGAGGCCTGCAGGACGTTCAGGTAGTTGACGTAGATCCCCTGCGCCGTCTCGGGGCGGAGGTACACGATGGCCGCCTCCTCCTCCACCGGCCCCATGAACGTCTTGAACATCAGGTTGAACAGCCGTGGCGCCGTGAGCGTGCCCTTGGTGCCGCACACGGGGCATTGCGCGTCCGGCAGGCCCGGCGTGCCCTTGATCCGCGCATCGTCGGCGCGGAACCGGTTCTTGCACTGCTTGCAGTCGACCAGCGGGTCCGTGAAGCCCGACACGTGCCCCGAGGCTTCCCACACGCGCGGGTGCATCAGGATCGCCGCGTCGAGGCCTTCGATGTCTTCGCGCTCGTACACCATGGAGCGCCACCAACGGTCCTTGAGGTTCTTCTTGAGTTCGGTCCCGAGCGGCCCGTAGTCCCACACCGATCCGAGCCCGCCGTAGATCTCGGAGGACTGAAACACGTAGCCTCGCCGCTTGGCCAGCGAGACGATCTTGTCCATGACCGACGTTTTCGCCATGCGTCAACTTACTGCCGGAAAAGAGGATAGCCCAACCGGGAATGGGGCAAGTTACCCCGGCGGCTCGCCGGGCGGCAACTTGAGTGCGCGACGCACCGCGCGCGAGGCGTGCGCGGCAAGCTGCGGGACATCCCACCAGCTCTCGCCGCCACTCTCCACCACGACCCCCGGTGGCCGCGCGCTCGCGCGGGGCGCGACGACGGCGGCGGGCACAGCGTGGGCCTGCGCCCGCGCGATCGCCTCGCCCACGAGCTTTCCGGCGAGCGACGTGGCGTCAAACGACCCCTCGGCCACGAGCACGAGGGACGCGCCCTTCAGCGCCTGCGCGAACCCGATCCGATCCAGCACCCACGCCGCACCGGCCTCCAGCCGGGCCCCGCCAAAGCAGAGCAGGCCGAACCCCAGGCCGCCGGCGGCACCCGCCCCCTCGCGGGCAGCGAGCGCGGGCCCACCCCACGGCTCGGTGACGGTGACCAGGCGGGCGAGTCCCTCCACGAGCCGCTGCGTCTGTGCGGCGGCGGCCCCCTTTTGCGCGGCGTACACCGCGGCGCCCTCCGCGCCGAGGAGCGGGTTTCTGACGTCGGCGAGCCCCACCAGGCGCGCGGGCGGCGGGGTGCCCGGGACGAGGCGCGCAAGCGCCGACAGCGCGCCCCCACCATCCGGGAGCGGCACGCCCTGGGCATCCATCGCCTCCCATCCCCACGCCCGAGCGAGGCCGAGGCCACCATCCATGGTGGCACTCCCGCCGATTCCCACGAACACCGCCCGCGCCCCCGCCGCGGCGGCGTGTCCCACGAGCTCCCCCACGCCACGGGTCGTCGTCACGGTCGGATCGCGCTCCGCCGACGGGAGCAGCGCGAGTCCGCACGCGAGCCGCGACTCGACCACCGCGGTCCGCGGGTCGAGCCACCCGATCTCGGCATCGACCGGAGCCCCGCGCGGGCCCGTAACGCGGTGGGCGGTCCGCCGCTCGAGCGCAAGCGCCTCGAGCAGCCCGTCGCCCCCGTCGCTGGCGAAGAGCAGGTGGCAGCGGCACCCGGTGGCCGCGACGCCGCGGCTCAACCCGACGCCGACCTCGTGGGAGGTGAGCGACCCCTTGAACGGTTGAGCGAGGACGACCACCAGGGGTGCCACGAGACCGAGCCAGATGGGAGTACCGTTAAGATGATGCGGGACAGAGACTTGTGCAATACGCTCGGCGCTCCTATCTTGCCTTGATGCGACGCCAGCCGTCGTGGTCCGCTGAGGCAGCGTCCTGACCCGCCCATCGGGTTCGGCCCCTCGGTCATGACCGGTCGAAACGGCCGGCACGGACCGGCATCCCTCGAAAGGCCGCGTGGCGTTCCCCCGTATCAGAGCGAGGTAGGGTTGTGGCCGTGACGACCGGGAATCCCCGGCCGGAGCCGCCCGCCACCCGGGAGATCCATCTGCGTGATCTCCTGGCGGTCGTCCGGCGACATTGGCGAATCGTGGTGCTCGTGCCGGCGCTGGTCGCCACCGGAGCGTGGGTCGCGGGCCGCAAGGCCATCCCGCAATTCCAGTCGCGCCTCACGGTGCAGGTGAATTCGCCCAAGCAGGTCTTCGCGCGCCTCGACGATATCGACGTCGACGAGTTCGCCCTCAAGACCGATCCCATCCTGTCCGAAGCGCTCGTGCTCACCACCCAGGGACTCGCGCTGCGGGTGGTGCGGGTGCTGGGTCTTCAGGTGGAGTTCGACGCGCCGGCGCGGCGCCGGGGCGACGTCGTGGCGGCGGTGGCGGTCGATTCGCTGGCACCGCCGGGGACCTACACCCTGCTCCTCCGCGGCGCGACCGGCTATGAGATCCGCGATGCCGCCGGCGCCACCGTCGCCGCGGGCCCCTACGAGGCGCGGGCGACCGGCCCGGGGTTCACCCTCGCGGTGCTGCCCGCCGCCGGAGACGCCGACATCCCGTTCCGCGTCTCGACGCCCGAGCAGGCAGCCGCGTGGGTGAGCGCCGGGCTCAGCTACGCGGTGCGCGAGGCCACGAACGCCGTCGACCTCTATTTCACCGGCTCCGACGACCAACTCGTCCCGCTGATCCTCAACGAGTCGGCCGTGCAGCTCCGCCTCGATGGGGCGCGCCGGGCCCAGGTCATCGCCGCCCGGAAGCGGGACTACGTGTTCGAGCAGCTCGCGCAGGCCCGCGCCGAGTACCAGGCCAAGTTGCGCGAGCTGCAGGCGTTCAAGGAGCGACAGGAGATCGCGGACCTGTCGGCGGAGGCCCAGGCGACGGTCGAGGCGATCCAGAGCCTCGAGCTCGATCGCCAGCGGCTGCTCGTGAGCCTGGCGACCGTGCAGCAGGCGATCGCGGACACGCTGTCGTCACCGATCGAGACGCTGAACCAGTTGTCCGCCGTGGAGGCCATCGCGGGCAACACGGCCCTGCAGTATCAGATCCAGAGCCTGCTCAAGCTCCACGACGACCGCCGCACCCTCACGGCCGGCAGTCTCGGGCTGCAGAGCGACAACCCCCAGGTGTCGGCCCTCGACCAGCGCATCCTTCAGGGCCAGGCGGCGCTCGGCTCGGCGGTGCGGGCGACCCATGACGCCCTGCGGATCCGGCTGGCCGCGCTCGAGGACAAGATCGCCGACCTCCGCACCACGCTGCGCTCGTTCCCTGGAATGGAAACGCGCATCGCCCAGATTCAGCTCGAGGCCGGCATTCAGGAGCAGACGACGCGCTACCTGCTGGGCCAGTATGAGGGCGCCCGTCTCCAGGAGGCGACGATCTCTCCGTACGTGAACATCCTGGACGGCGCCTCGCCGGCCTACCGGATCGGGACGAGCCTCCGCCAGAAGATCCTGCTGGGCCTGCTCGTGGGCCTGCTCCTCGGCATTGGGAGCGCGTTCTTCCTGGAGTACCTCGACCAGTCCCTGAAGACGCCGGCCGACGTGGCGCGCGTGCTCGGGGTACCGGTCCTGGGCATGGTGCCGCTCGAGGCGAAGCTCGGGCCCCGGCCCGACGGCCGCCGCCCGATCTCGGTCATCACGGCGCTGGATCACGACGACCCGGCGGCGGAGGCCTTCCGCACGTTGCGCACGAACGTCACGTTCGTGGGCGCGGAGCGACCGGTGCAGCTGCTCGCGCTCACGAGTCCGGGGCCCGGCGAGGGGAAATCCACCACCGCGTCGAACCTCGCCCTGGCCCTCGCCGCCGGGGGGAGTCG
>JAOTWJ010000219.1 GCA_029862925.1 Gemmatimonadota bacterium
CGTCGCGATCCTGGCGTTCGCGCATTGTGCCGTGCCGCCCGTCGTCCTGAACGTGACCGGTCCCGACGAGGTCGCGGTGCGCGACCTCGCGACGCGCTTCGGCCGCCGGTTCGGCATCGCTCCCGTGTTCGCCGGACCCGAACGGCCGACGGCCCTGTTGAGCAACGCGGCCCGCTGCCGCGCGCTGTTCGGCCCACCGCCGGTTAGCCTGGAGGAGATGATCGACCGGGTGGCGACGTGGATCGAGGCGGGGGGACGGTCCCTGGACCAGCCGACACACTACGAGGAGCGGGAGGGACGTTTCTGACGGACACCGCCGGGACCTGGCTCGCGCGGCTGCGGGAGGGGCTCGTGATTCCCGCACATCCGCTCGCACTCACCGCTGAGCGGCGGCTCGACGAGCGGCGGCAACGCGCGCTGACCCGCTACTACCTTGCCGCCGGCGCGGGCGGCCTCGCGGTGGGGGTCCACACGACCCAATTCGCCATCCGCGACCCGCGGCACGGGCTGCTGGAGCCCGTCCTCGCGCTCGCCGCCGAGGAGATGGCGCGCGCCACGGGGCCGGCCCCGGTGCGCGTGGCGGGCGTGTGCGGGCCGGTGGACCAGGCCGTGCGCGAGGGTGAACTCGCCCGGCGACTCGGCTATCAGGCCGCGCTCGTCGGCCTCGGGGGGCTGGACGACCGTTCGGTCGAGGGCCTCGTCGCGCACGTCGCGGCAGTCGCCGACGTCCTGCCCGTGATCGCCTTCTACCTGCAGCCGGCCGTGGGGGGGCGCGACCTGCCGCTCGCCTTCTGGCAGCGGGCCGTCGAGGTCCCCGGCGTCGTGGCGATCAAGATCGCACCGTTCGACCGATATCGGACCCTGGAGGTGGTGCGGGCCGTGGCCGAGGCCGGCCGCGCCGGCGAGCTCGCGCTCTACACCGGCAACGACGACCACATCGTGCTCGACCTCGTCACGCCGTATCGCTTCGGGGGCGCGGCCGACCCGGTGCACATCGTCGGGGGGCTGCTGGGGCAGTGGGCCGTGTGGACGCGCCGGGCCGTGGAGATGCACGCCGACTGTCGCGCGGCTGCCCGCCGCGGCGAGGTGCCGGCTCGCCTGCTGTCGCTCGCCGTGGAGCTCACCGACGCCAATGCCGCCATCTTCGATGCCGCCCACGGCTTCGCCGGGTGTCTGCCCGGTCTTCACGAGATCCTGCGGGGGCAGGGTCTGCTCGCCGGAACATGGTGTCTCGATCCCGCCGAACGCCTGTCTGCGGGACAGCGGGAAGCCATCGACCGCGTGCGCACGCTGTACCGTCACCTCGCCGACGACGATTTCGTGGCGGAGCATCGCGACCGGTGGCTGCAATGATCGATCCCCACGCCGGCGCGCAGCTGCGCACTGCCGGCGCCCCACTGGCGGGCGCCCGGGGCGTCCTCATCCTGCAGCACGGCCGCGGGGGCACGCCGGAAGACATGCTCGGGCTCGCGGCGGCGCTCGCGTTGCCGGATCTCGCGTGCCTGGCGCCCGGTGCCATCGGTCGCACCTGGTACCCGTTTCCGTTTCTCGCCCCGGTGCCGCAGAACGAGCCCTGGTTCTCGTCGGCCCTGCGCGCCGTGGACCGCACCGTGCAGCACGCCCTGCACGCCGGGCAGTCGCCCCGGCGCATCGCGCTGCTCGGATTCTCACAGGGCGCGTGCCTGACGCTCGAGTACGCGGCCCGCCACTCACGCGACTACGGCGCCGTTATTGGCCTCACTGGGGGCCTGCTCGGCCCGCCCGGCACCCCCTGGCCGCGACCCACCGGGCTCAACGGTGTGCCCGTCTTTCTCTCGACGAGCGACGTCGATCCACACGTCCCGCTGGTGCGGGTGCGGGAGACCGCCCGGGTCTTCGAGGCGGCCGGCGCCGAGGTGACCCTGCGCGTGCACCCCGGGGCGGCGCATACGGTGATCGCGGACGATGTGAGGGAGGTCGGTGCACTGCTCCGGGCCCGGTTCGGCGCGCCGGACACGACCGGCTAGGCGGCCGCCCGTTCGGGCACGTCCTCGGCGGTGGGGGACTCGAACCCCTTGCGCGGTGCGCTGCCCCACCGGCGGGAACGGATCAGGGCCGTGAAGAGGCCCCGCACCCGCCACAGCGAGTTCAGCTGCCGGTACCCCAGATTCTCGACCACCGCGAGCCAGAACAACTGTCGCAGATCGGACCAGCGCGAATAACGCCGGAAGGTGAGCTCCTCGAGCGCGATCGCCGCCGCCGACAGCGCGATCCCGAGCACGATGGCGAGCGTGAGGAAGGCGGCCACGTAGGCCGGCGACCAGGCACCGAGCACCAGGGTCACGATGAACGCCACGTACCCCACGACCTCCACCAGGGGCCCCAGCATCTCGAACAGCAGGTAGTACGGGAACGCGAGGGTGCCGGCGGTCCCGTAGCGCGGGTTGAACAGCATCCGCCAGTGCCGCACGAGCGACTCGACGAGGCCGCGCTGCCAGCGATCGCGCTGGCGCGCCAGGCCGCGCAGCGTCTCGGGACACTCGGTCCACGCCACCGGATCGGGCACGAACGTCAGGCGGTAGGGCAGGCGCCGGGCCTGGCAGTACCGATGCAGGCGGATGACCAGCTCCATGTCCTCACCGACGGTATTCGTCGCGAACCCTCCGGCCCCCACCACGATATCGCGCCGGAAGACCCCGAACGCGCCCGAGATGATCAGGGTGCCGTTCACCTCGGCCCACGCGACCCGTGCCGAGAGAAACGCGCGCAGGTACTCGAGTACCTGTAAGCGGGCCAGGAAGCTGGTGGGGAGTCGGACCTCGCGGACCCGCCCGTGCTCGACCGTCGACCCGTTGACGATCCGGATGATCCCCCCGACCGCCACCGAGCGCTCGTCCTCGAGAAAGGGTCGCGTGGCGCGCATCAGCGCGTCCGGCTCGAGGATGCTGTCGGCGTCGATCACGCAGAACAGCGGCGTGCGGCAGATGTTGAGCCCGGCGTTCAGCGCGTCCGACTTCCCGCCGTTCTCCTTGTCGACCACCCACAGCTGCGGGTGGCTGCGGCTCCGGAACAGCCCGCGATTCGGCCGGGTGGGGAGCTCGGCCGACGGCAGGCGGGACGCCGGCGCCAGCGTGAAGTGCTCGGTCAGCACGTCCAGCGTGCGGTCGGGGGATCCGTCGCTGACGACGATGACCTCGTAGTCGGGGTAGCGCAGCGTGAGCAGCGCGCGCACGGTCTGGACGCAGGTGGCCTCTTCGCGAAACGCCGGGACGATGACGGTCACCGGGGGCGCCGACCCAGACTGGATCAGGGACTCCACGTCGAGCGTCCGCAGCCGGTGCACGTAGCGGCGCAGGAAGCGGAACGCGAGCAGGCTCGTGAGGAGATACACCGTGTTGAGCACGGCGAAATACACGAGGACGATCGTGTTGATCAACCACAGGCCGCTCCAGAAGAGCGCCGTCATCCGGTGCTCTCCGGAGCCAGCACCTCGTGGATCGCGGAGGCGCGGTGATGGCCGTGCGCGATGAGCGTGGCGAGGAGTTCCCCCTGGCCCAGCTTCCGGAGGGCGCGCACCGCGTGAATCGCCACCCAGTGCGAGTCGTCGTCGATGGCCCGCCCGATCAGCGCCGCTTCGGCGTCGCCGCCGAGCGTGGCCAGGGCCCGGATCGCCGCGCCGCGCACCGCCGGCACGGGATCGGCGACGAGACGCCGCAGCAGCGGGACATGGTCCGCCGTGCCGACCCGGTCGATCAGCCGGATGAGCGCGACCCGGAGGTCGGTGTCGTCCGCGCCGTCCAGCGCGTGCGCGGCGATGTCGCCCGCCGGGAGGTCATTGAACACCGCGAGGACGTTGGCGGCGATCGTGCGCAGCCGGACGGGCCGCGCCGCGTCCGCCAGGGCGTCGCGGAACATCCACGCGGACTCGGGTCCCATCCGTTGCAGCATCGAGACGAGGAACCGCACGGTCCACAGCTCGAGGCG
>JAOTWJ010000068.1 GCA_029862925.1 Gemmatimonadota bacterium
AGTGGGGCACAAGGAGTGGTACCTTCCGTTCGCTGGCCGCCGTCCCGGCGCGAGCGCGACGCACGGAGATTGGGCCGATTCGGCGTGGGGTACCACTGCCCGTCCCCACCTCCCCAGATTCAAGGATGATCCCATTCGCCCTGTCCATTCCGGAGCTCCCATGAGCGACCACGTCTACAAGACGCTCGACCTGTACGGAACGTCCACGACCTCCATCGAGGACGCCATCCAGAAAGCCGTCGCCAAGGCCGCCAAGTCCGTGCGCAACATGCGCTGGCTGACCATGACCGAGCTCCGCGGCCACATCGACGACGGCAAGGTGGCGCACTGGCAGGTGGGCATCCGCATCGGCTTCACGCTCGAGGACTGACCATGCGCGCTGCACGACCCGTCCCGTTCCTACTCCTCGCCCTCACGGCCTGCACGGGCAACGGCGGCGTGCGCGCCGCGCCCGAGTACCGACCCCTGGTGGACCGCCTGACCCGGTTCGCGCGCCACGAGATGGCCGACCAGGACATCCCGGCGCTGTCGATCGCGTTGGTGGACCGGCGCGAAGTGGTGTGGACCGGCGGCTTCGGCGTGCTGGGGCCAGACGACTCCACGGCCGCCGACGGGGCCACCGTGTTCGGCGCCGACGGAATGCTCGGTCTGTTCACCACCCTGGCGGCCCTGCGGCTGGTGGAAGACGGCCGGCTCGCGCTCGATTCGGCCGTCGCCGGATTTCCCGGCACGCTGCGGGACGCGCTGGCGGCCCTCGCCGGCTCGGTCGACACCACCATGGCGCCGGGCATGCAATGGATGGGGGAAAGCACCCGCCGCCCGGCGCTCGACGCGGTGGCCGGCGCGGTGGAGCGCGCGGCCGACGGGCCGGTCGCGAGCTATCTGGACAACGCGGTGCTGCGGCCGCTCCGGCTCGAGCGGACGACCTTCGGGCCGATCGACCGGCGCGCGCGCGTGGCCGCCGGAAGGCGCTGGTCGTATGGCGGCGATCCGGAGCGAACCCTGCCGTCGGCGGAGGGTGACCACCTCGGCGGGCTCCGGGCCCCGGTGGGCGATCTCGCCTGGCTCGCCGAGGCGCTGCTCGCGGGCGGGGTGGGGGAGCGGGGGCGCGTGCTGGCCGAGTCGACCACGGCGCTGCTGCTTGCCCCGACGGGCCGCCGTGGACTGGGGGTGGCCGTCACGGAGGTGAGCGGGCAGCGCCTCGTCGGGTACTGCGGTGCCGGGGACGGCTACTCCTCGTGCGTGTGGCTCGCCCCCGACGCCCAACTCGCGGTGGTCGTGAGCGGCGCCAGCGGGGGGGTCGTGGCGCGCGTGGATCGCATCGCGCAGTACGGGATGCGCCTGCTGATCGCCCGCCGGCCGGGCGTGCCCGCCGGCCCGCCCGAGCTGACCGACTCGGTGCCCGACGCGCTGGCGCGCCGGGCGGTCGGCAGCTACGGTCGCGGCGATCGGCGGGTCGTGATCGCGCGGCGCGGCGACAGCCTGCGCGCCTGGATCTCCCGACCCGGCGTGCGCGTGCGGCTGCGCGCGCGGGGCGACACGCTCGTCGTGGACGATCGGCTCTGGTACGGCCCGCGCCTCGTGCTGCTGCCGGGCGCGATCGTGGTCCGGGGGGATACGCTCGCCCGACAGCCGGATCGGCCGCCGGCCCGCTCGCCCGCGGCCTGGCAGCCGCTGATCGGCGAGTACCGGGACGGACCGGATCCGCTGATGCTGTTCGAGCGCGACGGCGCGCTCGTCGTGCTCGTGGACCGGTTCTTCGCCGTGCCGCTCGAGATCGCCGGACGGGACCGCTATCGCCTCGCGGCGTGGGGTCCGCGGCCGGGAGCCGGTCTCGACATCGAGCGGGATCCGTCGGGGGCCGTCGCGGCGGTGCGGCTCGACGGCCGGCGGTTCCCGCGGACGGATCCGGGTGCCGGAGCGTTCCGGGTCACGCCCAGGGGACCGCTGGACTCGCTGCTCGCCGCCGCGCAGCGCGCCACCCCGCCCGCCGATTCGCCCGGCGTGCTCACGCCCGATCTCGTCGAGCTGCGCGCGCTCGATCCCACGATCCGGCTCGACGTGCGGTATGCGGGTGCGAACAACTTCCTCGGGGCTCCCGTCTATCCGGTGGCGCGGGCGCTGCTCCAGCGGCCCGCGGCGGAGGCGCTCGTGCGCGCCCACCGGCGGCTTGCCGCCGACGGCCTGGGACTCGTGATCTACGACGCGTACCGCCCCTGGTACGTCACGCGGACGTTCTGGGACGCCACGCCCGACTCGCTGCGGAGTTTTGTCGCCGATCCCGCCCGCGGCTCACGCCACAACCGGGGGGCCGCCGTGGACGTGGGGCTGGTCGAGCGGGCGACGGGGCGGCCGGCGGACATGCCCAGCGGCTACGACGAGTTCACCGCGCGGGCGCATCCCGACTACCCGGGCGGCACGACGCGCGCCCGCTGGCACCGGGACCGGCTGCGCGCGGCGCTCGAAGCGGAGGGATTCACGGTCTACCGCTACGAGTGGTGGCACTACGATTACACCGGCTGGGAGCGCTATCCGCTCCTCAACCTGCGGTTTGCCGAGGTGCCCGCCAGCGCGCGCTGAGCGGCGCTCAGTCGGCGTCCAGCGCCTCCCGCACCTGCTGCGCGAGATCGTTCAGGGTCCACGGCTTCCGCAGGAACGGGACGCGCGGATCCAGCGTCTCACGCTCGCGCGCGTCGGCGGCCGAGTAGCCACTCGCGAAAATGAACCGCACGGCATCGTCTTCGCGCCGCACGGCTTCGTACAGCGCTCGGCCACCGAGCTTCGGCATCACGAGATCGGTGATGATGAGACGCACCGCCGCCCGATTGGCGTGGTAGATGGAGAGCGCCTCCGCACCGTTTGACGCCGTGAGCACCGTATAGCCGAACCGTTCCAACACGCGCCGGGCCGTGCTCCGCAGCGCCGCTTCGTCCTCGGCGACGAGGATCGTCTCGGAACCGGTGCGCAGCTGGCGGGCCGTGGCGGGGGCCGGCGCCGCCTGCGCCGCCTGCGCGACCGTCGGGAAGTACAGCCGCACCGTGGTGCCCACGCCCCGCTCGCTGTAGACGTGCACGAATCCCCGGTGCTGCTTCATGAGTCCGTAGATCATCGCCATCCCGAGTCCCGTCCCCTGGCCCGGCGGCTTGGTCGTGAAGAACGGCTCGAAGATGCGGCTCACGGTGTCGGCGTCCATCCCCACCCCGGTGTCCGAGACGGCGACGCAGACGTGGGCGCCCGGCGCCACCCACGGGTGGCTCTCGCCGTAGGCATCGTCCAGGTCCTGCGTCGACACCTCGACGTGGATCGTGCCTCCATCCGGCATCGCGTCGCGCGCGTTCGTGGCGAGGTTCAGGAGCATCTGCTGAAACGCGGCGTGATCCAACGCCACCGTCCCCACGGCGGCGCCCAAGGACGTGCGGATCACGATGTCCTCCCGGATCACATGCGTCAGCATGCCAGCGGTGTCCGCGATGGTCGTCCGGAGATCCGTCGGGACCAGCGTCAGCTCGGCGCGGCGGGCAAAGCCCAGCAACTGCGCGACGATGCGGGCGCCGTGCCGGGCCGCCGTCCGGATGTCCTCGAGCGCGGCGGCCTGCGCCTCGGACCCCGCCGCCCCCGCATCCGCCAGCAGGTCGCCGTTGGCCATGATGACCGACAGCACGTTGTTGAAGTCGTGGGCGATCCCTCCGGTCAGTTGGCCGAGGGCTTCGATCTTCTGCGCCTGCTGCAGCTGACGTTCGAGCCCGTGGCGCTGCCGCTCCGCCAGCACGCGCTGCGTGACTTCCTGCTGGAGCTGCTGGTTCGCCGCCGCGAGCTCGTGGGTCCGCTCGACCAGCGCTCGGTGCAGCTCGTTGTGCGACGCCGAGAGCGTCTGCTCGGCCAGCTTCCGCGCCGTGATGTCCTGGCAGGTCGTCACCACGCCCACGGGGTCTCCGTCGGCGCCGAGGACCGCGTCCGACAGCAACTCGACAGGGAAGACCGTGCCGTCCTTGCGGCGATTGAAGCTCTCCCGGCGCCAGCTGGCGAGCCTCCGCATCGCCTCGAGTCCGAGTGGCTGGCGGTCGTCCGGACAGGAGAAGACGCCGACGCTCTGTCCGATCAACTCCTCGGGCGCGTAGCCGTGCATGCGGGCGTCCGCCGCATTGACATAGACGATCGTGCCCGCGACGTCGGTGACCGTGACGCCGAGCTGCATGGTGGCGAGCGCGGCCTCGAGACCGCGGAGTCTCGCGGCGGTGTCGGTCAGGGCGCTCGTGCCCGTTGCGGGGCGTTCGTTGGATGAGGGAGGGGGTGCGGGCCGCACCCGGTTCGCGCGGTGGGTCATCAGGATCTCCGGTAGCCCGGCAGTCTCTCACAGAGAGATCCGCGGCTTTGCGTGCGACGGTCGCCCGTCGGTTGCCTTTGTCAGAGGTGCGGCGGCTCACGTCCGCGCACAGGATTCCACAGGGGGAAAGGAGCAAGGGGTGTACCGCCGGGGCGTCCACCGCTGAGCGCTGGATCTCGTTATGAGGCAATGCGTTGTGTGAGCGCCGCCCAGAAGGGGTGCCCGCCGCCGCCGCCGGACGCCGGGATTCCGCGGCGGGATTGGACTAATGCGGGCGGGACCGCTAGCCCGGCGGCAGGCCGACGGCCGTCCGGATCCGGGCGATCTGTCGGCGATGGACCAGATCGTGTCCCGCCGCGAGCCGCAGCAGGTGCGCCACGCTCTCGGCGCCGCGCTCGCTGTGGTGGCCCACGCGCCCGTGCTCGGCGGGAGTCAGCGAGCGCAGCAGGCGCAGGGTGCGTCCCCGCAGGGCCGCCAGCTCGTCGAGCACGGTCGCCGCATCGGCAACCCCGTAGCGCAGCCGGGCCGCCCACTGATCCTGGTCGTACCCGCGCAGCGCCGGCTCGTCTTCCGCCACCACCGATCGGAACCGGACCGCGTTCACCGTCTCCTGATCGGCGAGATGCTCGAGCACCTGGAGGATGGACCACGTGCCAGGCGCTTCGGGCTGGCGGAGCGCGGTCCCGTCGAGCCCGTCGAGGAGGTCGCGCAGCGCGGGGAGCAGCTCGTCGAGCACCGCGAGCGGGTCGCGGTCGCCGAGCAAGTCCAGCAGGGCGGTGACGTAGGCGTGGGCCGCCGCTTCCGCGCGGCCGGCCGGGTTGGAGAAGACGGACGGGGCCATGGGGTCGAAGCTAGCCGGGAAGGGCGCGCGCGCCAGAAGATGCCGGCCTTAGAGCCCGATCCAGTACGCCAGCTTCACGATGAGGATGTTGTCCCCCGACGCGTCCCACAGCGCGCCCACGTCGGTCCCGAAATCGAACCGTCCCGCATCCACCCGGTCCTCGCGACTCTGCTGCCACACGAGAAACAGCGTGGAGCCGGGCCGGAACTCCCACCGCAAGACGGCGTTGAGCCGCAGCGAGCGGACGTTGAAGTCCCGGTCACTGAACGAGAAGTCAGTCGGGCCGTCGCCGTCGAAATCCACGTACTGTGTGTCGTCGATCTGACAGATCTGGCCGCCGACGCACGAGACGCCGGTGGCCTCACTGCCGACCGCCACGCCGGCGCCGAACGGGTCGAACGCGAAGCTCTCCGCGCGCGCGAGCTGCGCGTACGTGACGTAGTCGCCGGCGGAGAGGAGGGGTTGGGCGAACAGCTGCAGCGTGAGTTGCGGCGTGAAGGTGAGGTTCAGACGCAGCTCGAACGCCAGCTGATGGCGCTCGAGGTGGGCGAACAGGTAGCGCGGCCCGAACGTGGGGGCGTACCCCAGGTCGTCGGTCTGCGTGACGTACTGGGCCGGCTCGGTCTCGCGCGCGTACTCCGGTCCCAGCTCGATCTCCAGATTGGCGGCCGGGCGGAAGGAGAGTTCCAATCCGGCGCGGATCGCCCGCCGGCCGCCGCCCCGCTCGATCTCCGCGCGCGGCTCCAGCACGACGCCCTTGCGCCGGTCGGTCACGCCCCGGAACTCGAACCGGATGCGGCCGGGATCCACCATCAGCGGTCCGCCGCGGGTGGCGTTGTCGCTCAGCGTCTGCGGCTGGTAGCGCGCGCTGAGGTCGAGCGTCCAGTAGTTCCGCAGCTCGATGTCCGCGCTGGTGTTGATGCTCCCGGCCTTGTAGGCGCGCTTCCACGATGACCACGAGAACGGCTCGTCCAACGCCTCGTGCCGGAAATTGTGGAACATGAACGTGTTCAGCCGATAACTGCGGACCAGCCGGCCGGGGGTGATGTGCTGGTACGAAACGCGCAGCCCGGCATCGAGCCGCTCCGAATTCGTCATGAATCCGAGATCGTTCACTTCGAATCCCGGGGTCACTTCGCCGAGCCAGGCCGAGGCGCTCCAGCCCGACGTGCCGCGGCGCTCGAGTTGCAGCCGCCAGGTGGCACCCGTGAGCGATGTGGCCGTCGAGTCCACCGCGAAGCGGGTGGCGTCGGGGCGCTGGAAGTAGTGGTTGCTCGCGCGCTGGGTGCGGATCAGGGCGGTCGGCGAGCCATGCACGTACGACGCCGTGAGGAACCCGCTGAGCAACCAGTCGCGCGACCGCGGGCCGCCCCAGGCGTGCTCGAAGTCCAGCCCCAAGCCGAGGGCGTCGCGCGGCAGGAAATCGAACGTGCTGTCGCCGGGCAGCGCGCGACGGAGCGCCGTGGCGATCACTCCGACTTGCGAGGCGCCGTTGCGGAAATCCTGCACGGCGCGCACGGCGCCGTGCCACGTGCGCGGCTGCGCCACGAAAGTCTGGGTGGAATCGGTCGCGAGGGTGTAGGCCCGGCCGCGTTCCTCGGCGGTCACGGCCGTCAGCGCGCCGATCGCGAGACCGCCGGCCGAGCGGCCCGTGAGCTTGGCGGCGCCGAGGATCGTCGTCTGCGCGGGCAGGTTGGCATAGTCGGTCTCCTCGGGCGGGTCGCCCTGCGGCTCCCGGCCAATCCGCCGGCTGTAGAACAGCCGGTTGCGTGGTCCCGCGAGGTTGAAGTCGAAGATCTGGGCGTCCTCCACGAAGAAGGGACGCCTCTCCGGAAAGAACGTCTCGAACGCCGTGAGATTGATGACGGCTGGATCCACCTCGACCTGGCCGAAGTCCGGGTTGAGCGTGACATCGAGCGTGTGGGACGCGGTGAGCCCGTAGCGCAGGTCGAGGCCGGCGCTCGCGCGGCCGGCGGTGCCGTCGAAGAACGGGTTGCCCGCCTCGGCGGGAGCCGCGTGCACGCTGGACAGGGCGTACGGCCGAACCTCGAGCCGGCGGGCCCCGCCGGGCAGCAGCAAGCCGGCGAGGCGGCCGAACACGCTCACCCGCCCGTGACGGATGCGCGACTCGAGCGCGAAGTATGTGAGCTCGTTGGCGGCCACGCGTCGCCGGGCGAAATTCACGCCCCACGACTGGGGGTCGGGCGACGCCGTGAACCGGAGTTGCGACAGCGGGATCCGCACCTCGACGCTCCACCCCGAGTCTCCGATGGCGACCGCCGAGGCCCAGATCGCGTCCCAGGCCTCGTCTTCCCGCACGTCGTCGTAGAGGTACACGTCCCGCTGCACGCCGGAGGCCCCCACGCCGAACCGATAGCCGGTCCGCCGGTCGCGGTTGGGATCGAGCGAGATCTCGAAGTAGTCGTACTGGCCGCGCTCGTCGCGCCGCACCAGTTGCCGCGCGATCCGCGCCGGGTCCGGCTCGCGCAGCACCGCCGCGACGTACAGGGCCGCGCCGTCGTACAGCACGCGCACTTCGGTGGCCGCCTGCGGGGCCGCGCCCTCGATGGGCTCTCCCTGAACGAAGTCGGTGATGGCCGGCGCCGCGAGCCAGGCCGGCTCGTCCACACGTCCGTCGAGCCGGATCGCACCCTCGCGCGCGGCGGCGCCCGCCACCCCGGGGGGCAGGGGCACACGCTGCTGCCCCGCGGCGGGCGCCGCGGACGCAAGGAGGAGCGGACCGGCGAGCACAACGAGCGCAGCGAGTCGCATCACCAACGGCATACGTACCACGTGCATCGGGCGTTGACCACGGGAGGCAAGATAGCGACGCTTCGCGCAGGCGCAGCGGGAGTTCTTCATGATCGTGCCACTTATCGTCTTCGGCCTGGCCGCCCCCGTGGGGAGCGGTGCCGGGCAGGACGTGCCGCCCCAGCCGTCGGTTGCCGTGGAGACGGCGGCGGCGCGCCTCTTCAACACCACCATGAGCCCGTTCTGTCCGGGCCTGCTCCTGTCCACCTGTCCCTCGCCCCAGGCGGAGGTGCTGCGCGACCGGATCCGTGCCCAGCTCGCGGCGGGGCTCACCCCCGACTCGATCCGCGCGGAGCTGCTCGCGATCTACGGGGAGGAGATTCGCGCCGCGCCGCGGGCGCGGGGCCTCGGCTTGGTGGCGTGGGTCGTCCCCGGCCTGGTCATCCTCGCCGGGGGTGTGCTGCTGGGAGTCTGGATGCGGCGGATGATGCGCCGCCGCGCGCCGGACGTGGTGGCGTGGGCGCCCGACGACCTGGCACCCGAGGACCGGGCACGCCTCGAGCGGGAGTTGTCGGCGCTGTGACCCGCGGGCTCCGCCGTCAGAACGTGTAGGCGACCAGCAGCGCGGACGTGAATCGCAGCACGAGGGTCCCGGTGGCGGCGCCGTAGGCGCGCCGGTACTCCTCCCGCAGGGGCCGCAGATCCACCAGGAGCGTGCGCGAGACGAGCGCGTCACAGGGGTCGTCGCGGTCGTCGTGTGCCAATGCCGTGGGTGCCTGCACCGGGTTCGTCTCCAGGAACGTCCGCTGCACGAGGAGCCCGAACGCGTGCGTGCGGCAGCCGCCGCCATAGCTGACCTCCAGCCGCAGCGTGTCCCCCAGCACGAGCGCGTTCTGCAGGGTCACGGGATCGCGCGGACCCGCCACACTCGCCAGCTCGTCGACGACCGTGAGCGGGATCGCCGCCGGGTCGCCGGTGACGGGGCCCAGCGCCAGGCGCTCCAGGGCGCAGGCGGCGAGCAGGGCAAGACCGATCAGCAGGAGGCGACGCATGGGGACTCCCTCGAGTGCACGCAGCATACCCGGCCAGCCCGGCGCGGGTCACGGCGGCGTCCCGCCAGGGGGCTCAGGGAACTTCCCGCGCCGCGCCGAAGTTACTCTCGCGTTCCCGCAGGCGCGTTTGCGACCGTCCGATGGGGGGGGTACGTTGCCATGATGGTAGTCTCCACGATGACGTCTCCCGACACGGTGCTCGATTTCGCCCACGCGGTCGCACTCGGCCTGAGCGACCGGCCACGGTGGCTCCCCAGCCGATTCCTCTACGACGAGCGCGGCAGCGAGTTGTTCGAACAGATCTGCGAGCTGCCCGAGTACTACCTGACGCGCGCCGAGGCCGCGATTCTGCGGCGGGTGGCCCCGGTGCTGCGCCGCAAGACCGGGCCGGTGACGCTGGTGGAGCTGGGCTCGGGCAGCTCGGTCAAGACCGATCTCCTGCTCGCGGCGTATGCCGAAGAAGGAGCGAGCGTGCGCTACGTCCCCGTGGACGTGAGCGCCTCGATTCTCCGGACGGCGGCGGAGCGGATCGAGGAGACGTTCCCGTCGGTCAACGTGAGCGGGCTGCACGGCGAATTCGAGCAGGCGCTCCCGCTGCTCGAGGACTACGGGCCGGTCATGCTGCTGTTTCTCGGCAGCTCGATCGGCAACTTCAACCAGGCGGAGTCGCTCGCGTTCTGGCGACGCGTGGCCGCGGCGCTCCCGCGAGGGGGCTGGGTGCTGTTGGGCGTGGACCTGGCGAAACCTGCCGCGGTGCTCGAAGCCGCGTACAACGACGCCGCCGGCGTCACGGCGGCCTTCACGCGCAACCTGTTTGCCCGCATGAACCGCGAGCTCGGGGCGGGCCTCGACCTGGCCGCGATCGGTCACGAGGCACGCTGGAACCCCGAGTGGCAGCGCATCGAGATCGGCGCGCGCTTCCATCGCCGCCAGACGCTGCACGTCGAGCCGCTGGGCCGCCGGTTCACGATAGAGCCGGGCGAGCTGGTCATGACCGAGATCAGTCGCAAGTACTCGCTGCCGAATCTCACGGAGTACCTGCGGTGCTTCGGGCTCGCGACCGCGCACACGGCCACCGACGACCAGCGCCGGTTTGCCGTCCTGCTGTTGCAGAAGGGAGAGTAGTCATGGCGACGACCGTTGTGCCGACCACCCGGCTCGCCGCGCTGGCGTCCCGCTATCGGGCGGTGCGCGAGCGGAGCGACTGGCTGGCCGAGCCGCTCGTGCCCGAAGATCAGGTACCGCAGTCCATGCCCGACTGCAGTCCCATCAAGTGGCACCGGGCCCACACCACGTGGTTTTTCGAGACGTTCGTGCTGCGGCCGCATTTCGCGGGGTATCGGCCGCTCGAGGAGCAGTATCTCTACCTGTTCAACAGCTACTACAACGCCGTGGGCCGGCAGTACGCGCGGCCGCAGCGCGGCCTCGTGACCCGCCCGACGGTGGCCGAAGTGTCGGCGTATCGCGCGTACGTGGACCGGCACGTCGCGGCCCTGCTCGCCGGCGAGGCCGACATGACCGGCGAGCTGAGCCCCGACGTGTTCGAGCTCGGGCTGCATCACGAGGAGCAGCACCAGGAGCTCATGGTCACCGACCTCAAGCACCTGTTCTCCTTCAATCCGCTCCATCCCGTCTACCGGTCCCGCCCGCCCACCCGCCCATCCGCCCACCCGCCGGTGGGGCAGGGCTGGGTGGGGTTCGACGCCGGTGTACACGAGATCGGCCACGCGGGGCGGACGTTCGCGTTCGACAACGAGACACCGCGGCACCGGGTATTCGTGGAAGCGTTCGAGCTCGCGACGCGGCCGGTGACGGCCGGCGAGTACCTCGCGTTCGTGGAGGACGGCGGGTACCGGCGCGTCGAGTGGTGGCTTTCCGACGGCTGGGCCACGGTGCAGGCGCAGGGATGGGACGCGCCGCTGTACTGGATGCGGCAGGACGACGGGTGGTGGCACTACACGCTGGCCGGCGCCCAACCCGTGGACCCGGCTGAGCCGGTGACGCATCTCAGCTACTACGAGGCGGAGGCATACGCCCGGTGGGCGGAGGCGCGGCTCCCGACCGAGGCCGAGTGGGAAGTGGCGGCCGCGGCCGCCACGCCGGACGGGACATTCCTCGACGACGGCCGCCTGCACCCGGCGCCCGCCCCGGCGGGCCAAGCCGGGCCGCTCCAGCTCTTGGGGGACGTGTGGGAGTGGACTCAGAGTGCTTATTGTTCATATCCGGGCTACCGGCCGCCGGCCGGCGCCCTCGGCGAGTACAACGCGAAGTTCATGTCGGGCCAGATGGTGCTGCGGGGCGGGTCGTGTGCCACCCCGCGGGCGCACATCCGGCCGACGTACCGGAACTTCTTCCCGCCGAGCGCCCGCTGGCAGTTCACCGGCATCCGGCTCGCGCGCTAGGAGGGCTGTGGACATCCCGCCGGGCCGGCCCCTGGGGCGGCCCGGCGGTTTGTATTTGTATGCGGGCAACTGTATAATCATGCGCCCCGCGGGGCGTGGCCACTCTCTTACCATGCGGATGCGTTATGACCACGGCGATTGACTACCTGAGCGAAGTCGAGCGGTACAGCGCGCACAACTACCACCCCCTCCCCATCGTGTTGGAGCGCGGCGAGGGAGCCTGGGTCTGGGATGTCGACGGCAAGAAGTATCTCGACTGCCTCGCCGCCTACTCGGCGGTCAATCAGGGCCATCGCCATCCGGCGATCGTCGGCGCGGCCAAGGCGCAGCTCGACCGCATCACGCTCACGTCGCGGGCGTTCCACAACGACCAGATGGGTCCCTTCCTGCGCGAGCTGTGTGAGCTGACCGGCTACGAGCGCGCCCTGCCGATGAACGCCGGCGCCGAAGCCGTGGAGACCGCCATCAAGGCCGTGCGCCGCTGGGGCTACCGGGTGAAGGGCATCCCGGCCAACCAGGCCGAGATCGTCGTCTGTCGCGACAACTTCCACGGGCGCACCACCACGATCGTCTCGTTCTCGTCCGATCCCCTGTATCAGGCGGACTTCGGCCCGTTCACCCCCGGCTTCACGCTGATCCCGTTCGGCGATCTCACGGCGCTCGAGCGGGCGATCACGCCGCACACCGCGGCGTTCCTGGTGGAGCCGATCCAGTGCGAGGGCGGCGTGCTCATCCCGCCCGCCGGCTATCTCGCCAAGGCGTACGCGCTGTGCCGCCAGCACAACGTCCTGTTCGTCGCCGACGAGATCCAGACCGGCCTGGGGCGCACCGGAAAGCTGTTCGCCAGCGAGTGGGAAGACGTGCGGCCCGACGTCACGATCATCGGCAAGGCGCTCTCCGGCGGCGTGTACCCGGTCTCGGCGATGCTCGCCGACCGCGCCGTGATGGACGTGTTCGAGCCCGGCAGCCACGGCTCGACGTTCGGCGGGAACCCGCTCGCGGCGGCGATCGCCCGCGCGGCGCTGCGCGTGCTGGTGGACGAAGACCTGCCGGCCCGGGCGCAGGAGCTCGGCAGCTGGTTCCTCGGCGCGCTCAAGCAGATCCCGTCGCCCCACGTGAAAGACGTGCGCGGCCGCGGGCTCATGGTCGGCGTGGAGATCAAGAAGGCGAGCGGGCCCGCCCGGCCGTTCTGCGAGGAGCTGGCCCGGCGCGGAATCCTGTGCAAGGAGACGCACGACCAGGTGATCCGGTTCGCCCCGCCCCTCGTGGTCGAGCGCGAGGCGCTCGAGTGGGTGATCGGGGAAGCGAGGGAGGTGCTGGCCTAACGCCTTCCACCTCCGTCCCCGTGTGTCGGTACCGACCCCGGGAACCGCCGCACAAGGTCGAACGGGGGTCACGGAGGACGCGTCAGTGAAGCCGCCCGGGGGTACCAGCCCGCCGTCGGCGCTCACTGCAGCGGCCCGAGTGACCCCCGTTCGCCGTGTGCGGAGCCCACCTGGCGCCTCGCCGCCCGCCGCGGTATAACACTCGCGTTCCTTCAATCGTCGATCCGACCTGTCGAGGTTGTGATGCGCCGTTCGTTGCCTCTGTTCGCCGCCCTCGCCGTGCTCGCCATGCCGCTGTCGGCCGCCGGCCAAGCGGCGCCGTCCGACACCGCGCTCTATGCCGGCCTGCGCTGGCGCATGATCGGGCCGTACCGCGGCGGTCGCGTGACCGCGGTGGCCGGCCATGCCGACCACCCGCTCGTCTACTACATGGGCGTGACCGGCGGCGGCGTGTGGAAGACGGTGGACGCCGGGCTCACGTGGCTGCCGATTACCGACTCCACGCGCATGGCGGGTTCCATCGGCGCGGTGGCGGTGGCGCCGTCGGATCCCAACGTGGTGTACGTCGGCACGGGCGAGTCCCCGCCGCGCGGCAACGTCTCGCCCGGTAACGGCATGTATCGCTCGACCGACGGGGGGAAGACCTGGCGGGCCATCGGCCTGGCGGACGCGGGCCAGATCGGGCACATCGCCGTGCACCCCACCAACCCCGACCTCGTCTACGTCGCGGCGCTGGGTCACATCTTCGGGCCCAACGACATGCGCGGCGTGTACCGCTCGCGTGACGGCGGCGCGACGTGGCAGCGCGTGCTGTTCCGCGATGCGGCCAGCGGGGCGATTGACCTCGCGATGGATCCCACCAATCCGCGGATTCTCTACGCCGCGCTGTGGCAGGTGCGGCGCCTCCCGTGGGGATTCGAGAGCGGCGGGCCCGGCAGCGGGCTGTTCAAGTCCACCGATGGCGGCGACACGTGGACCGAGATCACGCGTCGGCGCGGGCTGCCGGACTCCGGCACCGTCGGCAAGATCGGCGTCACCGTTTCGGCGGCCGATCCCGAGCGCGTCTGGGCCATCGTCGAGCACGAGCAGGGCGGGGTGTTCCGCTCCGACGACGCCGGGCTCACCTGGCAGCGGGTCAACGACGAGCGGCGGCTGCGGCAGCGGGCGTGGTACTACACGCACATCCACGCCGATCCGAAGGACCCCGAAACGGTCTACGTCCTGAACACGGGCTTCTACCGCTCCGTGGACGGCGGGCGCACCTACACCGGCATTCGTGTCCCGCACGGGGACAACCACGCGCTCTGGATCGCGCCGAACGATCCACATCGCATGGTGAACGGCAACGACGGCGGCGCCAACGTCTCGTTCAACGGCGGCGCGAGCTGGACCGTGCAGGACAACCAGCCGACGGCGCAGATGTATCACGCCCACGTGACCGCGCACTTCCCCTATTACGTGTGCGGGGGGCAGCAGGACAACTCCACCATCTGCGTGCCGA
This sequence comes from Gemmatimonadota bacterium, assembly GCA_029862925.1. Taxonomy (GTDB): domain Bacteria; phylum Gemmatimonadota; class Gemmatimonadetes; order Gemmatimonadales; family GWC2-71-9; genus JAOTWJ01. Next base: position 14,197 of record JAOTWJ010000068.1, read on the forward strand.
GCCGGACGACCGGGTTCGGCATTCGCACCAGCGACTACTACACGGTGGGCGGGTGCGAGAGCGGGTACGTCGCCACGCGGCCGGACGATCCCGACGTCTCGTTCGCGGGGTGCTATGGCGGGGCGCTCGATCGTCACGATCGGCGCACCGGTCAGGAGCGCAGCATCGCCGTGTGGCCGGAGAACCCCATGGGGTGGGGCGCGGGCGACCTCAAATACCGGTTCCAGTGGACGTTCCCGATCGTTCCTGCGCCGCACGACCCCGACGTCCTGTACGTCACCTCGCAGCACGTGCACAAGACGACCAGCGAAGGCCAGCGCTGGGCGACCGTCAGTCCCGATCTCACCCGCGCCGACGCCAGCAAGCTCGGCGCGTCGGGCGGACCGATCACCAAGGACAACACGAGCGTCGAGTACTACGCCACGGTGTTCACGCTCGCGCCCTCACCGCGCGACTCGTCCGTGCTCTGGGCCGGGTCGGACGACGGCCTCATCCACGTCACGCGGGACGGCGGGACGACGTGGACCAACGTGACGCCCCGGGAGCTGCCCGAGTGGGCCCTCATCAGCATGATCGACGCGTCACCACACGAGGCCGGGACCGCGTACGTGGCGGCGACGCGCTACAAGCTCGACGACTTCGCGCCGTACGTGTACAAGACGGCGGACTACGGACGCACGTGGCGTCGCCTCGTCGGCGGGATCCCCACCGGCCACTTCGTGCGGGTCGTTCGGCAGGATCCCGTGCGCGCGAGTCTGCTCTATGCCGGGGGCGAGTTTGGCGCCTACGTGTCGTTCGACGACGGCGCGCGCTGGCAGTCGCTGCAGCTCAACTTGCCGATCACCCCGATCCACGATCTCGTCGTGGCGGGCAGCGACCTCGTGGCCGCCACGCACGGCCGCTCCTTCTGGATCCTCGACGACGTCACGCCGCTGCGGGCGCTCACGCCCGAGCTGGCGCGCGCGGAGCGGCATCTGTTCGCGCCGCGGCCCACGTACCGGATGGGTGGCGGCGGCGGGTTTGCCGTGCCCGGCGTGGGCGAGAACCCGCCCGCGGGCATCGTGGTGCACTACTACCTGAAGACGAAGCCCGCGGAAGACGTGAAGCTCGAATTCCTCGAGGCGGATGGCGACGTGATTCGCACGTTCACGTCCACAGCGGGCGAGCGCGGCGAGCGGCTCGAGCCGGAGGCGGGGATGAACCGGTTCGTGTGGAACCTCCGTTACCCGGAGGCCAGCCGGTTCGACGGCATGATCATGTGGGCGGGCGGCACGCAGGGCCCGCGCGCGGTCCCCGGTCGCTATCAGGTGCGCCTCACCGTGGGCGATTGGTCGGTCACGCGCGAGGCGGAGGTGTTGGCCGATCCGCGCGTCCGGGCCTCTCCGGCGGATCTCCAGGCGCAGTTCGACCTCCTCCTGCGTATTCGCGACCGGCTCAGCGAGGCGAACGATGCGGTGGTCCGGATCCGGCGCGTGCGGCAGGAGATCGACGGCGTGCGCGCGCGCCTCACCGCCGCGGGCGAGGCGGGGAAGGGGCCGGCGGCCGACTCGGTGCGGGCGGCGGCCAAGCGGATCGTGAGCGACTTGACCGTGGTGGAAGAGGCGATCTACCAGACCAAGAACCGCAGCAACCAGGATCCGCTCAACTTCCCGATCCGGCTCAACAACAAGATCGCCGCCCTCGCGGGTGTCGTGAGCGGCGCGGACGCGCGCCCCACGGATCAGTCCGTGGCGGTGTTCGAGGAGCTGTCCGCCGCCCTCCAGCAGCAGCTCGACCGGCTTCAGGCGGTGCTGGCCGATCAGATCCCCGCCTTCAATGCGGCGGTGGCGGCGCTCAATCTGCCGGCCGTGGGGGTGGAGTAGACGACAGCGGTTTCCTCGGTCCCCGCGCGTGGGTAAGATTGAGCCATGGCCGATCTCCACACCTACACGGCGTCCGACAGTGACCGGATTCGCCGCTTCGTCGTCGAAGACGCGGAGGCGCTCGCCGGCCCCGGACGCCATCGCTTCAGCGGTGCGGACGACACGCGCGGGCAGCCCATCGCCGAGGCCCTCTTCGCGGTGCCGGGCGTGCAGGAAGTCCTCATCGAGGGAAACGCCGTGCTCGTGCTGCGGCGGCCGGACGCCTCGTGGGAGGCGTTAGGTGACCGGGTCAGCTACGCGCTCAGCACCGCGCTCGCCGGCCCGCGGGACCACGCGGCCAGTGGCCCGGCGCTCGACGACGACGCGATCTTCGAGCTCACCGAGCGCATCTTCGCCCGCGACATCAACCCCAGCGTCGCGCAGCACGGCGGCAAGGTCGAGTTGATCGACGTGCAGGACGGCACCGTCATCGTCCGCATGCTCGGCGGCTGCCAGGGCTGCGGCATGGCCAACGTCACGCTGCGCCAGGGAATCGAAGCCAGCCTCCGCAAGGTGATCCCGGGGCTCAGAGGCCTCGCGGATATCACCGATCACGCGTCGGGGCGGAATCCGTACTTCAAGTAAACCGCCCGACGATCCTCACACCTTCCCCGCCACCTTCTGCACGGCGGCCAGCAACTCGTTTGCTTCGAAGGGCTTGGGAAGGAACGGCTGGCCGGTCTTGTCGAGGAACTCGCGGATCTGCGGATCGTGGCCCCACCCCGTCACGAAGACGAACCGGCGGGACATGTCCGGGAACAGTTGCTCCACCTGTTGGAAGAAGTCGTCACCACGGAGGAACGGCAGCCGTAGGTCGCAGACGATGGCCGCGAAGCGGCGGTCACGCAGCTCGGACAGCGCGGCAAGCCCGTTCTGCACGGCCGC
>JAOTWJ010000069.1 GCA_029862925.1 Gemmatimonadota bacterium
ACCCGATCGTGCCCCCACGCGCAGTCGCCGGCGCGGCCGCGCGGGCCGCGCTCGGGCTTCCCGCCGCGCGGCGCACGGTCTTCGTCATGGGTGGGAGCCAGGGGGCGCGGGCGATCAATCGGGCCGTGGCGGACGCCCTGGACGCCGGCGCGTTTTCCGACACCGCCGTGCTCTGGAGCACGGGGCGACACACCCACGACGCTTATGCGCCATACCATCGTGCGCCCGACGTCCAGGTCCGGGCGTTCTGGGATCCCATCGCCGACGCGTACGCCGCCGCCGACCTGGTGATTGCCCGCGCCGGCGCCATGACGCTCGCCGAGCTGGCGGCGTGGGGACTCCCGAGTGTGCTCATCCCACTGCCGACCGCGGCCGCCGATCACCAGACGGCCAACGCCCGGGCCCTCGAAGCGGCCGGGGCCGCCGTGCACGTCGCTGAGACGGACCTCACGGGCGCGGGCCTGCCGAATTTGGTTCGGACGCTGCTCGGCGACCCCGGGCGGCTCGGGGCCATGGGCGCGGCCGCCCGTGCCCGGGGCCGGCCGGAGGCGGCGAAGGCCATTGCCGAGCGGCTTTTGACCCTCGTGTAGCACCTCAGCAGACTTTCGTAACTGTCGATTTGATCTTATATTAGCTCCCCAACCAATGCGTCTTTTCGCCCCCGACGATCCCCGCCCCATCCATTTCGTTGGGATAGCCGGCGCGGGGATGAGCGCCTTGGCGCTGATGGCCAGGCGCCGGGGGGTTGCAGTCACAGGGTGCGATACTGACCCTGCAGCGGCGGCGGATGCCGCCCGCGCGGGTGCCGACGTGCGTCGCGGGCACGATCCCGCGCACGTCGCGGGGGCTCGGGCGGTGGTGTACACGGCGGCCGTCCCGCCGCAGCATCCCGAGTTGCAGGCGGCCCGGGCAGCCGGGATTCCGGTGGTGCGCCGCGCCGCGGCCCTGCAGGCGGCGGTCGAAGGCGGCACCGTCGTCGGAGTGGCGGGCACGCACGGCAAGACCACGACGACGGTCATGGTCGTCGAGGCGCTGGCCGCGGCGGGGCGGGATCCCACCGGCCTCGCGGGCGGACGGGTGGACGGGTGGGGCGGCAACGCGCGGCTCGGGCGCGATGACCTGTACGTGGTCGAGGCGGACGAATACGACAAGGCGTTTCTCGAGCTGGTGCCCACGGTCGCCGTCGTGACGAACGTCGAGGCCGACCATCTCGAGTGTTACGGCTCGCTGGACGCCCTCGAAGCGGCATTCGCGGAATACGCGGGGCGGGCGCGGCGGGTGTTGGTGGGTGCGGACGACGCGGGGGCGGGCCGGATCGGTGCGGCAGTCGCCGACCACGGCACCGTGTGGCGGGTCGGGTTGGCGCGGGACGCGGAGGTGCGGGTGGAGGATGTGGCCCACGCGCCCAATCGCACGGAGGCCACGCTCGCGTTACCCGGCGGGGCCACGGCCCGACTCCGGCTCGCCGTCCCGGGGCTGCACAACGTGCGCAATGCGGCAATGGCCGTGGGCGTCGTACTGGCGCTCGACGCGCCGCTCAAGCCGGCGCTCGAGGCGCTGGCGCGGTTCCGCGGGGTGGGTCGTCGGTTCGAGCTCGTGGGCGAGGCGCAGGGGGTGACGGTGGTGGACGACTACGCCCACCACCCGACGGAAGTGGCGGCGACGCTCGCGGCGGCCCGGCAGCGGTTCCCGGGGGCGCGACTGGTGGCGGTCTTTCAACCGCACCTGTACTCGCGCACCGCCACCCATGGGGAAGCGCTCGGGGTCGCGCTGTCCCTCGCAGACCTGGTCGTGGTGACCGAAGTCTATGGCGCGCGAGAGCAGCCGATGCCGGGCGTGTCGGGGCGGACGGTCTGCCGGGCGGCCGAACGGGCCGGCGCGGAAACCGTGTGGGTGCCGGAGCGGGCGCGGCTGGGCGAGCGGCTCGACGCGCTCGTCCGGAACGGTGACGTCGTGTTGACGCTCGGGGCGGGTGACATCACCCGTGAGGGGCCGGCGCTGCTGGGTCGGCTGCGCGGCGAGGCCGCGTGAAGCGGCGGGGAGCGGTGGTCCTGGGCGCCCTCGCGGTGGTCGGCGCCGTCCTCCTGGGCCCGTTCGTGCTGCGCGCGGTACCGTTCTTCCGGGTGCGCCGGGTCGAAGTGGTCGGCGCCCGGTACCTTGCCCCGGAGCGGATCCTGGCGGCGGCGGAGCTGGCGCCAGACCAGAACCTGTTCGACCCGACCGATGCCGCCGCGCGCCGCGTGGCCGAGGTGCCCGGGGTGGTGCGGGCCAGGATCGAGCGGCGCGTGCCCGGGACGCTGCGGGTGCGCGTGGTCGAGCGCGAGCCGGCGGGCTTGGTGCCGGGACGGGAAGGGATGACGGTGGTGGACTGCGACGCGCAGACACTGCCGTACGATCCGGCGCGCGCGGGGCTGGCGCTGCCGATCGTCGAACGGGCGGACACGGCCCTCACGCGGGCCCTCTGCCTGGTGCGGGCGGGCGATGCGCAACTGTACGAGACGGTGGATGCCGTCCGGCGCGGCAGTGGGGGGTCGGTGATGCTCGAGGCGGGACGACAGCGCATCTGGTTGACGCGGACGCCGACCTTGGCGGACGTGCACGCGGTCGCGATGGTGCGGCGCCACCTCGAAGCCATGGGCCGGGGCGCGGCCGAGCTGGACGCACGATATCGGGGGCTCGTGTACGCACGGCGGGAGCGGACGTGAACGTCAAGCGGGACCGACTCGTCGCCGGGCTGGATCTCGGGAGCACGAAGACGTGCGCGGTGATCGCGGAAGCGGTCGGCGACGCGCGGCTCCCGGGCGTGAAGATCCTCGGCGTCGGCGTCTCGCGCACGAGCGGCATCCGCCGCGGGATGGTCCGTGACATCGAAGAAACCATGCACGGCGTCGGCCAGGCGCTGCGGGATGCCGAACGCATGGCGGGCGTGGAAGTCCCGGCGCTGTGCTGCGGGGTCGCGGGCGAGCACGTGCGGACCCGCACCGAAGAAGGCCTGGCGTCGGTGAGCGGCGATGAGATCGCGCGCGCCGACGTGCAGCGCGTCGACGAGGTGGCCAAGGCGGTCAGCCTCGGGCCCGACCGCGAGCTCCTGCACCACATCCCGCAGGAGTACCGGGTGGACGGACAGGGCGGCATCAGCGATCCCGTCGGCATGACCGGGTTGCGGCTCGAGGTGGATATGTACCTCGTCTCCATCCAGAGCACCGCCGTGCAGAACCTGCGGCGCGCCGTCGAGCGCACCGGCCACCGCGTGGCCGGGCTCGTGCTCGAGCCGCTGGCCGCGTCGCTCGCGGTGCTCACCGAGGAGGAACGCGAGCTCGGCTGCGTGCTCGTCGAGCTGGGAGACCGCTCGACCAACATCGCCGTGTTCAAGGATGGCAAGATCCGCCACTATGCGTCCCTGCGCTTTGCGGGCACGCACGTGACGAGCGACATCGTGCAGGGGCTGGGCGTCACCCAGGTGGATGCGGAGCGGCTCAAGGAACGGTTCGGCGTGGCGTACACGCCGCTGGTGGATCCCGAGGAGACGATCGAGCTGCCGGGCACCCCGGGCCAGGGGCCGCGGCGCGCCAAGCGGGAGCTGCTGGCGCACATCATCCATCAGCGCAGTGACGAGATCCTGGGGCTCGTGCAGCAGGACCTGGAGATGGTAGGTTATATCGGCCGGCTGCCGGCGGGCGCGGTGCTCACCGGTGGCGGGGCCCATCTCGCCGGCGTGGTCGAGTTGACACGCGAAGTGCTCGCCATGCCGGTCCGGTTGGGGGTGCCGGACCGCGCGGTTTCGGGATTGGTCGACAGTGTGGCGGCGCCGCGGTACGCGGTGCCCGTCGGGTTGGCGCTGTGGGCGGCGCGCCAGCGGTTGGCGGGCACCGGCGACGGGGCCGAAAAGGTGGAACGGTTGCTCGGACCGGTCAAACGGTGGCTGCAGGACTTCTTCTAAGCCAAGCGCACGGAGAGGGCTAGGGCACGCTATGGTCTTCGAGCTCGAGGAAACCAACGCGCAGAACGCCCGGATGAAGGTCGTGGGCGTGGGCGGTGGTGGCGGGAACGCGGTCAACCGGATGATCGACGAGCGGCTCACGGGCGTGGAGTTCATTTCGGTGAACACCGACGCGCAAGCGCTGCTCCACAACAAGGCCGATCTCAAGGTCCAGATCGGCAAGAAGCTCACCCGCGGGCTCGGGGCGGGCGCGCGCCCGGAAATCGGGCGCCAGGCGATCGAGGAGAACCGGGATGACGTGCTCCGGGTGCTCGACAGCTCCGATCTCGTGTTCGTCACGTGCGGCATGGGCGGCGGCACGGGCACGGGGGCGGCCCCGATCATCGCGCAGCTGGCGCGCGACGTGGGGGCGCTCACCGTCGGCATCGTCACCAAGCCGTTCCTGTTCGAGGGCCGGAAGCGCCTTCGCCAGGCCGATATCGGCATCTCGGAGATGCGCAAGCACGTCGACACGATGATCGTCGTGCCGAACGAGCGGCTGCTCGCGGTGGTCGGCAAGAACGTGCCGTTTCAGGAGGCCCTCAAGAAAGCCGACGAGGTGCTGCTGCACGCCACCCAGGGCATCTCCACCCTGATCAGCGTCACCGGGCTCGTGAACGTGGACTTCGCCGACGTGCGGACCGTGATGCAGAACGGCGGCTCGGCGCTCATGGGCACCGGCATCGGGCGCGGCGAGGACCGCGCGCTCGATGCGGCCCAGCAGGCGATCTCGAGTCCGCTGCTCGACGACGTGTCCATCGCGGGCTCCATGGGCGTGCTCGTCAACATCACGGGCGGCGAAGACCTCACGCTGGGCGAAGTGAACCAGATCAGCGAGATCATCCACGACGCGGCCGGCGACGACGCCGAGATCATCTTCGGCGCGGTGCACGACGCGGCCATGGCGGGCGAGGTCCGCGTGACCGTGATCGCCACGGGATTCGATCGGCAGCACGCCGCCCACGAAGGCCTGGGCCGCGTCGCCCCCAACGTCCTGCCCTTCCCGCAGCGGGCGGCCGGTGGCCGGCCCGGCGCCCGGCCCTCCGTGCCCCTGCGACCGGCCGCACCGCCGCCGGCGACGCCGGAGATCCCGGACGTCGCGGAGATGGAGATTCCCACCTTCATACGGCGGCAGATGGACTGATGCCCCGCGGTACGCGTCGGCTCGCTACGCTTGGCGCCGTTGCGGTCGGCGGGATGGTACTCGCCGCCCGCGGCCTGGGGCCGGCGCAGCTGCCGGTGGCGGAAGCTCTGGTCGTGAGCCGCGCGTTCGTCGAGCGCGCCGACACCGTGCGCCGCAACGAAACCCTCTCCGAGCTGTTCGCCCGTCAGCAGATCCTCGGGACCGATCTGCTCGTCCTGCTGGACGCGTGGCGCGCGGATCTCAACCCGCGACGCATTCGGTCGGGGACGGTGTTCGAGTTCCGTATCCCCGCGGACGACGAGCGGCCCGACCGCGTGCGGGTGCGCGCGAACGACGGGACCTTCCTGGTGGCCGACCGCGGGTCGGCCGGGCGCTGGGTCGCGAGCCGGGAGACCATCACGTGGGACGTCGAGGCGGAACGGATCACGGGCCACGTGACCTCGTCGCTCTACGCCACCCTCGATGCCCTGATTCAGGACTCGGTGCTCCCCGGACCGGCGCGGGCGCAGCTTGCCTGGGATCTGGCCGACGGCGTGTACGCGTGGCAGATCGATTTCACCCGCGATCTCCACCCAGGTGATGAGTTCGCCGTGCTGTACGAGCGCCTCACCTCCTCTCTCGGCGAGGTGCGCTACGGGCGCGTGCTGGCGGCGGTGATCGAGACAGCCGGCCGCGAAAACACCGCCTACGTGCTGTCGGATGCGGAGGGGCGGAACGCGTATTACGACGCAGAGGGGCGCTCGCTGCGACGCGCGTTCAAGATGTACCCGGTCCAGTTCCGCCGGATCTCGTCCAACTTCTCGGCAGGACGGCTGCATCCGGTCCTGCGCACGACCCGCGCCCACCTCGGCACGGACTACTCGGCAAGTGTCGGGACGCCCATCGAGGCCACCGCTGACGGCACCGTGATCCGGGCGGGTCGCTGGGGCGGGTATGGCATCGTGGTGGCCCTCCGCCATGCGAAAGGGATCGAGACGCGCTACGCGCATATGTCGAAGCTCGCCTCGGGGATTCGGCCGGGCGTGCGGATCCGTCAGGGACAGACGATCGGCTACGTGGGAATGACGGGGCTCGCCAACGGTCCGCACGTGCACTACGAATTCATCAAGAACGGCCGGCACCTGAATCCGCGCCGCGTCGATCTGGGTGACGGGGAGCCCGTGCCCGCCGCGCAGCGGGCGGAGTTCGAGGCGGTGCGCACGGCGCTCGATCGCCAGCTCGGCCGCCCGACGGTCGCTCCCAGCAAAGCGGACTGATCGTCCGCCACCGTTCCGGGTACCACAATCCGTGTTGGTCATTCCCGCGATCGATCTCCGCGGCGCGCGTCTCGCGCGCGCCGCCACCGACCGTGATCCGGCCAGCCAGGCCGCACACTACGCGGCGGCGGGCGCGACCTGGCTACACGTCGTGGATCTGGACCGCGCCACCGGCGTGGGCCGGCATGACGCACTGGTGCGTGCGCTCGCGCGGCAGCACGACACGCGGGTCCAGTTGGGGGGGGCGCTCACCGACGCGGCGGACGTGCGTGAGGCGCTCGGATGGGACGTGGCGCGGGTGATGGTGGGGGCGGACGCCGGGCCCGAAGTCGGTGCGCTGGTGCGCGAGCACGGGGTGGAGCGGATCGGGGCGGCGGTGGACGTGGGGCCGGAGCGCGCCGTGGCCGGCGTCGAGGACGCTGCGGACACGCTCGATGCACTCGTGGCGCAGGGCGTGCGCGTCGTGATCGTGCGCGACCTCGCGCGGGACGGCCGGCTCGGCGGATCGTCCGTCCGCGCGGTGGGACGGCTCGTGGGCCGCGGGGCGGATCTGTTCGTGGCGGGCGGGATCGCGTCCCTCGATGAACTGCGCGCGGCGCGGGATCTGGGCCTCGCCGGCGCCATCGTCGGCCGTGCCCTGGTCGACGAGCGGTTCACGGTCGCGGAGGCGCTCGCATGTTGTGGGTGATCGTCGCGATCCTGGCGGGCGCCGCCGCGGCCATCTACGTCTATGCGGTGCGCGAGCGACTCGGCGCGGCGGCGGTCGGGCTCGCCATGCTGCGCACCGCCGCCCTTGCCGCGCTCCTCCTGCTCCTCGTCAACGCCGCGCGCACCCGATGGCTGGAGCGCGCGCCGACCGTGCTGCTCGACGCGTCCTTGAGCCTGCAGGCGGCGGGCGGCCAGTGGACGCGTGCCCGCGACACGGCCCGGAGCCTCGCGGGACGCGCGGGCACCGTGTTGCGGCTGGCCGAGGGACTCGCGCCGTTCGATACCACCGAACCCGATGCCGGCCGGTCGCTGGTGGCGTCCGCGCTCCGTGCCGTGACCGTGCGCGGACCGGTGGTGGTCGTCACCGACGGCGAGCTCGAAGACGTGGCGGGACTGCCGGACGACCTCCGCGAGGCGACCACCGTCGTGTTGGTTCCCCGCGACACGGTGCCCGACGTGGCCCTCACCGAGGTCGTGGCCGACCGGCTCGTGACCCCCGGCGACACCGTGCACCTGACGATTGAGTTGGCCACGTGGGGCGCACTGCCCGACACGATGGCGGGGGTCGAGGTGCGCGCGGCGGGCCGTCAGCTGCTTCAGACGCGCGTGCCGCTGCCACCGGCGCCCGGCCGCGGACGGCGCGCGCTCGCGCTCCCACCCGGGGCGCTGCGGCCCGGCACGCACGTGCTCGAGGTGCAGGTCACCGCTGCCGGCGACCGCGAGCCGCGCGACGACGTGCGGATGCGGCTCGTGACCGTCTCGGCCACGCCAACCATCGTCCTGGTCGCCAGCCCTCCTGACTGGGAGAGTCGGTTCCTCGCGCGGGAGCTGCAATCGATCATCCCGGCCGGCGTCCGCGCGTATGCGGAGCCCGTGCCTGGACGCTGGCTCGACATGACGACGCAGCGCGTCGTGCCGGCTGCGCGCGTCACCGGCGCGGCCGGCGCGGCAACCCTCGTCATCGTGCGGGGCGCCTGGCGGCCGCCGGTCGGCCCTCGGGCCCGATGGGACTGGCCGGGCGATGGTGGTGCGGGTCGCGACGCCGTCATGGGCGACTGGTACGTGACCGGACAAGTCCCCGGCTCCCCGCTCGCCGCCGGCCTGAGCGGATTCGAGTGGGACTCGCTGCCCCCGCTCACGAGCGTCCTCCCATGGGGGGGCACACCGAACGCATGGGTGGCGCTGGCGGCCCGCGCGGGACGACGCGGTGCCGACCGTCCAGTGCTCGTGGGGACGGACAGCGGCGGCGTGCGCGTGCTGACGACCATGGCCGACGGGTGGTGGCGCTGGGCCCACCGCGGGGGTGCCGCGCGGGAGGCCTACCGCGGGCTGGTGGCTGCGGGCGCCGACTGGCTGCTCGGCGCCGCCGGCCGCGCGCGGGGCGGTCGGGTGGTGGCGAGCGACGTCGTGCCGCGCGGCGTGCCGGTGAGCTTTGCGTGGCGCGGCGACAAAGAGGCGCCGGCGGTGCTGAGAGTCGACGTGGAAGGCGCCGACTCGACCTTCGCTCGTGCGTTGCCGCTCGATCCCGCCGGCATTGCCGAGCTGCGGCTGCCGCCGGGGACGTACCGCTGGCGGGTGCGTCCGGCGGATGCCACGGGGTGGACCGTCGTCGAGTCATATTCCAGCGAGTTCCATCCCGGGCCGGTCGTCGCCGCCTGGCAGGCCGCCGCCGTTGCGCCGCGCGGGGTGGTGGGCGCGCGGGAAGTGTGGTGGATCTTCGCGGTCGCGCTCGTGGCGCTGCTCGCGGAATGGGCGTGGCGGACCAGACGGGGGCTGCCGTGAAGCGGGGACTGTGGCACAAGATCAAGACGATCGCGCTCACCGACGTCGGCGTGCTGGTCAAGGGACTGGACCGCGACACGCTCGAGCGGGTGGAGCGCGTGCTGCTGGAAGCCGATTTCGGGCCCGCCGCGTTCGCTCTCGTCGAAGCGCTCGAGGGCAAGGCGCGGCGCGGCGAGCTGCGCACCGTGCAGGCCATGCACGACTGGCTTGTGGGCGCCATTGCCGCCGAGGTGCACAACGCCGGCGGGGCGGGAACGCTCGCGGTGGAGACCGCCGCCCCGCCGGCCGTGATCCTCGTGCTGGGCGTGAACGGCGTCGGCAAGACGACGCAGTGCGCAAAACTCGCGTGGCAGCTCCAGCAACGAGGGACATCGGTGCTACTCGCCGCGGCCGACACGTACCGCGCGGGCGCGGTGCAGCAGCTCGAGATCTGGGCGGAACGGCTCGGCGTCCCGTGCGTCACGGGCCACCAGGGCGGGGATCCCGCGGCGGTCGTGTTCGACGCCATCGATGCGGCTGCGGCACGCGGGATCGATGTCGTGCTCGCCGACACGGCGGGCCGGCTCCACACACAGGGCAACCTGATGGACGAGCTGCGCAAGATCGTGCGCGTGGTGCGACGCAAGCGGCCGGACGCACCGCAGGAGAGTCTGCTCGTGCTCGATGGCACGGTCGGACAGAACGCGATTCAGCAGGGCCGCGCCTTCACGGCTGCCGTGCCGGTGACCGGGCTGATCGTGACCAAGCTCGACGGCACGGCGAAGGGCGGGGCCGTGGCCGCCATCCGCCGCGAGCTGGGGGTGCCGATCCGGTTTGTCGGGGTGGGGGAGGCGGTGGGGGACCTCGAGCCGTTCGACGCGCAGCGGTACGCCGAGCGGCTGCTGGCCGACTGATGGCGCTGCGCCTGGACACCCCGGTCCAGTTCCTCAAGGGCGTCGGGCCCCGGCGTGCCGAGCAGTTCGCGCGCCTCGCCGTGCATACCGTCGAGAACCTGCTGTATCACACGCCGCATCGCTACCTCGACGCCACGAGCGTCACTCCGATCGCCCGCGTGACAGTCGGTCAGGAGGTGACTCTGGTGGGCCGCGTGGTGTCGAAGGGCGTCCTGCCGACCCGCAAACGCCTGCGGATCTTCCGTGCCATTCTCAAGGACGAGACCGGTGTGATCGAGTGCGCGTGGCCCGGTCAGGCGTTTCTGGATCGCGCCATCGAGGTCGGCCAGCTGCTGCTCGTGACGGGCCCCGTCAAGTACTACCACGGCCGTCAGATCGCGCCGCGGGAGCAGATCGTGCTCGAAGAGGCGGACTCGACGGACTCGGCAGACTCGACAGTCACGGGCGGCCGCGTGATCCCCATCTATCCGGCGACCGAAGGGCTGAGCCATCGCGTCGTCCGGCGGATCCTCGCCGACAACCTCGATCCCATGCTGGACGCCGTCGACGACGTGGTTCCGCCCGCCGTCCAGCGCGCCGCCGGGGTCGTTTCCCTGTGTCGCGCCCTGGAGCTGGTGCATCGTCCTCCCGCCGCCGCCACCCCTCCCGCGCCGCCGCCGGGGGACTGGGAGCAGGGGCGGAGGCGCCTGGCGTTCGACGAGCTGTTCGATCTCCAGCTGGTCGTGGCGCGCGCGCGCTATCTCGCCACGCACGCGACCCGGGGGCAGCAATTCGAGAATCGGCGCCAGCTCACCACGGCGCTCAAGGACGCGCTGCCGTTCGAGCTCACGGCGGGGCAGAAGCGGGCCACGCGCGAGATCATCGCCGACATGACGTCGGCCAAGCGGATGCATCGGCTGCTGATGGGTGACGTCGGGGCGGGCAAGACGGTCGTCGCCCTGTTCGCCATGCTGCTGGCGGTGGAGAACGACGGCCAGGCCGTGCTGATGGCGCCGACGGAGCTGCTGGCGGAGCAGCATGCCGCCACGCTCTCGCGGCTGTTGGCGCCGCTCGGGCTCGTGCCCGATCTCCTGATCGGCCGGTTGTCCAACGGCGAGAAACGGGCTGTGCGAGCTCGCATCGCGTCGGGCGAGACCAGGCTGGTCGTCGGCACGCACGCGCTCATCGAGGAGACCACCGCGTTCCAGCGGCTGGGGCTGGTGGTGATCGACGAGCAGCATCGGTTCGGCGTGGAGCAGCGGGCGGCGCTGATCGACAAGGGCGAGGCGCCGGAGGTGCTGCTGCTGTCCGCCACGCCCATCCCACGCACGCTCGCCCTCACGCTGTACGGTGACCTCGACATCTCGGAGCTGCGCGACAAGCCGCCTGGACGCTCGGACGTGAAGACGGGCGTCCGCTCCAGCCGGTCGCGGGCCAGGATCTACCAGTTCCTGCGTGATGAGTGCGCGGCCGGCCGACAGGCGTACGTCGTCTATCCGGTGATCGACGAGTCGGAACAGCTCGATCTCAAGGCTGCCACGCGCATGGCGGGCGAATTGGCCAAGACGCTGGCCCCGGCCACCGTCGGGCTGGTGCACGGGCGCATGAAGGCCGACGAGCGCGATCTCGTGATGCGGCGGTTCCGCGATCGCGAGATCGGCGTGCTCGTGGCCACGACGGTGATCGAGGTGGGGATCGACGTGCCCAACGCGACGGTGATGGTCATCGAGCACCCGGAGCGGTTCGGACTGGCGCAGCTCCATCAGCTGCGCGGCCGGGTCGGGCGTGGGGCGGACGAGAGCCACTGCATCCTCCTCACCGACAACGTGACGGCCGCGCAGCGGCTGAAGACGTTCGCCGGGGAGACCGACGGGTTCCGCATCGCGGAGCTGGATCTCAAGGAGCGCGGCATGGGGGAGCTGGCCGGCGCGCGCCAGTCCGGCGGCATCACCCTGCGCTACACGAATCTCGAAATGGACGGCGATCTGGTGGGGGTCGCGCAACGCGAGGCACGAGCCCTGCTGGCGGCCGATCCCACCCTGGGCCGGCGCGACCACGCAGGCTTGCGCAAGCGCATCGAGCGGCGCTATGAGCGAGGGGTCGAGTTGTTCCGGGTGGGATGAAGCGCGGCGGGCGCGGCGGATCGACGGGAACGAAAGGCGTGACGATGAGGCGACGCACCGCCATGGTGGATCGTTGGGTTCGTCCGGGCCTCGTACTCACGGCCGCGCTCGCGGCGTGTGCGGACAGCGCCGTGGGGCCGGGCGTGGGCGAGGTGGTCGATCTTGTCCAGCCCTGGGTCGAGTCGACGCCGGCGACGGTGGGGATGGACGGCACCGTGCTCGACCACGCGGTGGATGACGCGAGCCGGATTCCGCGGTTCCGTTCGCTACTCGTCGCCCGGCACGGGCGGCTCGTGCTCGAGCGCTACTTCGGCGGCGCCGGACCCACCACCCTGCACGACGTCCGGTCGGTCACCAAGAGCGTCGTGTCCACGCTCGCGGGGATCGCCGCCGCCAACGGGTTCCTGCCCAACCTCGACACGTCCATCGGGACGTATCTCGACGCCGACTACCTGCTCGACGCCGGCGACCGCCAGATCACGCTGCGCCACCTGCTCACGATGACGTCCGGCTACGAGTGGAACGAGATCAGCGATGACGACTACGGCCGGTGGATCGTCACGCCCAATCACGTCCAGTTTCTGCTCGACCGGCCTCGCGCCGCGTCCCCCGGCGCCACGTTCACCTACAACTCGGCCGCCGTCCACGCGCTCGGCGTGTGCCTCGAGGCGGCGACGGGGATCCGCCTGGCGGACTTTGCCCGACGGTACCTCTTCGATGTGATCGGCATCGGACTGGCGCCGTGGGAGGGGCTGGACCGCGGGACGGTGAACGGCGGAGCGGGGCTCGATCTGCAGGCGCGCGATCTCCTGCGGCTCGGGCAGCTGTTCCTCCAGCGCGGCCGCTCCGGCGACCGGCAGGTGGTGCCCGCCGAGTGGGTGGACCGCGCGACCGCGCCGTACTTCTCGTGGCGGTCGAGCTTCGGCGCGCAGCGGCAGATCACCTACGGCTATCTGTGGTGGGTTACCGACGCATCCACCGGCGAGGCGTTCTTCGCCTGGGGCTACGGCGGGCAGTTCATCTACGTGGTGCCGGCCGAGGACCTCGTGGTCGTGGCCACGACCGACTGGCGGGGCGTGAGCGGCGACGTCGGCGCCAACGCGCTGGAGGCCGCGGTCCTGGAGATCATCCTGACGGGCGTGCTGGCGGCGGTGCGCTAGGTGCGGTTCGCCCTCCGGGCTCTGGCGCGGGTGGTCGAGCCGTGAAGCGCCTGCACCTCGCCATTGGGCTCGCGTTCGTCGTGGTCTTCCTTGCGACGGGCATGGTCATGCGGCTGCGGTTCCCGGCTGCGTACGCGGGGGACGCCACGATGCGCATGCTGTTCCGCTCGGCCCACGTGTACATCCTCTTCGGCGCCCTGCTCAACCTCGCCCTCGGCATCCACCTGCGCGTGCCCGAGCGGCCCCGCGACCGGCGGCTGCAATTGGTGGGCTCGCTACTGCTCGTGGCCGTGCCCGTGCTGTGCACGCTTGCGTTCTTCCTCGAGCCCGCGCCCGGGCGACTGAGCCGGCCGTTCGTGGTTCCGGCCGCCGCCGTCGCCCTGCTCGGAACGCTGATGCATTTCCTGGCGCATGGCCGGCCGGCAGGGGGTCGATGATGACCAAATGTCGAATGTCCAATTTCCAATGACCAATGCCTAATGCCGCATCGACACCCCCCGGTGCCTTCCGGACACTCGCCATCATCATTGCCCATTGGACGATTGACGACTGGAAGGTTGGTCATTGGACATTGGACATTCGACACTTGCTTCCTAGCATCTGCCACTTCGCTTGACATATCAACTAGCGTTGATATATTGATCCCATGCCGACGCGTACTCCCACCCCCACCACGCAGGTCGCTCGCCGGTTCCGGGCCCTGTCCGACCCCACGCGGCTCCGCATCCTGGAGCTGGTGGCGCAGGGGGAGCAGTGCGTGTGCGAGTTGGCGGCGGCCATCGACGTGCCGCAGCCGCTCCTGTCCCACCACCTCAAGACCCTGAAGCAGGCCGGCTTCATTACCAGTCGGAAAGAGGGGCGGTGGAACTACTACGCGCTGCACCGCGAGCGGCTCGAGACCTGCGTGTGCACACTCGAAGAGACGCTGGCGACGTATGACGAATCGGCCCGACTGGGGCGGCCGGGCTGTGCGTGCTGAGCGCCCGGTGGCACGGGCGTCTTTTTTTACGTGGAAACATCAACATTTCTTTATGAGTGGAGCCGGACGATGAGCGAGACCACGACGGACCTCAAGCAGGTGGTGCGGGAGCGGTACGCACTGCGCGCCTTGGGCGTGGAGGGGGAGTCGGGGTGCGGCTGCCGGTGCAGCGGCGCGCCCACCGATCCCATCAGCAGTGAGCTCTACAGTAAGGACGAGACGGCGACCATCCCGGAGGCGGCCGTGCGGGCCTCGCTGGGCTGCGGCAACCCGACCGCCCTCGCCGAGCTGCGGCCCGGTGAGGTGGTACTCGATCTCGGCTCGGGCGGCGGCATCGACGTCCTGCTCTCGGCCCAGCGGGTCGCTCCGACGGGCAAGGCCTACGGACTGGACATGACCGAGGAGATGCTCGCCCTCGCGCGCGCGAATCAACGCAGGGCGGGGATGACCAACGTCGAGTTTCTGAAGGGTGACATCGAGACCATTCCCCTGCCTGACGCCTCGGTGGACGTCATTATCTCCAACTGCGTCATCAACTTGGCGGCGGACAAGGACCGGGTGCTGCGCGAGGCGTTCCGTGTGCTCCGGCCCGGCGGGCGGTTCGCGGTGTCGGACATCGTCGTGAAAGGCGATGTCCCGCCCGAGATCCGGCGCAACGTCGAGCTGTGGATCGGGTGCGTGGCGGGTGCGCTCGAGGAACGGGAGTATGCGGCCAAGCTCGCGGCCGCCGGCTTCGTGAACGTGCGCCTCGAGCCCACGCGGGTGTACCGGGCGGCCGATGCCCGGGCGTTCCTCGAGGAGGCCGGCATGGACGCCCACGCCATCGCGCCAGCGGTGGATGGGAAATTCTCGAGCGCTTTCATCCGGGCGACCAAGCCCCGCGCCTGATGCAGGTCGTCCTGCTCTCGGACGTCCACGCCAACCTCCCGGCGCTCGAGGCCGTGTTGGCCGACGTCGGGCGCCGGGCCCCCGGCGCCCCGATCTACCATCTGGGCGACCTCGTGGGCTACGCCCCGTGGCCGGACGAGGTGGTGGCGCTGCTCCGGCAGCGCGGGATTCCGGGCGTCGCCGGGAACTATGATTCCACGGTCGCGACCGGCTACAAGCACTGTGGCTGTCGCTACGAGGATCCGCGCCAGGAGGAGCTGTCGCACGTGAGTTACGCGTGGACCCTGGCGCACACCGGTGACGAGACCAAGCGATGGCTCGGGACACTGCCGTTCCGGCTCGACGTGCGGCCGCTCGGCGGCCACGTGAGCGGTCCGACGGTGACGCTGGTCCACGGCAACCCGACCCTCAACACGTTCTACTGGACCGAGGACCGGGGAGACGCCTTCAATGTGAAGATGGCGAAGCAGGCGGGGGCGAAGGCCGGTGATGTCATTGCCTTCGGGCACACCCACATCCCGTGGCACCGCATGGTCGGCGGTATCCACTTCGTCAACACCGGCAGCGTCGGCCGCCCCAAGGATGGTGACTGGCGCGCGGGGTACGTCGTGCTCGACGTCGCCACGCGGATAGGGGTGGAAGTCGTGCGTGTGGAGTACGACCTCGAGCGGGCCCTGCGGGCGATCCGGGAAAGCGAGTTGCCGGACGACTTCGCGGCCTATCTCCAGGCGGGGGGACGCCCGTGAGGGCGGGGAAGCGGATGAACGTCTTCGAGCGCTACCTGTCGCTCTGGGTGGTGCTGTGCATGGTGTTGGGGGTCGTGCTGGGTCGCGCCTTCCCGGGGCTGACCGACGCGCTCCGCGGGATCGAGTTCGCCGAGGGAAGCCAGATCAACCTGCCGATCGCGGTGCTGATCTGGCTCATGATCTATCCGATGATGCTCAAGATCGATTTCCGCAGCATCACGGACGTGCGGCGACGCCCCAAGGGCATTCTCATCACGCTGTTCGTGAACTGGCTCGTGAAGCCGTTTTCGATGGCGGCGATTGCCTACCTGTTTTTCCGGGTGCTGTTTTTGCCGTGGATCGGGGAGGAGCTGGCCAACCAGTACGTCGCGGGATCGATCATCCTGGCCGCGGCGCCCTGCACGGCCATGGTATTCGTCTGGTCATATCTCACCGACGGCGACCCGGCGTACACGCTGGTCCAGGTCTCGCTGAACGATCTGATCATGCTGCTGCTGTTCGCCCCTATCGTGGGGCTGCTCGTGACCGGGGCCAGCACCCTGTCGGTGCCGTACGACGTGCTGCTCTACAGCGTCCTGACCTTCATCGTGATCCCGCTCGCGCTCGGCAGCCTGAGCCGCACGGTGCTGATCCGCGCGAAAGGCGAGGCGTGGTTCGCGCGCCGGTACGTGGGGCTGTTCCAGCCGGTGACCGTGGTCGCGCTGCTCGCCACTCTCGTGCTGATCTTCGCGTTCCAGGCGGATAACATCGTAGGGCGCTGGTTCCACGTCATCCTGATCGCGATCCCGCTGCTCATCCAGGTCTACTTCAACTCCGGGCTGGCGTACGGGCTGATGCGACGGTTCCGCGTGACGCACGACGTGGCGGCGCCGGGCGCGCTCATTGGGGCGAGCAACTTCTTCGAGCTCGCCGTCGCGACGGCCATCGCGCTGTTTGGTCCCGAATCGGGGGCCGCCCTGGCGACCGTCGTGGGAGTCCTGGTGGAGGTCCCGGTGATGCTCTCGGTGGTGGGGGTGTGCAACCGGACGCGGCACTGGTTCCCGCCGCCGGCCGGAAGCGTCGCCCCGGCCGGAGAGAAAGCCACCGCGCACGGTGGCAGCGGTTCGCGCTGAACCGCTGAACCGCCTACTTCTCCGCCGTGTCCGCCTTGGCCGCCAGCACGAAGTCGCTTTCGGTCAGGCCGTCGATCGCATGCGTCCAG
>JAOTWJ010000220.1 GCA_029862925.1 Gemmatimonadota bacterium
GAGCTGGTGTTCCGACCACTCGTGCCGGATCTGGTGACCCTGCGCAGCGCCATTGACGGGGCGGGTCCCGAGGCGCGCGAGTGGCATCGGTTTGGGGCACTGCCAGAGGCGCAGCGTCTGCTCGAGCGCCTCGTCCCGGCCAACGCACCGGCGATGACCGGTGCGTACCTGGCGTTGCTGTTTGCGGCGTTTCGCTACTGGGAGGCCGGCGAGCGGCTCGCGGCGGCGCCGCGCGCGCGGCTCGAGCCGGCGCTGGACCGGCCCATGCCGTCGGGACCGCCCTCCGTCGCCGGGGGTGCCTGCTACGTGCAGCTGCCCCCTCACTGGTTTTGGGGGCAAGCGACGCCCGGCGGTCCACACGAGCCGTTCGACGGGTTCTTCGTGGTGCCGTCCGCTGACCGCCGCGAGACGACGATCGTGGCCGTGCTCGGCTTGCGGGAGGAGCGGCGCGGCTTCACCCAGGTGACGGTCCAGTCTGCGGCCGACGACTTCACCGCCGCTGGCGCCGAGCGCCGCACACCCACATTCGCACCGGTGATGGAGGGCGGCGCCGCGGCGGGGTTCCGTTCGGTCGTCACCGCCGCGGAGTTGCTGACACTCGCCCGCCTCGCTTGTCTCGCCGCCGGCGAGTAGGTTGCCGGCACGGCCATGGACCACCACGACATCGCCCGGGTGCTCGGAGAGATCGCCGCCCTGCTGGAGCTTCAGGGCGAGAATCCGTTCCGCGTGCGAGCCTACCGGACGGCGGCGCGGACCCTGAGCGCCTACGGCGGCGATCTGCGCGAGGCCCGCGCCGCGGGAGCGCTGCCCGAGCTGCGCGGATTGGGACCGGCGACATTGGAGATGGTCGAGGAGCTGCTCGACACGGGGACGTGTCGCATGCTCGAGGACCTGCGCGATCAGGTGCCGCCGGGGCTGGTCGACATGCTGCGCATCGCCGGACTCGGTGTCGCCAAGGTCCGGCAGATTCACAACAGTCTGCAGGTCGATTCCCTTGGCGAGTTGGAGGTCGCCGCGCGGGACGGGCGGCTCGCGAGCCTGCCCCGCTTCGGATGGAAGACCGCCGAGAAGATCCTCAAGGGCATCCAGTTTTTGCGGCAGGCGGACGGGGCCCTACTCGTGCATCACGCGCGGGCGGCCGCCGCCGAGTTGGTGGGTGTACTCGAGGCGCTGCCGGAGGTCGTCGCCGTGCACCGGGCCGGGAGCCTGCGACGGGGCACGGAGCTAGTGCGGGATCTCGACCTCGTCGTGGTGGCCCGGGACGCGCCGGCGAGCCTGGCCGAGCGCCTGCGCGAGGGGCGGGTCGCGGAGTTCACGCAGGCGAGCGAGACCGCGATCACGCTCCGACTGACCGGCGGGACGGTGGTGGATCTCTTTCCCTGCACGCCAGACCGGCTGGGGTTCGTCCTGCTGCGGGCCACCGGCAGTGAGCCGCACCTGCAACAGCTCGCCGCGCGCGCCGCCGCGCGAGGACTTCGCTGGACGGCCGAGGGGCTCGTGCGGAGCGATCGTCCGCTCGCGGCACCGACGGAGGATGCGGTCTATGCAGCCCTGGGGCTCCCCTGGATTCCGCCGGAACTGCGGGAAGGACGCGGTGAGGTGGACGCCGCGGCGGCGGGACGGCTGCCGTGCCTGGTCGAGCGGCGCGACTTGCGGGGGTTCCTGCACTGTCACTCCGCGTATTCCGATGGCGCCGACACGATCGCGGTGTGGGCCGACGCGGCCCGCGCCGAAGGCTACGACTATCTGGGACTCACCGACCACAGCCCGGCGACGGCGTTCACCGGGGGCCTGGCCGCCGAGGCGATCCCGCGGCAGCATGCGGAGATCGACGCGGCCAACGCTCGGGGCAGCGGTGCCCGCGTGCTGAAGGGGGTGGAAGCCGACATCCTCGAGGACGGTACCCTCGACTACGCCCCGGCCGTCCGGCGCCAATTCGAGTTCGTCATCGCCTCGGTCCATACGCGCTTCGGGATGGACGCCGAGCAGCTCACCGCCCGCGTGCTCCGAGCCATGGACGACCCGTCGATGACGGTCCTGGGACATCCGACCGGCCGCCTTCTGCTGTCCCGCGACCCGTTCCCGCTGGACCTCGACCGTGTTTTCGCTTGTGCGGCCGACCGCGGCATCGCGATCGAGATCAACGCGGATCCGCAGCGCCTCGACCTCGACTGGCGCGTGCTGCGGCAGGCCGTCACGGCCGGCGTGACGATTGCCATCGGCGCCGACGCGCACGGGGTGGCCAACATGGACCACGTGGATCTCGGCGTGGCGATTGCCCGAAAGGGCTGGCTCACCGCCGATCACATTCTGAACACGCGGTCCGCGGACGAGTTCCTGGCGTTCGCCCGGCGACGGCGATGAGCACGAAACGGCGGACGGCTCGCGTCGCGCCTGCCCGCGAGCGGATCGGGCCGATCGTCGCGCGGCTCACGGCGCGGTACCCCGAGGCGCGCTGCTCGCTCGGCTTCGGATCGCCACTGGAGCTGCTCGTCGCCACCATCCTCTCCGCGCAGTGCACTGACGAGCGTGTGAACATGGTGACCCCGACGCTGTTCCGCCGCTATCCCACGGCGCGCGACTACGCCGACGCCAACCCCGAAGCGCTCGCGGACATCATCCGGACCACCGGGTTCTTCCGCAACAAGACGAAGGCACTGATCGGAATGGGACAGGCGCTGTGCGAGCGACACGGCGGCGCGGTGCCGCGCTCCATGGCGGAACTGACCGCCGTTCCCGGCGTCGGACGGAAGACGGCCAATGTCGTTCTCGGCAACGCCTTCGGGATCGACGAAGGCGTGGTCGTCGACACGCACGTGAAGCGCCTCACCCATCGGCTTGGCCTCACGCGGCAGACCGATCCGGTCAAGATCGAGCGGGACCTCATGGCCGTGGTCCCGCGCAGCCAGTGGACGCTGTTTCCCCACCTCATGATCCACCACGGCCGTGCGATCTGTCAGGCACGCAAACCCAAGTGCGAGATCTGCCCGGTGAACGATCTGTGTCCGGTGCCAGGCGGACGCACGACATGACGGGAAAGCGGAAGGACGGGAAGGCGGCAGGACGGAAGCGGGCCAAGTCGCGGTCGCGGCTGGCTGACGCGAAGTCCGCGTACCTTCGGTCGGCGGCGGCCCAACCCGTCGCCTGGTATCCATGGGGCCCGGAGGTCTTCGAGCGGGCGCGACGGGAGAACAAGCCCGTCCTGCTCGACATCGGGGCGGTCTGGTGTCACTGGTGCCACGTGATGGATCGCGAGTCCTACGAGAATCCCGCCATCGCCGAGCAACTCAACCGGGACTGGCTCTGCGTGAAGGTGGATCGCGACGAGCGACCCGACGTGGACGCGCGCTACCAGCGCGCCGTGCAGGCGATCACCGGGCAGGGCGGGTGGCCGCTCACGGGCTTCCTGACGCCCGACGGTGAGGTCTTCTACGGCGGAACCTACTTCCCGCCCGACGGTAAGCACGGCCGACCAGGGTTCGGCACCGTGCTCACCGAACTGGCGCGCGCGTGGCGCGACGAGCGCGAGAAGATCACCGAGCAGACCGGGATGATCCGCACCCATCTCGCGCAGCACACGCTGGAGGCCAAGCCGGGGCCCGTCCCGTCCGACGTGCTGCGCCGCGCCGCCGACGGCATGGCGCGCGTGTTCGACTTCCGGAACGGCGGCTTCGGAACCCAGCCCAAGTTCCCCCACTCGACGGCGTGCCTCCTGCTGCTGCACCGCTGGGCCGACACCCGCGAGTCGTGGCTCCGCGAGATGGTCGACCGCACGCTCGCGGCGATGGCCCTCGGCGGCGTGTACGATCACGTCGGCGGTGGGTTCCACCGGTACTCCGTGGACGCCCACTGGATCGTGCCCCACTTCGAGAAGATGGTATACGACAACTCGGAGCTGCTCCG
>JAOTWJ010000221.1 GCA_029862925.1 Gemmatimonadota bacterium
GGTGCCGGTCCACTTCACCTTTCCGGTGGCGCGATCGCGACCTTCGAACACCTCCTCGTCCTTCGCACTCGCCTTCCACTCCGTTCCCATGTCGAGCAGGTTCACGAAGAAGTCGGTGGTGAGCGCTTCCGGCCGCTTCGTGAACACGCCGTGCCGGGACTGCCCGAAGTTGGCATGCAAGACGCGCATGCCACCCACGAGCACCGTCATCTCGGGCGCGGTCAGCGTGAGCAATTGCGCCTTGTCAACCAGCAACTCCTCCGCCGACACGGCGAACTTGGCCTTCTGATAGTTCCGGAACCCGTCCGCGGCCGGCTCGAGCACGGCGAACGACTCCACGTCCGTCTGCTCCTGCGACGCGTCCGTGCGGCCTGGCGTGAACGGCACCTTGACGGTCTGCCCGGCGTTCTTGGCCGCCTGCTCGACCGCGGCACACCCGCCGAGCACGATCAGATCGGCGAGCGAGACCTTCTTCCCGCTCGTCTGCGCGCCGTTGAACTCCGCCTGGATCCCCTCGAGCGTCTTGAGCACCTTCGCCAATTGGGCCGGCTGATTGACCTTCCAGTTCTTCTGTGGCGCCAGGCGGATGCGCGCCCCGTTCGCCCCGCCGCGCTTGTCGGAGTCCCGGTACGTGGACGCCGACGCCCACGCCGTCGAGACCAGTCGCGAGATGGACAGTCCCGACCCGAGGATCTTGGCTTTCAGGGCGGCGATGTCTTCCGCGCCGATCAGCGCGTGATCGACGGCGGGCACCGGGTCCTGCCAGATCAGCTCCTCGGCCGGGACCTCGGTGCCGAGGTAGCGCGAGCGCGGGCCCATGTCGCGGTGCGTCAGCTTGAACCACGCCCGGGCGAACGCATCGGCGAACGCCTCGGGGTGCTTGTGGAAGCGCCGTGAGATCCGCGCGTAGATCGGGTCCATCCGCATCGCCATGTCGGCGGTCGTCATGATGGGTGGACGGCGCTTCGACGGATCGTGCGCGTCCGGCACCATGTCCTTCTCGGCCACGTCCTTCGCCACCCACTGCCAGGCGCCCGCGGGGCTCTTCGTCAGCTTCCACTCGTAGCCGAACAGCATGTCGAAATAACCCATGTCCCATTTGGTGGGGTGCGGCGTCCAGGCGCCTTCGATGCCGCTGGTGATCGTGTCATCCCCCTTGCCGCTGCGGTACGTGTTCTTCCAGCCGAGGCCCTGCTCCTCGATCGGCGCGCCCTCCGGCTCGGGGCCGAGGTGGGCGGCACTCGCGGCCCCGTGCGTCTTGCCGAACGTGTGCCCGCCGGCAGTGAGCGCCACGGTCTCCTCGTCGTTCATCGCCATGCGCGCGAAGGTCTCGCGAATGTCGCGGCCAGACGCGACCGGATCCGGCTTGCCGTTCGGCCCTTCCGGGTTCACGTAGATCAGGCCCATCTGCACGGCGGCGAGCGGGTTCTCGAGCTCGCGGTCACCGCTGTAGCGCGTGTCACCGAGCCAGGTATCCTCGCTGCCCCAGTAGATGTCCTCCTCGGGCTCCCACACGTCCTCGCGCCCGCCGCCGAAGCCGAAGGTCTTGAATCCCATCGACTCCAGCGCGCAGTTGCCGGCCAGGACCATCAGGTCGGCCCAGGAGATCTTGGTGCCGTACTTCTGCTTGATCGGCCAGAGCAGCCGACGCGCCTTGTCGAGGTTGACGTTGTCCGGCCAGCTGTTGAGCGGCCCAAAGCGCTGCGTGCCTGACCCCGCGCCGCCGCGGCCGTCGCCGATACGGTAGGTGCCCGCGCTGTGCCACGCCATCCGGATGAAGAGCCCCCCGTAGTGACCGTAATCGGCCGGCCACCAGTCCTGCGAATCGGTCATCAGCGCATAGAGATCCCGCTTCAGGGCCTTGAGATCGAGTTTCTTGAATTCCTCAGCGTAGTCGAACCCCTCCCCCATCGGGTTGCTCAGGGAAGAGTGCTGACGGAGGATCTTCAGGTTCAGCTGGGTCGGCCACCAGTCCCGGTTCGACGTGCCACGGCGGGCAGTGGACTTCTTGGTTCCGCCCGTCACCCGGCGCTTGCTCTTGCTACCCATGTGCTCTCCTATCGTGCTGTGAATCCACTCACTGTCTCGTAGAGAAGGAGCCCGCGTTCTGCGGTGAGGAATGTGCCATCAACCCCGCCAAGTACGGTCGTCCGAAGACGGAGCGCCAAGGATACTGTCAACTTGGGCCGATGGTGGCAAGACTTGGAGAATGAAGAGGCCGAACGCCACCACAATGGGTCCACAACGACGAGAAGCGACTCGGCGGACAGGTCCTGCTTTCGAGGACACAGACCGAACTCAGCGCAACCCTTCTCGACCTTGACGGCGGTGGCGCGCCAGCCCACCGTGGGCCTGATGACGCGAGACCAGCGGGACCAACTCATCACGGCCGGGCTCTTCGTGTTGGGAATGATCGGCGTGGGGCTCTCGAACGGGCGGTACGCCACCACGGTTGGTCCGTGGGTGGCGCTGCCGCTGCTGCTCGTGTTTCTCGACCGCGCGGGGCCCTGGCGCGGTCTTGTGTGGCTCGTACCGGCGCACGTGCTCGTGCACATCGTGAGCTGGCGCGGGATCATTCCGGCACCCGGCTGGATCTACATCGCGGTCGCGGCGGCGTACGGCCTCTGCTTCGCCATCCCGTTCGTCGTCGACGCGGTGGCCGGCGCGAGGGACCGACGTCCCTTCGCCGGCACGCTCGTGTTCCCCGCCGCGTGGGTCGCACTCGAACTCGCGCTCGCACGGCTCACGCCGTACGGCAGCTGGGGGGCGATAGCGTACACGCAGATAGAGGTGTTGCCGCTGACACAGCTCGCTTCGGCGGTCGGCACGGCCGGCGTCGCGTTCCTCATCGCGTGGACGGGTGCGATCGTGGCATGGGTGGTCGCGCGGCGGGGGGCGGCGCTCCCGGTGCCCCGCGCGGGATGGGTGGCCTGGGTCGTCGTGCTGCTGGCGGCCGTGGTCTACGGAGAGTTGCGCTTGGGGCGGTCGCCCGGACCGGCGGAGCACGTGCGGGTCGCGCTGCTGGCGCCCTCGCCCGCGCTGCGCGGGGCGTTCGATCAGGAGTTCCGGGCGTCGTTCCAGTCTGGGGACGCCGCCGACGCGGGCGCCGCGCGGCTGCGGACCACGTCGGAGGCCGTGATTGCCGACCTCGTCGCGCGAACCCGGCGCGAGGCCCGTGCCGGCGCCGCCATCGTCGCGTGGGCTGAGACGGCTGCCAAGGTGTTCGGGACCGATGCCGACGCATTCACGGAACGGATGGGTCGGCTAGCGGCCGAGGAGCGCATTCATCTGGTGGTCGGGCTGGGCGTGTGGACCGCGGACGCCACGCCGCCGCTGCGCAACGCGCTGCTCGCGTTCGAGCCGGACGGTCGCCTCGCGTGGACGTTCGACAAGGCGCATCCCATCATCGGGGGAGAGGCGTCGCTGGTGGACGCCGGGGACGGGATCCTGCCGGCGTGGGACACGCCGTACGGACGGCTCACGGCGGCGATCTGTCACGACTTCGACTTCGCGCCGCTGCTGCATCAAGCGGGCGACATGCGGGCTGTCGTCGCGCTCGCGCCGTCGGACGACTGGCGCACTATCGCGTGGCTGCACGCCGACATGGCTCGCGTGCGTGCCGTCGAGCAGGGGTTGACACTGCTCCGACCGGCATACGGCGTGTCGCTTGTGGCGAGTCCCGAGGGCCGCGTGCTGGCGGCCGGCAACACGTTCGATGGTGCGGGGACGGTGGTGGCCACCGTTCCGTTGCGACGGGTGCGAACCGTGTATGCGATGCTTGGTGACGCGTTCGCTTGGCTCTGCCTGATCGGTCTGCTCGTGCTGATCCCGTTGGTCCGTCGGCCGCGACACGCGGTTGGACCGGATCGAGACGCTGCCGTCACATCGCGCGGCTCTA